>JAKSIE010000040.1 GCA_024398995.1 Fibrobacter sp.
AGCCAACGCCCGGAATGCGGTCGCCGCCAAGCTTTTCGGTAAGGCTGTCGTAACGGCCACCACCAGCGATAGCGCGCATGGATTTGCCCTTGTCGAACACTTCGAATACGATGCCAGTGTAGTAGGCGAGGCCGCGGACGATGGAAAGGTCCAGGTTTACGCATTCGCCGTAACCTGCTGCTTCCAGAGTGGCAAATAGGTCCTTGATTTCGTCGAGAGCTGCGGTAGCGGCTTCGCTATGGACGGAGGCTGCCACTTCTTCAATGGACTTGCAGCTCATGAAATCGTCAAGTAACTTAACCTGTAGGTCAGTGAGGCCTGCGTCGGCGAGAGCCTTGGCAAAGGCTTCCGGACCGATTTTCAGACGGCGGTCGAGAGCGGGGTAGACCTGTGCCGGATTGGGTGCGCCGATTTCATCCAGGTAGGTGGCAAGCAACTTGCGGGAGCTTACGCCAATGGCAAATTCACCATCCTTCAGGCCAAATTTGCGGAGCATGGTAGCGATGGCTGCCATCAGGTCGGCTTCGGCATAGATGCTTTCGGTACCGATGATGTCCATGTTCAGCTGGAAAAATTCACGAAGACGACCCTTCTGAGCCTTTTCGTAACGGAACAGGCGGGGCATGGAGAACCACTTGAAGGGCTTCTTCAGTTCGCGGGCCTTCTGGATTACCAAACGGGCCAGGGTGGGGGTCATTTCGGGGCGCAGAGCGATCTCGCGGTCGCCCTTGTCCACAAAGTTATAGAGCTGGCTTACGATTTCTTCGCCGGACTTGCCGGTGTAAAGCTCCAGGTGTTCAAACATGGGGCCTTCGTATTCTTCGTAGGCGAATTCTTCGGCGGTTTTACGCCAAGTGTCAAAGATATAGTTCTGAATGCGCTGTGCTTCAGGATAAAAATCGCGTGTGCCCTTGGGCAGCTGGGGAATTGCAATACTCATAGTGGGTCCAAATTTAGAAAAAAAGCAAAAATTCACATTTAGAAACCATTGGAAAGTACCTTGATTTTATGCTATATTCTTCGCATGGAAATTGAAGATAAAATTGCTCTGATTATTGACTGCGACAATGCCAGCGCCGAAGCCATTGACGGCATCATGGAAGAACTCTCCAAATACGGCGAAACCAGCATTCGCAGGGCCTATGGCAACTGGGAAATTAACAGCACCTGGAAAACGGTGCTTCATCCCTTCGCTATCCAGCCTGTGCAGCAGTTCCCCTACACCAAGGGTAAGAACGCTACAGACTTGGCCATGACAATCGATGTCATGGATATGCTCTATACCGAAAATATCGACGTGTTCGCCATCGTCAGCAGCGATTCCGACTTTACTCCTCTCGCCATGAAACTTCGTGCCAAGGGCAAGATGGTCATTGGATTTGGCGAAGAAAAGACTCCGTCCGCCTTTATCTATGCCTGCAACTTGTTCGTTTTCACCGATAAGTTCAAGGGAATGGCCGAAATGGCAACCATGGGGGAACTGGCCAATAGTTCCGAACGTTACGACAAGAATATGCTTCGTTGTGATACCCGCCTTATGAACGCCATTCGCAAGGCCATCACAGAATGCCAGGGCGACGATGGTTGGTCCTTGGCTGCAACGGTATCCCAGCTTATCACCAGGCAAATCTCCCATTCTCCAAAGAACTTCGGTTATGCCTCCTGGCCCAAACTGATTCATGCCACCGAGTACTTCGAAGAAGGCAAAACCAGCAAGGATCAGCCTGCGTTCAAGCTAAAGAAATAGTACAACGTAACGAGAATTTATTCTAAATTTTGGAATATAAAAAGCCCGGTTCATCACCGGGCATCTTTCGTTATTTCTTTTCGTCTTCAACTTGGTTCTTGGCGTTCTTCATTCCTACGACGAGGATGTAGAAGATGATTGCCACGATGGATAATCCTAGTAGAATTCCCAAGGCAAGGAAAATATATATGACGATGTTCATTATTTCTCCGTTGATTTCAAAAGAATTTATTTAGGCTACTTTACGATAATCATGGGGCTGGTTTCGCTCAGCAGGTAGGTCCATTCTTCGCGGATTTTTTCGTATTCGCCGGGATCTGCGTACAGGGCGAACGTAGTCCACTTGATGCAATTCTGTGCGCTGACGCCTTCTGCACAACCCTTTTCGTAGCTGACGTAGTCCGGTTCGCGGCTCAGAGCCTTGGGCCCTGCCACGTTAACAGAGCGACCGCCGGCAGCCTTGACACTCAGGCTATAGCTGAACTGGGTTTCGTGGGGCATACGAATGGGATGATGGCGCTTTGTCACCTTGGGCAGCTTAAAGAGACTGCGTTCCCACACGTTGGGGAATCGTCCCTTCAGTTCGGATCCGCCCTGGCCAAAGTAACCCTTGGAGGCGTAGGTCACAATCAAGTTCAGGGGCTTGTTGAAGTCGGAAAGGTTTTCGATCTTCAGGTTTCCGATGCTTACGTCGGGAATGCCCGTCATCAGGAATTCTTCCATAAGCTTTTCCTGATCCTTGATGTCGCGGCCAAAGAAACGGTTACGCATTACGCTGCCGAACTTGCCGGTAAGGGACACGGAGTCGCGGAATTCGCAAGCGCCGTCGCTACCGATGAACAAACGGTGGTCCACGCCAATCTGGTGTTCCTGATTGTCTTCAAGGATGGGAGTTGTCACCACATGGCTGTTGTCGTCATCGATGACCAACGCAACCTTACCTTCCATGTCGAGAGGTACGGGGCGGTCGTTGCCGGTCTTGTCCGTTGCGTCCACCCACATTTCGCTGATCTTATCCTGCTTGGGGATGTAGAGGATCATGTGGTTGAACTGCTGGATGGTGGGCAACTGCTCGAAGCCTTCTTCGGTCAGGTGGATGGCGGTGAGGTAGCTTTTCACGCCGATGGTCTCAAGCATTTCCTTAAGGAGCAAGGCCATGTCCTTGCAGTCGCCGCGGTGCTGCTTCAAGGTTACTTCGGCAGTCTGGGGAATCAAACTGTGGCCACCGAAACGGATGTCGCGGTAGCGGATGTCCTGGCGCACAAAGCGGATCAAAGCCTTCACAGCTTCGTCGCCGATCTTGTTGCCGCGGACTTCAAAAGCCTTTTCGCGTACGCTTACGGCCTGCTTGAACTGGTGCTTGATCAGGTTCTGGTAGTCTTCGCCCACGTTCTTCCATTCCTGCTTGCCTGTAAGCATCAGGCCTGCACCGAAGTCTCGGTACACAGGCATGTACAGTTCCTTGCGGATCACCACGGGGTTGTTAATCTTCCATTCCACGCCGCCCTTGATGTCCTGCCTTTCCAGCGGTCCGTATTCTTCGGTCACAAAGCGATTCTTGTCTGCGAAAATGCGGAAGGAGGCTTCGCCTACAGGCACGTCCTTGGAACTTACGAAGTTGGTAAAGGGAATCATGCCCTTGTTCTCGATGTTGGTGCGGCTGTACTGCATGTACACGAAGTCGCCCGGTTCCAGTTCCTGCAAGGGGAAGTGGGCTGTCTGGCTTTCGTTTCCGCCACCGATTTCGGTAGCATAGGTAATGTAGACTCCGTTCAAGCTGACCTTCTGCTTCAGCTTCATGTTGCTGTCGTACACTTCCAGGGCGTTGATGTAGATGCGGTCAAATCCCGGCAAGAAGTCGAAGGTGAATTCGCGGTAGATGGCAGCACCACGGACGTCCAGGATTTCCATGAACATTTCCTCGGTACGTGTCCAGCTGGCGTCCTTGTCGGCCTTCAGGGATTCCTTGCGATAATGGATAACAGCGGGAAAATCGCCTTCGGTAGCTTCGGCCTTTGCTTCCGGGCGGAGCAAAGTCTTAAGGTCCGCAGTGCGGGCCTCCACGGGGTCGATGGGCTTCTGCAAAGTGCGGTTGTCAGCCTTGCCAAGGAAAGCCTTGGTGGCGCTAAGGAAACTCTTTGCGTCTTCGTTGTCCGGCTTCAGGGCCAGAGCCTTTGTCAGTGCCTTTTCTGCGTCGCGGTAGTTGCGGCTGTAGAACAGGATCTTGCCCTGCATGGTCCAAATCTTGTAATCGTTGCGGTCCCTGGCCAGGGTTTCTTCGCTAACGGCGCGGGCTTCCTCGAACCTACCCAGGAACATTAATGCGTCCATCAAGGTGGTGCCCAGTTCTACGCTCATTCCAAAGCGGCCACGAACACCGTAGAGCACATCCACGGCTTCGGCGTACTGGTCCAGGCCCATGTAGGTCTTTGCAAGGTATACGCCCAAACGTGCGCTAGGCTGGGTGTCATAAAGACGCTGTACCACAATCAGGGACTGGTTGCGCTGGCCAAGGCCCCACAGGGCGTCGCTCAGGTTAATCACATATTCCGGGTTGTTCGGGGTGTAACGGAGGGCGGCCTCTGCGCATTCGCGGGCGTGGCCGTAGTCGAACAGGGCCTCGTACATTTCACCCAAGATGCTCAAGAGCTTGCCATTCTTGCGAACCAGTTCACGCTGGCTTTCGAAGTGGCTGATGCCCGGTCCGTAAAGTTCCTTCATCTGGTAGATAAAGCCGCAGTTAATAAGATAGAGCGGTTCCTCCGGGTCCATCTTGTTGGCCCGTTCAAAGTAGCTGAGGGCAACAAGCGGCTGGTTTTCCAGAAGGCGCAAGAGCCCCACCTGGCTCATAATGGCGGCGTTGAACTTGGCCTGCTTTTTAGCGTCGTTGTTTTCGGCGGAAACGGCGGGCTTGGGGCCCATGGAAAGGCCTTCAATGGCACGGTCCATGATCTTACTGTATTTCTTTTCGTTGACACCCTGGGTCCAAGTCACAACCAAGATGCCGCGGCCATCTTCATAGAAATAACGGCCCTTGTAGACAAAGTCGAACTTGTTCACCGTATGGGTCAGGGTGAATTCCTGGGCGTACTGGTTACCTACCTTGACTCGGCGGATATCCATAGTCGGGTTATTATAGTCTACGCCCAGACGGGTCAAAAGAACCTTGAACAAGTCGTTCTGACTTACATCTTCACTGGGAACCATGGCTCCATAGACGAAAAGGGAAATGTCTTCGGCCTTGTTGCTAAGGACCAGGTCCGGGTCTTCGTTCTGTCGGCTGATGCCAGTCCAGTAGTGCCAAAGCGTGTCCTTGACGCTCCAGGTGTAGCCCAGTGCCTCGGATTCAAACTTCTGCACTCGCTCGGGAGACAGTTCCGGACCGCTTTCCTCGGTCTTTTCCATCATTTCGAAACCGTCAAAGAATTCCTTCCATTCTTCCTTCAGTTTGCCGGGCTCGGGTACGTTGTCCGTGGCAGAAAGGCTCAGGGAGTAAACGTGATTGCCTGCGCCGGTCACAAGACCTACGGCTTCGTAGGGCGTGTCATAGCGCTTGCCGGCCACGTCAAAGAATGCGCCTGTGGAACCGAAGGCTTCCTCGGGGTAGGTTTCCGCAAGGGTTGCCTTTTTGCCGCTGCTTTCGTAGGCCTGCATTTCCATCTGGGCGCGGTCCATGAGGCGTAGCGGTTCGCCCTTGGGCAGTTCCACCTCGATAAGTACGGCTCGGCGGCCGGTACGTGCATTATAAAATTCGTAGGGTACGCCGCTTTCGCCTGCGCCCGGTCCGCTGATCAAGGTCCAGCCCTCGCCACCCTTGGGCGGGTTGAATCCGAAATAGTCTGAACCGACAGAACCGGCCTTGGCGGTTCGGCCTTCGTACGAGCCATTTTCGTCAGAATTGCCGTTTTTGGAGGACTTTCCGCCAACCGCGGGGGAGGATTCGTAATCGCCGAAATAGTCGTCGGCAACATTTGCAGGCGAACTATCCCCGGATTTTGGGTCCACTTCGGTCAGGGGCTGGCCGTTACCGGCGCAGGAGACCAAAAAAAACAACCCGAAAACAGGGACGAGACGGAAAAATTTGTGATTAAAATGACTCATAACCAAAAAACTGCAAAATTTTTTCTAAAAAGACCTACTCAATGGCTGCAATTTTAATAAATTTGGTGACAAACGCACGCCACCCTACATTTTGTGGCAAGCATTTCACAATAAAACAAAGGATCCAATAATGGCTCTCAAACTCGGTATCAATGGTTTCGGTCGTATCGGCCGTATGGTGTTCCGCGCTGCTGTGGAAAACTTCTCTAACGACATCCAGGTTGTCGGTATCAACGACCTCCTCACTGTCGACTACCTCGCATACATGCTGAAGTATGACTCCGTGCACGGCAAGTTCGAACACGAAGTTTCCTTCGAAGATGGCGAAAAGAAGTACCTCATCGTTGATGGCAACAAGATCCAGATCTTCGCAGAACGCGATCCTCTGAACATCACTTGGGGCGCTCTCGAGGCTGACGTCGTTGTTGAATCCACCGGTTTCTTCCTGACCGACGAACTCGCTCGCAAGCACATCCAGGCTGGCGCTAAGAAGGTTATCATGTCTGCTCCTTCCAAGGACGCAACTCCGATGTTCGTTTATGGTGTTAACCACACCACTTACGCAGGTCAGGACATCATCTCCAACGCTTCCTGCACCACCAACTGCTTGGCTCCGATTTCCAAGGTTCTTAACGAAAAGTTCGGCATCGTCCGTGGCCTCATGACCACCGTTCACGCTGCAACTGCTACTCAGAAGACTGTTGACGGTCCTTCCATGAAGGATTGGCGCGGTGGCCGTGGCATTCTCGAAAACATCATCCCGTCTTCCACCGGCGCTGCAAAGGCTGTTGGTAAGGTTCTCCCGCAGCTCAACGGCAAGCTCACTGGTATGTCCCTCCGCGTTCCTACCTCTGACGTTTCCTTCGTTGACCTGACCTGCGAACTCAAGAAGGCTGCTACTTACGAAGAAATCTGCGCTGCTATGAAGGAAGCTTCTGAAGGCGAACTCAAGGGCATCCTCGGTTACACCGACGAAGCTCTCGTTTCTACCGACTTCCGCAACGACTCTCGCACCTCCATCTTCGACGTCAAGGCTGGTATCCAGCTCGACCCGACCTTCGTGAAGGTTTGCGCATGGTACGATAACGAATGGGGCTACAGCAACAAGGTTTGCGAAATGGCCAAGGTTATCACCGCTAAGTAATAATTTCGCTTAACAGCTAAATTAAAGACTTAAAGAGAGCCTCGCTGAAAAGCGGGGCTTTCTTTTTTTTGCGTTGCAAAAAAGCTTGCTCAGCGTCTAGGTCCTTCATATTTCGGAACAAAAAAAGCCCCGGGCAGTTTGCCCAGGACCTTTTTTAAAATCGGGAGAATGAGTTAGCCTTCGTAGTCTTCGCCGCCGCCCCAACCGTCGATGTCGGAACCTGCACGGCCAAGGGTTGCACCGCCGAGAATTTCGTCAATGCCCTTGTCTTCGGATTCGTCTTCTTCCTCTTCAAAAATGGAGGATTCGTCAAGTTCGGTATCTTCGTTAGGTACGATCGGTTCGTTGTCCAAATCGTCGTTGCTAGCTTTCTTTCTTGCCATGAACTATCTCCTTCAAATTGGCGTTCCGTAGTTACTATCGGTATAGTAATATATTTTTCTCAAAAAAGAATCACTCTTTATAAAAAAAAGTGATTTTTTTGTACAAAACGGAATAGAGTATTGTTTTTTTAGCCGCGGACCTGGCCGTTTCCTCTTAAAATCCACTTGTAGGTGCACAGGCTTTCGACGCCCATGGGGCCTCGGGCGTGGATCTTGTCGGTAGATATGCCCACTTCGGCACCCAGACCATACTCGCCACCGTCGGCAAAACGGGTGCTTGCGTTCAGCATGACGCTGCTGGAGTCCACGTTGGCGGCAAAGTATTCCTGGGCGGCGGTGTCTTCGGAAACGATGGCTTCCGTATGGCGGCTGCTGTACTTTTCGATGTGCTCGCAGGCTTCCTCTACGCCGTCCACGAACTTCACGCTGGACTTCAGGGCCAGGTATTCGTGATGGTAGTTGCTTTCGTCGCCGATGTCGGTAACGTTAGGCAGTTCCTTGACGCATTCTGCGTTGCCGTAGAATTCGACGCCCTTGTCCTGGAGAGCCTTTACCAGGTCCAGAACCGCAGCCTTGTCCAGGTGACGGTCGAACAGAACGCATTCCATGGCGTTGCAAACGCCGGTGCGCTGGGTCTTTGCGTTAATCAGGATATCCTTTGCCTTGGCGAGGTCGGCAGCCTTGTCGATATAGACGTGGCAGATGCCGTTAAAATGCTTAATCACAGGAATCTTGCTCTGTTCCACAACGGCGCGGATCAGACGTTCGCCACCGCGGGGGATGACCAGGTCCAGGTAGTCGTTCATCTGGAGCAACTTGGTTACCAGGGCGTGGTCCGGATTTTCCACCAGCTGGACGGCGTCGGCATCGATACCGCTTTCCGTCAGGGCGCTGCGGAAGATACCTGCCAGAATCTGGGAGGACTTGAGGGATTCCTTGCCGCCGCGGAGCACCACAGCGTTTCCGGACTTGAAGCACAGGCAGGCACCGTCGATGGTTACGTTGGGGCGACTTTCGTAGATAAAGAAGATGGAGCCCATGGGCACAGCCACGCGGCTGATCTTGATACCGTTCTTCAGTTCGCGGGCTTCAAGAATGCGACCCAGCGGGTCGGCGAAGGCGGCGATTTCCTCGGCGCCCTTGGCCATGGCCTCGATGCGGGCGTCGTTCAATGTCAGGCGGTCCATCATGGAGTCGCTGATCTTGCCGGCACTGGCCTCAAGGTCGATCTTGTTGGCTGCGAGAATTTCAGCCTTCTGCTGACGGAGCTTTGTTGCCACCAGCTTCAGGGCTGCGTTACGGCGTTCGGCACTCAAGGTGCGCAGAACACGGGATGCCTTGCGGGCGTTCTTTGCCAAACTTTCGGCGTATGCTTCAATATCTTCGATATTCATGGCGCAAAATATAGATAAAGGGTGGAAAATTACTCCAAGTTGGAATAAAGTTTCCTTCGAAAAAACGGACTGTCGCTTGATTTTCGTCACACTTTAGTGTATTTTAATATTACAGGTTTGTTATTACTCGCAACATTGGATCGTAGTTGCAGGGTATCGGACTTGGGTGCTTAGACTCGGTTGTCGTTTCTCTCTCGCAGGCAACCGAGTCTTTTTTTGTACGCTGACCGCACGCAAAAAAAGACCGCGGAAAAAATTCGCGGCCTTTAATTTTTTGAGTCGCGCAGTTCACAGCACGCTGCTCACTGCTCTCAACTCACGGCTATTACAGCAGGCTTACGATTTTTGCGAACAAAGCGTCAGCCAGTGCGTTGGTTTCCAAGCCTTCGAAAACGTTGAACTGGTTGAACATGATCTTGCCCTTACCGAAGGGGTAGAGCTGCATGTCTGCGCCGGTCTTGACTTCTCCATCCTTGAAGGCCAGGTCGCGGGCGAAAACGGTTGCACCCGGAAGTTCGTTCAGGGAGATGCTGGGCATCACTGCTGCTGCGGTGTGGTCCAGTACAGCGGTTTCGCCGAAGACGTCTGCCAGGGGAGAACCCTTGGGCAGGTAGTGCAGGGCCAGTTCGTTTGCACCGGTGCTCCAGTGGGATTCGATGGTGCTTTCGAAATGGTGGCTCTGGTTCAAGAAGTCGATATCTTCCTGGGTCATGTCGGAGAGCAGCAAGGTCTTGCCGCCGTTCTTGGTGACGTCCACAATCTTGTCCAGAATTTCATCCGGCCAGGAACTGAGGTTTGCAGTGAAGATAATTTGTTCGGGACCGTTCAGGGCAACCAGTGCGTCGCTGGATTCTTCGCAGTTGTCCAGGAAGCACACCTTCTTTTCGGCGCTGCCAACGTCGACCTGTTCCATGACGACCAGGTCTTCGGTGGTGGTGTGGATTGTCTTGCCGTCGTCGATCAAGGTCACCTTGATCTGGTACTTGCCCACGTTACGCGGTGCCATCATGGTGCAGAGGCCCAGCTGAGTAAGGCTGGTCTTGCCGGCCGGTTCTTCCGGTTCCATGGTCTGGCTGGAGAGTTCCTTGCCCTGTGCGTCCAGCAACTTGACTTCAACAGAAACGTTTTCGTAACGCTTGTTGTTCAACAAAGTAACCTGGAAGCTGACTTCGCTCTGCGGTGCGACCACATGTTCCAGTTCGCTAACCAGTGCGCGGCTGGGGGTGGTGATTTCGCTTACGAATTCGTCAAAGCCCTTGGACTTGCGGTTTTCATCATTCAGGCCGCTGAAGTCGGTGCTGCAGTCTGCCCAGTGGTCCAGGAAGAAACCTGCGATCTGCGGGTTGCTCTGGAAGGCGGAAATCTGATCCAGCTTGCTCTTGAGGGCTATGCGGTGGGCGTCCTCGTTAAAGTCCTTGTAGGACTTCCAGATGGAGAGGTCGCTTTCCACAAAGCTTTCCACAGCCTTGATGAAGGTCTTGATAGCCTTCTGGTTCTTGGCGGCGCGAGGACCTTCGATGGTGGTTGCCTCTGCCGGGAGCAGGGTGTGGTTCTTCAGGGTAACGAGCATCTTGTTGGAGATGTCGCTTGCAACATTTTCTTCTTCGTCCTGGAATACGGCATCGCCGAGGCCAGAGTCGGGAACCATCAGTTCCTCGTTGTCGCGGTCGAAGCTGTGTGCCAGGTAGTGGCTGTATGCTGCGCTGGGGTTCATGCGCGGGTTCACGCGGAGAGTTGCATACGGGGAGATGCGGTCCACGGTCACAGGCAGGAGCTTACCAGTATCCTTGCGGAAGTTGCCTTCGTTGTCCAGGTAGATACTGTTCAGGTTGCTGATTACCGGACGGGTCATGTCCACGGGGCTGATAGCGTTCAGCATCTTGTTGCCGTTCTGCAGCAGGAAGGTGCCGTTTTCGGAACCCAGCACCCACACGCCGATACAGGGGTGGTTGTGCTGTTCCTTGACGATATCGTTAATAAGCTTCTTTGCGATCTCCAGGCCTTCCGGAGTGGAACGCATGGTGTGGATCGGGAATTCCTGGAACACGATGAGGCCCAGCTTGTCGCACAGGTCCAGAGCTTCTTCGGTAAGGGGAGCGCCGCAGGAACGGATTGCGTTGAAGCCGGCAGCCTTGATGGCCTTCAGGTCAGCTTCGAGCTTTTCGTTCTTGTAGGTCCAGAGGCCGCCCTTGCTCCACTGCTGGTTGTAGCTCACACCCTGGATCTTGAGGATCTGGTCGTTCAGGTAGTAGTCGCCCTTAAGGCAGTCGAACTTGCGGAAGCCGAAGGTGCGCATCACGGAGAAGGCGTATTCGGCGCGCTTGACAGTCTTGCCGTCCTTTTCCTTGGCGGCCTTGATTTCCATCTGGAATTCGATGGCGTAAACATTGGGCTTGTCCGGGCTCCACTGGAAGTGTTCCTTCTTCAGGTCCTTGACTTCCAGGACGTAGCGCTGGGTGGCGTTTTCCTTGTCCAGCTTGATGTTGTCAATGAAATGCTCGTAGACGTCGCCGGCCGGGTTCTTCATGAGGACGCGGAGACGGGTCTGGAAACCACGGGGATTGTTAAAGCTGATTTCGCAGGCGATACGGTCCTGGTCCATGTCCGGTTCGATGCGGACATCGGAAATGAAAGCAGCTGTACCCTGGATAAGGTCAACATTACCGATGATACCGCCGTAGGGGTACTGGTTCCAGGGGAGGCCAACAGGCATTTCGCTGGGGTGCACGTAACGGTCGTCTGCACCTTCCTTGGATTCGCGGCCGAAGTCGATGCGGCTGTTGGAGGCGCCCATGTTGGCGACGCGTACGCAAAGGATGTTTTCGTCGCCGATCTTCAGGGCCTTCTGTGTTTCGATGATAAACGGAGTGTAGGCGCCGAAGTGGGTGCCCAGGTACTTGCCGTTGAGCCAGATGGTGGCGTGGGTTGCAATGCGGTCGAAGCGCAGGAAAATACGCTTGGTGACCTGCTTTTCATCTTCAATGGTAAAACGCTTGAAGTAATAGGCGCAGTCCTGGGACATCAAAAGCTTGTCGAATGCACGTTCCCAGATATGGGGGACGGTGACGTTTTCTGTGTTTTCAGGATAAGTTGCATACCAGCGGTTGGAAATGCCCTGGTCTTCGGTGTCCCAGATCATCTGCCATTCGCCATTGAGGCTCGTAATTCTGCTCATTAGAGTGTCCTTTGTAAATTTCGATGCGTAATCTAGAAAAAGAAAAGTGGTTAGTGGTTAGTGGTTAGTGGTTAGGTAGGCTAAATTCGCCCTATTTTGGATTTATTGAACCTCAAACCTCGTACCTGGAACCTGATTTTGTTGAAAAAATGTGAAAAAGTTGAGATTTTTGCGCTCCATCCCTTTGATTGACAAAGGTTTCTTACTAAATTTGGGACTCCAATAGCAACCTAAAAAGGATTACAAAATGTATTCTATTGTTGAAACAGGTGGTTTCCAGTATAAAGTCGAACTCGGCAAGGCTTACAAGGTCCCGACTCTCGACGCCGCTGTTGGTTCTACACTGGAGCTCAAGTCCGTTCTTCTTTTCGCAGGAAAAGAAGTGCAAATCGGCACCCCTGTCCTGAATGATGCTTCTGTCAAGGTTGAAGTTCTCGCCCACGGCAAATACGATACTATTATCGTGTTCAAGAAGAAGCGTCGTACCCGTTACGAACGTCGTAACGGTCATCGTCAGGGCTATACCGAGGTGCTCGTCACGGAACTCCGCTCCGGCGCTGAATCTGCAGTCGTAGATCCTCAAGTTATTACCCGCAACCGCGCTCGCGTGGCTGCCCTTGCTAAGCAGAAGGCTCAAAACAAGCCGCTCACTCGCAAGGAAAAGATCGCTCAGGGTATCGCGAAGCCTGCAAAGGTTAAGAAGAACTCTCTGCGTAAGGCTAAGGAGGCTTAATCCATGGCACATAAGAAAGGTCAAGGTTCTGTACGTAACGGTCGCGACTCTAACGCCAAGTATCTTGGTGTTAAGAAGTATGCTGGTGAAGTTGTCAAGGCTGGCAACATCATCGTCCGTCAGCGTGGCTCTCACTTCCACAGCGGCAAGAATGTTGGCATGGGCAAGGATTTCACCTTGTTCTCCCTCATTGATGGCGTCGTGAAGTTCGAACGCGTTGATGCAAAGCGTCAGAAGGTCTCTGTCTACGCCGAAGAAAATTAAGGTGTTGCAAAGGGAACCCCATGGTTCCCTTTGGACTCCTTCCTTGAATCAGGGTAGATAAGCTTTAAAGCTTTTAAATTAGGCTGTCCGCGAGGATGGCCTAGTTTTTTTTGTATCTGTTTTTGCTAAATTGTAGGTGATGATTTTGCGCTACCTCAAGTATTTGATGATTGCCCTGGTCATGGGCTTTTTTGCAGCATGCTCCGACGACAACGACGAGGCGGAATTCCTCTTCAATCGCGAAGTGACCGAACTTTCCGTGCTTCGTACTTGTGCCGACGATGCTGACAGTGGCGCCTATTGTTTCCAAGTCCGTTTCCACTATCCCATCGAAACTGAAAAGCTCACCCAGATATACGTGTGGGTGGATTCTCTCGTAGTGGGGGATACCGCCAAGGCCGTAAGCAAGGAAAAGCTTAAAAAGGCCGACGAAGTTATCGAGTACCAGAAGGGTACCTCCGAGAACTACGCGACGGTGGACGTGACTCCCTACATCCAGGAATACGTCAAGGAGCGCGACAGCCTGATGGTCGCCATCTACTGCGACTACTCCGACGACCAACGTCCTGGAACCATCCAAAGAGTTTATCTGCACTTCGGCGACGACATGCCTCCGTCCCTTGTCTCCCTTACGGATTCCATGTGGACCACCGGCGCCAAGTTCCAGTGGAACCGTCCTGCGGACCAGACCGACTATTACGACAATGCCAACATGTCGGGCCCCATCATCGGTTACAACATCGTGATCTACGCCCTCAACGAAGATGAGGACATTCGAGACCTTAAGGTCAAGGTGAGCAATTCCGAGGGTACCGATTCCACCGGCTCCGAGATTTACGAACGTCATAAGAGAATCCATCACAACAATGATTCCGTCTGGGTTCAGGATGTGGAGCACGGTTCCAGTTCCAAGAACTACCTGCGCTTTGTTGTCTATGATGGAAAGGGCTACGACGTAGATGACTTCGATGCCAACGCATTTACTCTTGTTGTTGAAGGTCTCCGTGCCGAGTCCCGTTATACCATCGGTATCTCCTCCTGGGACAGCGTGGGTAATGCTTCCGGCAACGAAAGGACCAACTCCGTGCTGACCAACCAGCTGTTCATTACCACCGACTCCATTGCGCCCTTGATGCCTACGGCGATCTTTACCCTGAAGGATTCCCTGCATCCCGAACTGGCACGCCTAGACAGCAACAACCGCGTGCGCATTTTCTGGAGCCGCAGCGTTGATCCCCTGATCAAGAATCACGGCATTGTGGTGGACTCCGTTCTTTCTATTCCTGATTCCTGCCTCTACAGGGTTTCCCTCAAGGATGAGGAATGCTTTAACGAAGATATCTACGGCTACTACATCGACTACTACGACCTGATCAGCAAGGGATGGGTGAGCTACTCCTACGCCGGCGGTAAGAATGATCGCTTCCATAAGCGTTATACTGTTAGCGGTGACACCATGGTTGCAGATCCCGAAGGCGCCTTCGTTACGGATACCATCCGCTGGGTTGCTCCTGGCGATACGTTGATTATCCGCATTCGTGCCAAGGATACCACGGGCTATTACTCCAAGGCTCTCGTCGATACGATCGTTGTGGCTCCCAGCCCGCTGGCTCAGGAAGTGGAATGCCCCGAGGGATTCGTCGTTGTATCCGTGGGAGATACCAGTGTGTTCTGTATGGAACGATACGAGCATATGGACGACTCCGGCAAGTTTGTTTCCAACGTGCTTTATTCCGAGGCTGTGGCTGCATGCGAAGCTATGTCTGTCAGCGGGTTTACCGTTAGCCTCTGTAGCGAATTCGACTGGGAAAAGGTCTGCCTTTCCGGCGGTACGCTTTCCTACGGCGTTATCGAAGAAACCGATTCTACCACTTCGGATTACCTGTTCTCCAACTGCAACGTTGCTACCAACGATTCTGTGCCCGCGTTTGAACTGGGCAAGCGTAGTTCCCGCTGCCTGAGCCCCATGGGCGTGCATGACTTGCCCGGCCAGTTCCAGGAATGGGTGGTGGGTCGTTCCGAGGATACCGCTGCGGTGGTAAAGGGCGGCAGCTACAAGAAGTTCGGCGGACTGGATCGCGAAACCCAGGCGCTCTGCACTAACCGCAGTTTCCCGTACTATACAAGACGTGGCTACACCAAGGATACGGTCTACCTGTACCGCGAAGGCACCAAGGTGGATACTGTTTACGCCAAGGACACCACCAGGACATTGTACGCAAGTATTCCCAAGTTCGGCAAGGACGATCCGCTGCAGCTTGATTTCAAGGATACTTTGCAGTTCTTTACCGTCAAGGATTCCAGCGGCAATACCCTGGGTACAGACTACGCTCCCTATGGTGAGTACAAGAAGGGCGGCGATAAGTGGCTCGAGGAAGTTGGCAATGGCCTGATCTACGAGCCTGACCATATTGAAGTGGTGTTCATGAAGAAGGACAAGGTCGCCTATCGCGAAGCCGCCGCCTTCTATAAAAGTCCGGCTATCGGTTTTAGATGCTGTGCGTATAAATGATTCGAGGGAGGGCTGAGCCCCCCTCGAGCTCCCCTACCAAAACTTTGCAAACAAAGTTTCGGTCGTAAGGGGAGACATCCCCTTACTTATCCCCCTAGAGTCTTGATGCAAGGGAGGGCTGAGCCCCCCTCGAGCTCCCCTACCAAAACTTTGCAAACAAAGTTTCGGTCGTAAGGGGAGACATCCCCTTACTTATCCCCCTAGAGTCTTGATGCAAGGGAGGGCTGAGCCGCGTCCACAAAGTGGATGAAGCATTTGTTAGTGCTTTAGCACTTACAAAGACTTGTCCTCTGTGAGGACAATTCTCACTAAGGGCTAAAGCCCTAAGTGATCATTAGCCTCGAGCTCCCCTTACTTATCCCCCTAGAGTCTTGATGCAAGGGCTCTGAGTAGGGAGTTTACCCGCCCTATGATGGTAATAGCGTTAGATTCTAGGGGGGGGGAGGGGATGCCCCCTATGCCGGATTTTTGCACAGCAAAAACCGGAGGGGAGTTCGAGGGGTTTCCCCTCGCGTCATATACCCCCCTTTGCGTCATATTATCCCCTTTGCTCTTTTTTTAGATATAAGGTTCTCCTATAGTGCTGTATCAAAAAATAATATATGCAAAAATTTGCATATATGCATTGACGGATGCGGGGGAGTTTTATAACTTTAGGCTATGATTAAGAATTTGCCTAAGTCTATTGCTCTTGAACTTGTGCCCCGTGACCTGGAAGGCCTGCTTACCGAATCCAGGGATTGCTTGTCTAAGTTTCCTATCACAACGGTCAACGTGCCTGAAATCCGCACGGTTCCCGTGAAGTCCTATGAATCCGCCGTGAAACTGCTGGAGAACCATGTGCCGGTGACCCCGCACTTCAGAATGTGCGACCGTTCCCTGACGGAACTTATTGAAAAGCTGGGCGTGCTTACGGCCATGGGCCTTAGGGAAGTGCTGATTATCGCCGGCGACCCGCCCAAGGATATTGGCTTCCAGCCTTCCGGCCTGACTTCGGTGCTTGCCATTCGCGAGATCCGCAAGCTGTTCCCGACCCTCAAAATTTTTGCAGGTCTTGACCCGTTCCGCACCAGTTTCCGCGAGGAGCTGGACTACGCCAAGCGCAAGCTGGACGCCGGCGCCGACGGCTTCTACACCCAGCCCTTCTTCAGCGTTGGTATGCTGGAGCAGTGGATGGAGCAGATTCCCGAAGCTGAAGTCTGGTACGGCATTGCGCCTGTGCTTTCCGAAAAGTCCAAGTTCTACTGGGAAAATACCAACAAGGTTGTATTCCCGCCGGACTTCGACATTACTCTCGAAAGCAATGTGCGCACAGGCCGCGCCCTGCTCAAGGCTATTGCCGATGCAAACCAACGCGCCTACCTGATGCCTGTCCGCGTGGACGCCGCCGAGTATGTTGGCGCCCTGCTGAACGATTAGCAGTCGGTTCACTGCTGAACGATTAGCGGTCGACTCGCCGCCGAAAAATTGAAAAAGGATACCTGAAAAACAGGTATCCTTTTGCTTTAGCGGGTCGCTTCGATTTACTTGTGCCTAAGCGCGTAAATCCAAGAGTATGCGATAGGGATGATTGCTGTTGCGATCAGCAGAGCTGTTGTGATGCAGATGTTTTCCAAGAGGCTTGTGAAGATCATCAGTAGTCCGCCAATGACAAAGGCGAATCCGCCAACGCGGTGGGTGTGGAACCAGTTGTCCTCGTTCTTGAGGGTCCAGTAAATTCGGATGCCGAAGATATGGTTCTTGCTGACCTTGGGCATGACGTTTCCAAGAATCACAAACAGGACTCCCAGGAAAATGGTGACAAACAGCGTAAGGTTGAACTTGATGTCCAGGGAGAACATGATGATGCATCCCATGACGAGTATGGCAATGGCAGGGACGAGCCAGATGATGTAGGGGAGGTAATCCCTGATTTTACCGTTCTTCTTCATTTGGATGTAGGAGTCCAGGAGGCATAGCAACTGGATTGCCATCAGGAATGCAGGAATTCCAAAAATGGCTCCTGCCTTGGGCATAAAGTTGTCGGGCTCGTTTTGCAGATTGAAGTGCACCGGAAGCTGGGCGGGGAGCTTGTCCCACAGGATGAGCCCTACGATGGATGTCATGGCGATGACGATCAGCGATACAATGATTTTCCACTTGTTCATATTACTTTTCTCCTTTAGGTGTTTCTTTTAAATCTTTTACCCACATCATGATTTCTTCGAGGACAGATGTGCTGAGTTCATAGATGATGAATTTTCCATCGCGGCGGTCGCGGATCAGATTGGCAGCCTTCAGAACCGCCAGGTGGCGTGAAATGGCCGGGCCCGAAATTTCAAAGGCCTCAGCTATTTCTCCTGCGGTTTTCTTGCCGCCCTTGAGCATGTTCAGGATCTGTCGGCGCGTTGGGTCCGACAAGGCCTGAAGGGTATCTTGTAGTGCCATGGGCAACCTCCTTTAAATCGTTTGAGTGTGTTTTATGGCTCTCGGCTTATTTAACATGGAATGACTTTGTCATTCATGTTGTTTTGCCTCGGCTATAAAACATGCAAGCATGTTTTATTTTACAGCCTTCGCTCACCAGCATTGAATAACTCGTTATTCATGGCCGTTTCGCTCTGGCTGTTAAAACACTGACGTGTTTTATGGCTCTCGGCTTATTTAACATTTAACTTATGTGTTAAATATAATTCAACGAAGGAGGATTGTCAAGAGTTTTGTGCTCGGAGAAGTGCGAAAATACTGGAATATGGGTACCAAAAGGGTGTTCTGGGTTGATTTGGTACCCCTTTTTGTATACAAACTAATGAAAATGTTGATTGATTGATAAATTATTTTGATTGGATTCTTTGAAAACGTTGTTAAAGTATCAATTTATGTTATGAATTACGAGCGGTAATCGTCTCTTTAATTAGAACAAACTAAAAAAATGGGTACCAAAAGAGTGTTTTTGGTTGATTTGGTACCCCTTTTTCGCCATTTTCCTATATTTGCGGCGTATGATTGAAGAATTTTTGAAAGTTGCCGAGGATTTGGCCCGCAAGGCGGGGGAGATTTGCCTGGAGTTGCAGAGCAATCTGGGTGATGTGAAGTACAAGACCGCCAAGGACGTGGTGACCATCGCCGACGTGACCAGCGAAAAGCTTATTGTGGAAGGCCTTCGCGCCGCCTTCCCGTCGCACTCGATCCGCACCGAGGAAGCCGGCGTCATCGAGGGTTCCGACCCGCGCTACCGCTGGATCATTGACCCGGTGGACGGTACCGTGAACTTTAGCCGCGGAATTCCCCTGTGGGGCATTTCCATTGCGCTGCATTTTGAAGGTAGGCCGCTGGTGGCTGTGGTGAACCTGCCGAAACTGGGTGAAGTCTACACCGCAGCCAAGGGCCTGGGGGCCCACATGAATGGCAAGCCCATTCATGTCAGCGGCGAAAGCAATCCCACTCACGCAATCGTCAGCAACGGCGACTTTAACGTGGGCGACGTCCCGCGCATCAATGCGCAGAACTCCAAGAACTTCGCCGCCGAGGCCGTAGCCTTCGAACGCGTCAAGTGCTTCGGTTCCGCAGTCATCGAGGGCTGCTTTGTCGCCTGCGGCCGCCTGGACTGCTTCGTCATGACCATGAGCTATCCCTGGGATATCGCGGCCATCGCCCTCCTGGTAGAGGAGGCCGGCGGCAAGTCCACCCACATCGACGGCTCCGAAATGCAGTTCGTGGATGCAGAGCAGGTTGTCTTCAGCAACGGCCTGCTTCACGACACCCTGGTGAAGACCGTGGGTGTTTAATTTTTGGAAATTCTTGTTCCGTTTGGCAGTCCCTTACGTGCTGCCTGGCGAATTATTGTGAAAACCCGTGAGCAATCGCACTCACGGGTTTTGATTTTTGGGCCGTTTAATATATTTTTGCGAAAAACAATTGGAGATGCGATGTTTATGAGAAAAAGCTTAATGGCTGGCCTTGCCTTGTTCGGCCTGGCAGCGACCAACGCCCCCGCAGCCCTCAGTGACGACGACTTCGTCGAGGCCGCATGGATGACCACTCGTTTCTATGGCGCCCAGCGCTCCGGCGAAGGCCCCAACTGGATGGCCGACGGTACCAACTACACCACAAGTTTCATGAAGGATACCTACAAGGGCCAAGACGTTTCCGGCGGTTGGTTCGACTGTGGTGACCATGTGATGTTCGGTCAGACACAGGGCTTTGGCGCCTACGTGCTTGCCCTGGCCTATGCAGAATTTACCGAAGGCTTCTACGACCTTTATACCGGCGACTATACCGACTACAAGGCCTCCGGCGATTATTCCCGTGCCGGCGGTAAGCCCAACAAGGTCCGTGACCTTCTGGAAGAACTCCGCTACGAAGCTGATTTCTGGGTAAAGGCAGCTCCCTCCGAGACGGATTTCGTTGCCGTGAAGGGCAACGGCGATTACGACCACAAGAACTGGGTGACTCCGGGTAAGATGAGCACCATGGGTACCGAAGAAGGCGGCGACCCCCGCACCATGCAGGCCAACACGGATGACGCCTTTACCTCGGGCATGGTAGCTGCCTTCATGGCAGTGATGGCCCGTGTGGAACCTGATGCAGAACGCCAGGCAAAGTACCTGAAGGCTGCGCAGAACGCCTACGCTTACTCCAAGGCTCATAAGGGTGTCACCACTTCCGGCAGCTACTACAATAGCGGTTGGTGGGATGGCCGTACCGGCGACGGAACCTTCCTGGGCGCCCTGGAACTTTACCGTACTACCAACAATGAAACATACAAGACCGAGGCCAAGAGTGCCTTTGACCAGCTGAAGTTCGAATCCGGTAGCTACTCCCGCTTGAACTATGCTAACGCGGTGCCTCTTTCCGTGGTCATGGGCAAGGGCGTCTTTGGCTGGGATCCCGCATCCGGCAACAAGAAGGACGTGAAGGAATTCCTGGACGGCATCTACAAGAACCAGAGTGACGCCAACGGTATTTTCACCAAGGAAACTGGCGGCGGCGGCAGCTTCTCCGTGCGTACTCCTTCCGGCGGCGCTTTCCTCTATGGTCTTTATTCCAAGTTCACTGGTACCGATGATTATGAAGCCCTGATTGAGAAGAACGTGGCCTACCTGCTGGGCGATAATGCCAACAGCAAGTCCTACGTGGCTGGCTTCGACCGCAACGGTGCAAAGGCTCCTGTCGCTGTTCATCATCGTGGCTACTATGCCAACGAAGATCCTAGCAAGAATCCGGATTCCGATTTGAAGCCGCCTGCAAAGAACAAGTACTTCGGTGCCATGATTGCAGGTGCGTTCAACAATCAGGGGCACAATAGTAAGGTTGGCTCCTGGGACGAAAACGAAGTCTGCGTGGATATCAACGCTCCCATGGTGGGCGCCTTGGGTTACATCCTTTCCAAGAAGGCTCCCAAGACCGATGCAGAAATCGGAAGCCCGGTCCAGGCTATTGCGGGTAAGGTCGCTGCACCCTCTGGCGCCCTCCGCATGGTCGGATCCAACGGCTCCTACGTTGTTTCCAACGCCCAGAAGACTCCTTTTACGGTGGAAGTATTCGACCTGAAGGGCACTCTGGTTCAAAAGCTGCAAAGCCAGGGCGGGGACGTCACCTTGCAGCCCAAGGCCAAGGGCGTTTTGAACATCCGCGTCAAGTCCAGCGGCGCAGAAATCGTTCGTACGCTGAATAACCTGTAGTTTTTTCCATTATTTGTAATAAAGGCCTCTCTCCGGAGAGGCTTTTTTCGTGGTTTTTGAGGGGGTGTATTAACGTTTTTCGTAAAACGTAATGTAAAACTATGTTTACAATCTCCTGTTTGTGGTGTAATCTTACAAAAATGTCAGTTTTTGCTTAATAGACCATTGAAATTTAACCAAAAAACGCAATTAAAAAATATTCTAAAAAACTAACTTACAAAAATGTAAGAAATAGACGTTTTTTGTACATAACCACTTGTTTTTTTTCATTATTTGTTATCTTTATTTCCGTAACAGAAATACCATGTTTCGCGGTGAATGAACACTAAAAAACGGGTACAAAGTTTTAACTAAAACCTAAACTCTCATTGGAGATAATATTATGGCAATCCAGAATGCTTACCTCAAGTCCGT
>JAKSIE010000041.1 GCA_024398995.1 Fibrobacter sp.
AAAGCATACCGGAGAAGTTCACCGGATGGCCGTGAGAAAGGTGTCCACCGTGGTCGAGCTTGAGACCGAGGACCTTGTCACCCGGCTTGAGGACGCCCATGTAAACAGCAGCGTTTGCCGGAGAACCGGAAAGGGGCTGGATGTTTGCGTGGTCGCAACCAAAGAGCTGCTTGCAGCGTTCGATGGCGAGAGCTTCCATCTTGTCGATCACTTCGTTACCACCGTAGTAGCGCTTGCCAACGTAGCCTTCGCTGTACTTGTTGGTCAGCACGGAACCCATAGCTTCCATGACGGCCTTGGAGGTGTAGTTTTCGGAGGCGATCAGTTCGATGCCATATTCCTGACGTTCGGCTTCTTCCTGGATGATGTTGAAGATTTCCGGGTCGGTCTGCTGCAGAGTAGATTTAAGCATTTTTGCTCCTTGAAGTTTACAAAGCCAAAGATAGTATTTTAAGGTCGATTTTTAAAGATTTTTGCCAATTTTAGGCCATTTTCGGCAATTTTCAAGACAAGAAAATCCGCAACCTGTTGACAATCAACAAGTTACAATTCGTAGATTTCTGAATATTTTGCCTCCAGATAATCCAGAAAATCATCGGGAGTAAACTCACGACCGGTAATTTGGCGGATCCAGTCCTTGGGGGCTTCTCGGTCGGCGCGGGCCCAGACATGCTCCTTCATCCAGCCATTGATTTTTGCAAAATCTCCGGAGCGTACTGCGGCAGGCAAGTCAAATTCCGAAGCCATCTTGTTGTAATACATGGCGTTGTACATGTTACCCAGGGCATAAGTGGGGAAATAGCCAAAACCAGAAGTCCAGTGAACATCCTGAAGGATACCTTCCTTGTCGTTTGCCGGACGGATACCTAGATATTCCTCGTACTTGTCGTTCCAAAGCTTGGGCAGGTCTTCGATTTTTACCGGAGAGCCATCCGCATTCCCATTCACGATCAGCTTTTCAATTTCGTAACGGATGATCACGTGGAACGTATAGGTGAATTCATCTGCCTCGGTGCGAATAAGGCTTGGAGTTACGGTATTCATGGCCTCGTAGAATTCCTGTTCCGTTACATCGCAGAATACATTGGGGAACAGTTCCTTGCACTTGGGGAAAATCAGATGGATGAATTCCTTGCTGCGGCCAATGCGGTTTTCGTAGAAACGACTGGTGGACTCATGCATGCCCATGGTCTTGTTGTATTCAATGTAATGGCTGAAATTTTCTGCCGGCTGGTTCTGTTCGAACAGGGCATGGCCACCTTCGTGAATAATGCTGAACATGCTAGAATAGAAAGCATCGGGATAGTAATGGGTGGTGACGCGTACGTCGTCCTTGCCCGGTTCCGTAGTAAAGGGATGCTCCGCCGTGGAAAAGGCTCCACGATTAAAGTCAAAGCCCATAACCTGCAGCAGATATTCCGCCATCTTCTTCTGGGCTTCATCCGTTACAGGGCGGTTCAAGAAATCCGTACGGATTTTCTTGGAGCTTGCCATAATACGTTTGAGAAGCGGCACAAGGCGCTCCTTGCAGCGGTTGAAGGCGGCGTCAAGATCTTCGCAAGTAAGGCCACGTTCATAGCCGTCAAAAACGGTGTCGTAAGGAGTCTGCTTGCGGTTTTCGTGCAGGGACTCTGCCTGAAGCTGAGCAGTGCGAACCTCCCCCAGGGACTTTTCAAAAAGACCGAAGTCTGCGGCCTTCTTGGCATTGATCCAGTTGACGAAAGCGCGGTTGTAAATCTGTGAATGTTCCAACTGCATTTCAGGTGAAATGTTCTTTTCGCGGGCAAAATCCCGATGAAGGGATTCTGCCAGGCAACGATCAAATTCAGCTGCAGTTTCATCGCCACAAACTTCCGCCGTCAATTCGTCACGGTGGTCATAAATGTACTGGCAGGCATCGACGTAAGCCTGTTCCTTCTGGAGGGCAAAAGCCTTGTTGCCCAAGAAGGCGGCCACGTTACCCTGTTCTTCCATACCTGCAGGCGGGCAAATGGTCTGCTGGTCAAAACCAAGGACCGATGAAGCCTGGTTGTAGATTCTTACATCCTTAAGAGTCTTTTTTACAATTTCTAGCGAGTTTTTCAATTTTTCGTTCATAACAAACTCCTTTGCATTAAACTTAAGGACAAAGCAAAAGACATGCCATCCTATTTAAAGAATTCATCCAGGGCGTCAATGGTCTGGTAGGTCGCTTGTTCTTCTGGCATGAACACCTGGAAAGCATGCACCAGTTTTTCATCATCAAAATACTTAAGGCGAAAATCCGTGCCCTTTCGCTTTGCGGCCTCAGCAAAAGTCATGGTATAGGAGGCTATAAAATCCCCAGCCGACGCAAACAGGTACATGGGCGGAAATTCTCCTCGGGCCAAAATGTACTCCGGATTTACATAGTCACCGAATCTTTGTTTGTAATTGTCACCCCAAATCTGATGACTTAGAACAATTCCAATCCTATCGTTCCAGGTGGTATAGAACATGGCGCTGAACAAACCCATGGCGCGAATCCGGTATTTTAACAGCGGAACTTTCATCAGCTGACGAAGGGAGCTATCGCTTTGCATCGCTGCGGTGTAATAAGCCAAAAAGCCACCTGCGCTATCACCTGTAACAAAAACACCTTCAGCAATAAAAGTTGCAATCTGTTCTGCATAGGACGCAAACTTTTCGTTTGCTTTCAGGTACGCAATCAAGGAATCACAGCCGGCATCGATGTTTCTCGAAAGCATCTGCAACATATTTTCTATGGAACTTTCTGGAGCAAGAGGATACTCTACAGCAACAACAATAAAGCCCTTTTGCGCCATACGGGAATTGAAATAGCGGTTAAATTCCTTGCTGCCCATAATCAGGCCGCCACCGTGGACATTCACCACCACGCGTTCGTTTCCCGTCAGCTGTTCAGGAATGTAGAAGTTGAAATTTACACCAGAGATTTCACGAACGCCATCGGCCAGCGAATAGGTTGAATCCAGCCGAGCCATTTCCTCTTCAAAGCCAGCCCGCTGATTTTTCACCACCTGCTGGGCGATTAGGCCATTGTGTGAAAACAGTAGCCAACAGAACAAGCTTGCAAGAACCACATGCAAAGCAAGGGCAATGCTAATTCTTCTTCTCTTCATCAGCAACTTTACCTAGTTGAGCTGCCAACTTGCGGGTTTCTTCAATTTCGTCAAATGCACTAACAGCAGGAGCGTCGGATCCATCTTCGCTTCGGGAATTGAAGAACATCGCAAGCAGAAAGAACACCAGGATGTAAAGAGCCATGGCGGCGACAACGCCAAGAAATTCGGAACCGCTGATTGCAGCAACCTTTACGTACGCCACAATAGACAGGGGAACCGCAAGCATCAATAAAAAGGCAGGGAGTTTTTTCTTCATACTTATAAAATACAAAAACCGCACCAAACCATTTGATGGGCAAGCGCGGTTTAATCATTACATTGGCAAATTTGAATTAGCGAGGGCCCGCTTGCTTTTTAACTTTCATAGCCAAGCTAGCATCAGCGTCTTCAATTTCATATTTGTATTCAGGTTTATACCCGTTTGCCAAACCCGGTAAGTCATCGCCACCGGCAGAGTACCAGTTATCCTTCATATAGACAAAGCCAATTGTCGTATCTACAGCAACCCCATCATTCCAAAGGCGGTAAATGGATACAGCATCGGACTTGTTGAAAATATTCTTTTCCAAGTAGCAGCGGGCAGAATCGGTACACTCAACTCCAAAGTGGCCAACATCCATAAAGAAGTTGTTGTAGGCATGGAGCATGCCGCCTCGGGCAAACACGCCAGAGAAGCTCATATTGGCAAAATAGTTGTGATGCAAAGTCAAGGTTTGATCACCTTCCTTATACAATTCAGGTTCCAAGCCAAAGAGGATACCTGTATTTGCGTTTTCGAAACGAGACCAGGAAATAGTCACATCGTGGGATCCACGCTTTACATCTAGCTGAACCACAGGGTATTCATCAAAGGTGCAGTGATCAATCCAAACTTTATTAGATACGTTATGAATGGAAAGCGCTCTGCGGGTTGTGGAATCCTTTTCATAAATGGAAGGCGTAGAGAATGTAATGTTTTCAAAAATCAGATTGGAGGTCATCTCCGTTAAAATACCAGTTCCCGTAATTCGAATATCGCGGCCACGACCATCGAAAGTCTTGTTAGACTTGATGCGAAGGGGGCTTCCCAAATGGTACACGCCACTCTTTTCAAAGAGGATCCAAACGGCAGTATCCTTGGTGGCACATTCGCGGAGAGATCCGGAAGCAAGAACAGCCTTTGTCGTGGCATTACCCAAGGAATCCACATTGGTGGTATCTTCTACAATGATGTAGTCATCGGTAGTTGTAACCACACAGATTTCGCCGCCTTCACCACCGGTAACGCCCTTGGCATAACCATCGGCAGAAGCAATCAAAGCGTCGTGTTCTGACCAGTCCTTCGGATAGGTTGTGTAAATGGAATTGTCAGAAGCAACTTCCTTCAAAGATTCTTCGTTGACTCCGCCCAGGAATACATCATCCAGGAACAAGGTATCGCCCTCGCCCACCTTAAAGTCGATTCGGCTCAACTTGAAATTCTTAGCATCAGCCTTACCGAAAGGTTTCATGTCGGCAACAGCAATGGCATAAGGTTTCCAGACTTTACCCAACTGAACTTCCGTAGTCCAGCCACTTTCAGAATCAGTATTGACGTCGCCATAGGCCAGGGAAACGCGAAGCTTGCCGGTTCCGCGAGCGGAGAACATCAAGGTATCCAACTTGGGCAATGCGTAGGCAGAATCATAAAGGCCCAGCAAGAATCCCAGGCGATCTGTCATGCGGGCGCAGCCACCAGAAGCGCAACCTTCGCTACCGGAATAACTGCTGGCAAGTTCCTTGTTCCAGAGAGGCATAATGTTCTTGCCATCGGCATCCAGAGCGTACCACCAGCCATCACCAAGAATCTTGCCGGAAGCAGAAATTCCGCTGAAGCTTTCGAAATCTTCTACAGCAAAGCCACGAGGCGCACCCAGGCTCACCGCAGGCACCTTGGTACCCGCATCTGCGGATACACTGATCATACCGCGGTTAGAAAGGCTTTCAATGCGCAAGCCGAAATTACCGACAGGGAGCGAATCCACTACAAAGTGGCCTGCGCTATCGGGCACAACGAAACGATCAAGACCTGCAATACGGATAACGGAAGGTCCCTGACCGGGGGTAACGTAACCCTCGATGGTCGCAAGTTCACCCAACTTCATGGAATCGGAAACCGTACCGGAGGAATTTACAGACACATAGGAAACTGCACCAACAGCCTCGTCTTTCTGGGTACGGCGAGCTTCTACCACATAGGAACCCAAAGTCACATCCGCAAATTCTACACGGCCCTTGTCATCAGACAAAGTCCATTCCACATCGGTGGTTCCATCAGACAAGTAATCTTCGGAAAGAAGGCGTACGCGAGCCTTTGCCGCAGGCGTTCCATCAGCCAAACGAACTTGCAGCGCAATGGTAGATTCTGCCTCGGTACCGCCTGCTGCGGTTTTCGAATCCGTACAAGCAGAAAGGCCAAATGCAAACATTAGACCAGATGAAATTGCAGACAGCTTAAACAGTTTATTAAGCATCGGCGCCTCCTTCCTGTTCTATTTCATCAGAAGCATTCACGCCATCGCCCTCGGCAATTTCCGCACCGCGAATACGGCGCTTACGACCGCGGCGCTGCGGAGGCGGATACGGGTCGGACAGCGGGAACAACTGCATTCCCAGTTGGAAAACGCGATTGGGCTTCTGACATTGTCCCACCTTGGCAAGAATTTCACGACGGAAGCGGCGGACCATTTCTACCAGTTCCTTATAGGTATCTTCATCACACCCGAAGGCCAAAGTAGACAAGTTGCGTTCGTCGCGGCCAAAGCGGTCCATAGCGTCTTGGGCCACAGTCAAATTCTGCTGGATATAGGAATTTACAGCAGTGCTGTAAGATTCGCTACCGCTAGAAATCAAGCCCTGGGTCTGTTCGTAAAAACCAGTTTCGGGATTCTTGCGAATCATGGAGAGGCGATCAAGAAGTGCAATGGAAGACTTGACCTGGCTTGCGGTAATGGGCGGACGGACCATCAAACCAAGAGCCGCATCGTCGCCTACATAAGGATAAAAAGTCACCAGTTCGCGAATGACAGCATGGTACCAATTGTCAAAATATTCAAACTGGTCTTTGGCCACATCTTCAACCTTGCATTCCTTGGTGGCCACCAGTTTTTCCAAATACTGACGGCTTTCGGAATGGTTCTTGGCCTGGTTGAAGGCTACCATATCGGCAAAGTACTTCTTTTCGCGATCATCCTTACAGAATATGTCTGCGAAAACCGACACAAGACGTGCGGTCAAATTACGCTTACCCTGCAAAATCTTGTTGAACATGGATGCATCGAAGCCCGCCTTTTCTGCAATATAGCGGTGGCTAAAGCGCCAGTCACCAGCATGGCGTTCTTCGTACGCATCCTTCAAGAAATCACGATAATTCAAATATTCAAAAAGATTGATCATCAGACTGTAGACTTTTATTTATGGTTATACGTCTACAATATAACAAAAAGTCTACACTTTAAGCTCAATTTTAGTCCACATTTATGAATTTATTTGTCAAAATTGTGTTAGATGTGTGTTATATCATACAAAAGGAAAAGGCCCTGCAAAAGCAGGACCCTTTCGACGGAAAAAGAATCGATTTACCTAGTCTTCAGATACACGCCGCGAGCGTTGTTCTTTTCAGGAACTGTACGACCAAGCAGGTTCACGGTGCGTCCCTGATTCATGCGCAGACCACGAGAATCAAACTTTCTTACGATAGATTCCGTGCTGGAAGAACTTGTATCAACAGGTTCTACTTCAGGTTCTGCACCAATGCGGTACACGTTTTTGATGTCAAAGCCAACCATATCCACATTGGGGCCGCCATCAGAGGTAAGAGAAGTCATGACCAAGTCAAAGTCGCAGGCATCCAGCCACACGTCATCCACAAACACTGTGTCCCACGTATCCCAGGAACCGCTAGGCGGGAATTCCACTTCGTAAGTTTTAGCATCAACCTTCACGCTCATCTTGCCAGCAGTGGTTTTGCCATTGCAGTAACGGATGAACATTCTAGCATTAGAAGCAGACTGATAAGAAGTCATCTTGTAAGTGGCATAGGAACCAATTCTATTGTCAAAGTTGAAGAAACCCTTTCCTTCGAAGCCAACATGGTTTGCTTCAGTCCAGCCCTGACCATCTTCGCCCACATTGGGATAAGACAAGTCGCTAACGCTGGGCCAGGCATCTGTACCTTCGAGGATTTCAAACATAACCACTTCGCTACTGCTGGACGAGCCTCCGGTCTCTTGGCTAGAACTTGAACCAGGAATCGGCTGGTTTTCATTTCCATGAGCGGTTGTAACACACTGGGCGCCGCCTTCAAAAATTGCCGTGTAAGTGATGTCACGATACGGCATGGGCACCTTGTAGTAGTTGGAATCGGCGGTCACCTTTTTGCAATCGTCATCAGCCCAATACTGAAATCTTTTGCCAAAGCTTCCCGGAGAAACATGAAGATTCAGAGCTGCACCGCCAGGAAGATTCTGGTTGTGGGTAATCAGCCCGCTACCAGAAATATTTGCCTTTACCGTCAACTTATAAGTTGGAGCGATAGCGCCCACCAAGGTTGTCAAGGCAGCCTTTTCTGAAGCGTTCACGGTGGAATTGTTCAGGTTTTCGCGAAGTCCTTCCGTAATCATCTGGGCATGCACCACAGAACCAGATTCCTGGAAATGCGTGGTTCCATCATTAGTCTCGCCTTTGAGATAATTGGGATATTCGCCCGGAAGGAACATCTTAAAGATGTAGCGGGAAATATAGGCGGAACTAACCTGCTTGTACAGGTTATAAGTCTTGGTAGTAAGATCGATAAAGGGAACGCCATTTTTCTTCGCCACTT
Organism: Fibrobacter sp.; assembly: GCA_024398995.1. Taxonomy (GTDB): domain Bacteria; phylum Fibrobacterota; class Fibrobacteria; order Fibrobacterales; family Fibrobacteraceae; genus Fibrobacter. The sequence continues at coordinate 7,963 of JAKSIE010000041.1, forward strand.
CAGCAATCTTATCCTTCACAGGATATTCTTTGCCCTTATGTGCCGCATCTGTAAGGTTATTATCAAACACATTACGCGGGTAAGTATTCATCATCAAGGGGCTCATGAGCACGATATGGGCCCCCTTGCTCTTGGCACCATCTACGTACTGTTGGAACCAGTAGGCACTGGAATCAATAGGAACATAGCGATCAGCCTTGGAGTAGTCACGATCGTTTGTCCCCATCTGCACGAAGAGGTAGTCTCCAGGCTGGGTGTTGTTCAGCACTTCGTTCAAGCGACCATCTTTAATGAAGGACTTGGAACTGCGACCGCCAATGGCGTAGTTAATCACCTTCACTCGGGACTGGTCAAAGAACGGACCGAGAATCTGGCCCCATCCGGTTTGCGGATAGGCACTTTCCTTGTAATTGCAAACTGTAGAGTCACCAATCACATGGATGGTAAATGACGTTGTGTCACTAACGGCAACGCTTGTAAAAATAGCAGCGGCAGCAGCAAGCTTAAGGAATCTTGTGAACTTCATAACCACCCTACTTCAGCTTTGCCATGGACTGATGCATCACCTGAGAACCCTTGCGGATTACAATGTGATAAACACCCTTAGTATGGACCATGCTGTTAAATTCTTCTGTGGAAACGCGATTGCCCACCATCATCTGGCGCTTGGCAACCAACTTGCCCTGCATATCAAACACACTGACAACAGCTTCGCTCAATTGAGCAACATTCAGTTTCGCATTTACAAAAGACGGAATGGAATCGGTCTTTGAAGAATCCTCCTTAACGGCATTTTCCTTGGCAATGACGGAGTTAACGCAAGCTGTATCCGAAGCACGGCACACATCTTCAAGGCTAAAGCCGAATGCGTCAATATTGGGAGCGCCATCGGAAGTGATAGACATAAACTTCAGTTCCGCTTCACCCGCGGGAGCATCGAGAACAACATAAGCTGTATCCCATTTGTCCCAGCCACCGGTGGGAGGAGCGCTTACATAGTAATCGTGATCCAAGTAGGCATTGAACATACGGTCTGTATTACCGCCATTGGCGTAACGAACCGCCAAAGTGGTATAGCCCGCACCAGGGAAGTTCACCTTATACGTTGCAAAAGACTTATTCGAATTGTCGAAATTATAGAAGCCGTCACCTGTAAATCCAGCGTTATTGCTTTCCGTCCAACCAACGCCCTGATCATCGGGTTTAGCGGCATCAAAGAATTTCTTGATATCCTTATCAACGGCAACAGAAGTTTCCGTTGTACCGCCAATGGGAGTAAAAGGTTCAAAGGTCACATCGGCGAGACTTTTGGGTGTTGTTGTGGGGAAAGCTGTCAAAGCCTTTCCGTCACCGGTATACTTTTGGGCGGTACCGCCCTCATAAACTGCAGTGTACTGAGTGCTCTTATTTCCCATCTTGAAGGTGTAAATATAAGGGGACTTCACCGTAGAAATGGCGTTGCCGCTGACCTTGTTGCCATTGCCATCGTACCAACCAAGGAACTTCTTACCAGACTTGGGAATGGTTTTCAACATCACGGTCATTCCTTCCGGGTAGTAGGCGCCAATAGAGGTGGCTTCAGCAGATCCTTCAGGAGAAACCTTTACGTCCACTTGATACATGGGAGCCATGTAGTCACCCAATTTCTTGACCATGGGGTCCTTATGGGCTCGCATCTGTTCGGTAATGATACGGCCAAAGGCATTGGCACCATTCATCTGCAAATGAACCTGATCCGCCTGGTCACTGCCCAGGTTACTGTATTCATCCCTGGTGGCATAGTTAAAGATAAACTGAGCGGCATACCGTTCACCCACAGAAATCATGTAGTTGGCAACCATTTCGCTCATATCGATGAACGGAACATTCAGTTCTTCGGACAACTTTTGGTTCAAGGCAGGATAACCACGATAACTATTATGAATTGCGGTCGGAGAATCGTAGTAGAGACGGCGAATAGGGCTCATAATGATGGGATAGGCGCCCTTAGCCTTGGCTTCTGCTACCAGCTTTCTCATGTTGGACGCAAAGAAATCTTCGGTACTGTAGCTAACGTCGTTAATACCAAATTGGATCACCACATAGTCGCCAGCCTGAACCTTATCAGCAATACAATTGCTGCCGGAAGTACAGCCATGTTTCCAGAACATGTCGTAGTAACCAACGGCAGTGTTACCCTGCTTATCCTTGCCGCCACCACCAAGGGACATACCGCCCTGGCCGCGATTTACAACGACAGCCTTATCAAACCAGAAATGGAAATCCTGGCCCTGGCCCTGCTTAGGGTAATAACCGGAAGCCCAGTCCTGCATGGTGGAATCACCAAGCATGTAGATGGTTACACCTGCGTAGGTAGCCGGAGCCACAAGCAAAGATCCTGCAACAAAGCCCTGCCAAATTTTGCTAAACAATTTGTTCATACCCAAAGACTCCAACCCTTTTTTATTTTACTGCAAACACACTCTTCGCAACAGCCAAACCGTTGACCTTAACAACCACAATGTACTGACCCTTAGTAAGCATTTCGCGATCAATACGAACGTTGTTCATGCCTGCAGCCACTCTCTTGTAAATGCTACCCACAATATGACCACGTACGTCATAAACCAGAACTTCAGCATCGCCACTCATATTCGTGCGAAGAACACCAGTCACCGGATTGTAAGAGTTCGTTCCGAGAGCAATCGGAGTCAATATTCTCTGGCTCTGATTTTCAGGAACCTTCTGGTTGGCAAAGATTTCAACACCATCCATGGCGAAAGTAAACTGGTCCACATTGGGGCCGCCATCGGAAGTCATGGAAGTGAGCTTGATTGTATTCTTGCCAGCCTTTAAGGCAACATCCACAGTAACTTCCTTATAAGTGGTCCAGCCAGTTGCAGCAAATTCAACAACACCCGCAGACTTTCCGTTCACAGAGAGAGCCATATTACGGTTTGCCGTACCGCCGTTAGCAAAGCGGATGGTCAAAGTTGTCTTTGCATCGCTGGGAGAGAAGATTTCCCACACACCGTAACTGGAAATAGAATTTGCAAAATTGAAGAAGCCATCCTGTTCGAAGCCCGCATTGTCTGTCTGGCATACAAAGCCATCAAATTCTACAGGCTTGCAAATTTCCAAGGAAGACTTGCCGTCCTTAACGACAGGGTAATCTTCTGTTTCATCAGGAACTGATACGATAGGTTCGCCCACCACCTGAATTTCAGGCTGCTTCAAGTTCTTGACCATATCCGGCAGGTAGTAACCGAGGTGCGGCGGCTGGTTATAGGCCACATTCTGCCAAGCAATACCTAGACGGTACACGTGGTCATGCATCAGGGTATAAACACGATGTTCTGTTTCGTAAGGTGTGGCAAAGATGATGATTCCATCGCCAGTTCCATTACGAACAATAAATTCTTCACGCCAGTCGCCAATAAGGTCACCGGAGATACAAGGATTATTCTTGGTCCAGTTGTTCAAAGAGGCGCCATTCACATTTGCGAAAGTAAGAATACGGTCAACTGTATTTTTTTCCCAGTTGTACTTGTGAATGCTTCCACCAGTGTTGCCGGCATTCTTGCTCGGATCCTTGGTGCCGTCCATCAGTTCGTCGTAAACATCACCATCAAAGTAGAGGCGGAAATTCGTGCTCACACCCGGAGCAAGAACATTGCCTGCTGCGTCATAAAGATTCTTGCCCTGCGGCGTGCGAAGGCCACCACTAGCGCCACTCCACATTTCAAAACCGCGATTTGGATGAATATCTGCGGCCAAGCCACGACCGTTATCCTTACCAGTCTGTAAAGAGCCCCAAATAATATTGCCCTTGCCATCACGCATTTCATCACTATACTTCACTTCGGTATGTTCGTGAACATCCCAAAGTTCAAGTCCCGGACGATCCGGATCCAAGTCGCTCAAATGCTGTGCGTCACCATGCCCCAGACCAGTTCTGTAAAGAACTCTACCATCGTGATCCAGAGCGGCAGAACCACTGACGATTTCATCAAAGCCATCGCCATCCAAGTCGCCAACGCTCAGATTGTGGTTACCTTCACCAGCAAGGCCGTCGGTAACACTCTTATGGAACCAGCGCTGCTTCAAAGTTTTGCCATCAAAATCCCAGGCAACCACGTAAGACGCGGTGTAGTATCCACGCCAGGTAATCAAGCTAGGCTTTTGACCGTCAAGGTAAGCAACTGCTGCCAAATAGCGTTCGCAACGGTTTCCGTAATTGTCGCCCCAGCCGTTAGGAGGAAGGCTCTTGCTATTAAGCGGCAGAATATCGCGCTTGGGAACATAATCTACGGTCGTGATTTCGTGACCGTCTCGTCCATCGAAAATACTCAAGAATTCGTTACCCTTCAGGATAACGCCATTTTCGTAGTTTTTGATGCTAGCATTACCAATGACCTTTCCCTTGCCGTCAACAGCGCCATCACCAGTTTTCACCGCAATTTCGGCAATGCCATTACCGTCAAAGTCATACACCATGTACTGAGTGAAATGAGCACCTGCGGCAATATTCGGCCCAAGATCAATTCGCCACATGCGCTGGCCAGAACTCAGCTTATAGCCGTCAAGATACACATTTCCCGTAAGGCCAGTCTTACTGTTATCACGGGAATTAGAAGGATCCCACTTCAAGACCAGTTCAAGTTCGCCATCACCATCCAGATCACCGAGGCTACCGTCGTTGGGAGTGTAAACGAAATCGGAACCTGCAGGAGGAGGAGAAAGCTTTATTTCCTTGTAAGGGAAACTGATATTGTTTTCTTTGTGGGCCTTATCGAACACCAAAGTGGCAGCTTCTTTGCTGCTTTCGACGCCATCCACAACGGAGGCAACTTCGTACTTTGACGCCACAGAACCAGACTTATCCAGATAGCTTGTAGCACTTTTACCATCAATAGAAGCGAGTTTTGCACCATCTTTATAGAGCACAAATTCCGTCGTGGGGGCTTCTGTACCCAGCAGGCGCCAGCTCACAAGCACACCAGTACCCACATTTGCTACAGACACGCCGCGATTCAAACGCTCCATCTGTATCGGAGCAGCATTCGCTGCGGAGCTCACACCCAAAATTGTTGCACCAGCCAAAAGAATCTTAAGATACTGTTTCATAAGAACACTCCTACATCAACTGTAGACAAATATATCCAAATAATGTCCACATTTCTCGTAAAAAAAAGGAGACCTTATGGATAAAAAGTCCATGAAGAATCCACCCCCGTTTATTATCCCAAAAAAGCCTTTCCCGCTAAAAAGTTCTGTTCTTAGGGGAAAGGCATCAAGTTTTATCGGTTGGACACCTTTGTCTTGGAAATCATGCGCCCGTTGAACTTTACTTTCACGAAATAAACGCCCTTGGGAAGCATTTCGCCATCAGCCTTCAGCAAGGTTTCGCCCGCGGGAACATCAGCACTCATGCCATATTTCATGGTGCCGCTCATGTCGTAGTAGTAAACTTCCGCAAAGCCACTTTCCGAGGTGCGAATCACGCCAGAGACCGGGTTATAGCCGACGATTCCGTGGGCATTCACCACATTCTGCACAGCAGCAGGATTTTCAGGATTTTCGTCCTCGAACTTCACCTTGCCAGATTCATAATCGCGATAGAGGCAGATGTCTGCCTGGTCGAAATAGAACAAGTCGACATTCGGGCCACCCAAGGCGGAAACCGCAGTAAGCTTCAAGGTGTTCTTTCCTTCAACAAACTTCACCTTCACTTCAGTTTCCATCCAGTTGGTCCAGCCATCGGTAGAGGCAAATTCCACTTCACGGACGTCCTCGTCATTAATGGCCAGCATCATGTTACGAGGATCAGCGCCACCGTTTGCAAAACGGATGGTCACAGTCACTTCGCCAGCCTTCTTGGAATAAAGTTCCCAGACGCCATAGCTGCCAACTACATTATCAGAATTGAAGTAACCGCTATCCAGCCAGCCGGCATTATATTCTTCATAAACGCCCTGCATCTCATCAGGAACAGCAGCATTCACTTCAGAAGGATAGTTGGTAGAAATCGTGGGCTTACCGCCTTCGCTGCTAGAGGATTCTTCCGGCACATAGCTGCTGGAGGATTGGGGAATCGATGGATCGGTCACCACAATCTGGCCAGAAAGGGAGGCTGCATCACCGGTGCCGCCAACGGTCGTTGCGGTAAAGGCAAAAGTACCGATTTCAGTAGGAGTACCGGAGATGTAAATCTTCTTGTCGGAGGTATTCAAAGTTGCAGTCACACCCTTGGGAAGGCCTTCCACCTTGATGCCAGTGCAATTTGCATAGGAATAAGCAAAGTCTGTAATCGCAGTGCCCAGCACAACAGTCTGGCGGCTGGAACCGGCTCCGTTCTTGGTGATGGTTGCAGCAGGCATGACCACTTCGCCAGAAGAGGCTACGGTATAGATGCTCGGCTGCTTCAAGTTCTTCACCATATCCGGCAGGTAGTAACTTGCGTGAGGCGGCTGGTTATAAGCCACATTCTGCCAAGCCACGCTAACGCGGTACTGAGAATCATGAAGCAGAGTATAAAGGCGGAAGTTGGTCTTTACAGGAGTAGAGAAAATGGTCAGCAGAGAAGGATCCGTGCTGGAACGCACAATGAATTCTTCACGCCAGTCGCCGAACAAGTCTGCAGAAATACAGGGGTTAGCCTTGGTAGAATTATTCAAGGTGGAGCTGTTCACATTGTAGAAGCTGAAGTAACGATCCACATTCTGTGTAGAGGAATTCCACTTTTCAATCTTACCGCCACTGCCGTTAGAGCCCGTGTTGTCCAAAAGTTCATCCTGCAGGTCGCCGTCAAAGTAAATACGGAAGTTCACAGAAGGCTTCTTAGAAGAAAGAAGCGCGCCCTTTACCGTGCGGATACCGCCGCTGGTACCAGACCACATTTCAAAGCCGCGGTTGGTGGAATCGATATCCGCCGCAAGGCCACGGCCATTATCTACACCGTCGCCCACCTGTTCAGTTCCCCAGATGACCTTACCATCGGGGCCGCGGAATTCTTCGGAATACTTGTTCTTCTTTTCTTCGTGAACATCGTAAACTTCAAGACCAGCACGGTCCGGATCCATGTCGGAAAGATGCATGGCGTCGCCGTGACCAAAACCGGTACGGTACAGCAAAGTGCCGTCGGACTTGAGGGCTGCAGAACCAAAGACAATTTCATCCTTGCCGTCGCCGTTGATGTCACCAATAGAAAGGTTATGGTTGCCTTCGCCATAGAGGCCCTGGCCAGAGGTGGTTGCAGAATACTGCCAACGGTTCACCAATTTTCCATCCTTAAAGTCGTAGGCGGCCACAAAAGCCTGGGTGTAATAACCGCGGCACATAATCAAACTGGGGTGTTCGCCATCCAGATAAGCAATGGCTGCCAGCATACGGTTATCGCGGTTACCGTAATTGTCGCCGGTAATCTTACCACGGGCTGGCCAGTAGTTGATGGTGTTAATTTCTGCACCGGTAGTGCCATTGAAAACGGTCAGGTATTCGTTACCGCTCATGATGGTACCGGTAGAAGTGCGATAGTCCTTGGAAGCGTCGCCGATGACCTTACCCTTGCCATCTACGGTGCCGTCGCTAGTCTTTACTGCGATTTCTGCAATGCCGTCGCCATCCAGGTCATAAACCATGAACTGGGTATAGTGAGCACCTGCACGGATATTGCGGCCAAGATCGATTCGCCACATTTTGGTGCCATTGAACTTATAGGCATCCAGGTAAACGTTGCCGGTGTAACCGGACTGTGAATTATCCTTGGAATTGCTAGGATCCCACTTCAATACGAATTCCAGTTCGCCGTCACCATCCAAGTCGCCCACGCTCATGTCGTTTGGCGTGTAACTGCAGGTGGTTCCGTCGGGTGTTTTCACGCCCTTAGGAACATCTACAGAAATGGTTGCATAGGGGAAGCTGAGACTACCGGACTTGTAAGTCTTGTCATAAACAAAAGAAAGACCCTGGGCCTCGCCTTCTGCGCCAGCTACAACAGGAGCCACAGTGTACTTAGAAGTTGTCTTGCCGGTAGCGTCCAGATAGTTGGTTGCCTGCGTTCCGCTGATGGTGGCGATTTTTGCACCATCGCGATAAAGATTGAATTCCGTATTAGGCTTTTCTGTACCAAGAAGGCGCCAGCTGACCAGCATTCCGCTGCCAACGTTTGCGGCGACAAGACCTCGGCTCAAGTTTTCCATTTGACGAGCGGCATTTACCTGAACGGTCAAACCAAGGCCCAAACCAAAAGCAACAACGGCTTTCACTAATCCATATCCCATAACACACTCCATTCGGGCATAGCCCTTATGTTTTACACCAGGAAGAAAACTAATCTAAAAAGGATCCTACATCCACACCCTTCCCGATTTTACCGTAGTCCAGGGACTACGGACACCCATTTTCTTCTAATTTGGAATATACATACTTTTTATATAAAAGTCAACACTTTTGAGTTATTTTACAAAATTTTAGATTTTCAATTACAATCCACAAAATAAAAAGTCCACATTTCAAATAAAAATCCTCATTTTTACATTTTTTAAGATACCAGGTTCACTCACCCGTCGTAGAACCACGCTTTTTTACTACATTTTGGCCCGTTATGGCAAAATGGTGGAAGAACTTTTCCTGGGAATGGCTGTTTGATAGAATCGCAGCCCGTTCTCCAACGTTCGTAAAGGTCATTATTGTCACTGGCAAGTCGTTCCTGTATTATCACGGAATGACTCGCGCAGCCTCATTGACCTACACCACCCTGGTGGCAGTGGTTCCCCTCCTGATTTTGCTCACCTCCATTTCTCTTGCCGTAGGCCTCGGTCATTTCATGTCCGACTACCTGCCTATCCTGTTGGATATGCTGAACCTGGATTGGCCGACCGACGGACTTATCGAAATCGTCAAGAACGCAGAACATGTGCCTATCGGCAAGCTCGGTTTCATCGGTGCGTTGGGCCTTTTCGTCACCTTCATTTTGGCATTCGGCAGCCTGGAAACCAATTTCAACGTAGTTTGGGAGAACAAGACCTCCAGAACACTGCTTCGCCAGACCCAGATTTACACTCCGTTCCTGCTTATCGTTGCTGGCATCATCGGCATGTTTGCAGGCTTTGTAAACCACATTCAAAATGTACTGAACATGATTGTGGTTGAAGGCTTGCACTTCTCACCAGAAACATTGACCATGATCATCAACGCCTTCTGGTACACGGCATTCCACTTCGCTGCGATCCTTTTGATTTTCTTGATGCTCCGCGCTCTCCCGGCAAGGCCCCGCAAAAAAGCCAAGCTTTACACAAAGCACAAACTAACCGCAGTTTCCTTGATGTCAGCCCTCATCTCCTGGGTCGCCATCAACATCTACGTGAAGATACTCATGTTCATCCAGACCGCCATGGTCACTAGGATGTCCATTTTCTACGGCTCCTTGGCATTTATCCCTCTACTTTTGTTCTTGGTTTTTGGAATCTGGACAATTATATTGTGTGGAAACAGCCTAGTTTGGACCATTTGCTGCTGGCCCGAAGCTAAGGAAAAGAAATGGAACTGGGCAGCAACCCTGGAGGACGTCCATGAAGACATTGATGAAGCAAGCAAGTAAGATTATCACTGCAGCCCTGCTGGTTTTGGTCTGCGCCTCTAGTAGTTTCGCGGAACTTCGCTCTGTCCAATTCACTCCCGAAGAAAATACCAACGAAGGTTGGAAAGCCTATTTGGGCTTTAGCGGCGGTAATTCCATGATTACCAACGATGGTACCATTTTCGCAGGTTTACGTATCGGTATCGACTGGAATCCCCTGATCAGCACCGGTCTTTGGGGGCACGTCATTATTAGCAACGTCCGCAACTACAACGTCAAGCAAAAGCAGATGCTGGACTACAAGGCTTTCGGCGCACAAGGAGAAGTCACCCCCTTCCGCAAGGGCATTTTCTCCATTTCCGTACCCGTGAACGTAGGTATGGGCGTAGTGAACACCATGAACCAAGGCGACGAAGCTTTCTCTCCTGAAGACTACTTCTTTGTGGCAGACGCATCCGTCCATTTTGCCGCACGAGTTACCAAGGCCCTGGAAGTATCCATCGGTGGTGGCTACAGAATCTTTGCAGGTATCGAAGAAAACAACCTGGATAATTCCGACTTCAACACCCTTTTTGGTGAACTCAGATTCACTATTAAGGAATAATTTCTCCCTAGGAACCGCCCCAGGATCCAAGCCATGAACATGATTACCCTTCGCGGATGTAGGCTCCACAACCTGAAAAATGTGGACGCCCAGTTCCCGTTGGGAAAGATTACCGTCGTATGCGGGCCTTCCGGTTGCGGAAAATCCACCCTGGTCTTGGACACTTTGCATGGGGAGTCGAAACGACGTTACCTCGAAACGCTGTCGCCTTTCGCCTGCGAACTGCTGGGTGGTCGCAGGAACATTCCCCTGGACAGCGCCGAAGGTTTATCAGCAAGCCTCGCCATCGGACCTAGCCATGGCGATGCTCCCGCCAAGGCTTACGCTTTAAGTATTTCCGAATGTGACAGCGCCCTGCGTACTTTGTTCGCTGCGTTTGCGAAACCGGCTTGCCCTGTTTGCGGCAGCCCCATGGAGAGCACCAGCCGCGAAGAAATCATCAAGCAGATTGCAAGTTTGCCTGAAGGAAGCAAGCTGCAATTTTTCGCCCGTATGGACACGGGCAGCGGGGACGCCCATACGCAGGGATCCGCTGGAGGCAAGGGCGCCGCGGGTAAGAAAAGCGTCGGCCAGTCGCTAGACAAGTTGTCCGCTGTATTCCTAGCACAGGGCTACACCCGAGCCATAGCTGACGGAGTGGTTTATTCCCTGGCCGACTTGACCGACGCAGAAAAGGAAATTTGCCCCAAGGAATTCTTCATCGTCGTGGACCGTGTCATTGTCCGCGAAAATACACGAACCCGAATTGCAGAAGCTGTAGATGGAGTTTTGAGACTGACCCATTCGCACTTGACGTTGGACGAGAACGGCGTACGAGTTGAATTCAGTACCGTTCCTTGCTGTAAGGAACACGGCACCGCATCAAGCGCGGAAGATTCTGCGGGCGGGTTCGTCGCCAAGGCGCTGGAGCCCGCCGACTTTTCGCCCTACAACAGAAAGACCGCCTGTCCCTGCTGTGGCGGAACCGGCATCAAGGAAAATGCGGGCAACGACGCAACGGACGAAACCAACGAGGAATGTCCGGAGTGCGGTGGTCTGCGATTGAAGAAAAGCCTGCTGAACGCCACCATCGAAGGCGTTACCTGGGCCGAGATTTTGAGCACGCCTTTCTCCCTGCTGGAGAAAAAAGTCCGCGGTCTCTTCGAGGGACGCATCAAGCAAAACCTGCTCCCTACCCTAAATAGTCTGCTGGACCGCATCGAGGCCATAAACGAACTGGACATCGGCTACCTGACGGCAGGCCGCTCCGGCACAACCCTGTCCGGCGGCGAAATGCAACGTCTGCGATTGGCCAGCCTTTCTACCGGCCACCTGAACGGACTTTTGATTGCGTTGGATGAACCAGCCAGCGGCCTCCACCATACGGATGTGGACGCCCTCTGGAATGTGCTGAAAAAAGTCCAGTCCCGAGGCAACACCCTGGTTTTAATCGAACACAATCCCGGCATTATCGCAAAGGCGGACTGGATCATTGAAATGGGCCCCAGCGCCGGCGAAAAAGGTGGCGAAGTATTATTGATGGGTCCCGCCAAGGACGTTTTGAACAACTCCGCCTCCCCCACAGGAAATTGGATCAAGTTTTTGAAAGGCACGAGGCGCGAGACAGAACGTCATTCTGAGCCGAAGGCGAAGAATCCAGGGACATCCATCCCCGTTCGCGATTTCGCCCTTTTCGACATGAAGTCCGTTTCCGCAGACTTCCCTCTGAAGAAATTCAGTGTCATTACAGGCCAGAGCGGTAGCGGCAAGTCTACCCTCATGTTCAAGAATCTGGCTGTCCGCGCAAAGGCAGGTGAATTCGCCACCCTCGGCATCGACGCCCTGTCCATCCTTTCCACAGGGGATTTCCACGGGAACCGTCGCAGCACCGTCCTCAGTGCCATCAACATGGGGAACCTGCTGCGAGACTTGTTTGCCAAACTTCCCGAAAGTAAAGTCCGTGGTTACGCCGCCGGCAAATTCGCAACCCACGCAGCAGGCGGCCGCTGCGAAAACTGCAAGGGCGAAGGCGTCATCCTGGACCCCTCCGGCTACGAAGAAACGGAATGTCCCGTCTGCCTGGGCAAACGCTTCCGCGACGAAGTTCTTGAAATTCGATTCAAGAGTCTTTCCATCGCCGACATCCTGGATATGGAAATCGGCAACGCCTACAAACTTTTCATCAACATGAAGCCGTTCGCAGAAAAGCTGAAACCTCTGGTGGATACAGGCTTGGATTACCTGCGCTTAGGACAATCCACCGCCCACATGTCCGGCGGTGAACGAGCCCGTTTGCGTCTCTCCATCGCCCTGGCCCGCGCAAAAGCTCCCAACACACTTTTCTTATTTGACGAACCCGCCCGCGGTCTCCATCAGGTAGACATCAAGCACCTGCTGGAACTAATCAAAGGTCTCACCGAGGCAGGCCACACCGTCGTCGCCATCGAACACGCACAAGACTTCGTTAACGCCGCCGACTACGTGGTGGAATTGAGCAGATAGAAACTAGTCTTGGAGACAACGAACCGACTTTGCGAAGTTCTTGTTG
>JAKSIE010000042.1 GCA_024398995.1 Fibrobacter sp.
ACGAGAATTTCAGAGATGACGCTTTCGCCGTCCGGCAGGTTGCAGAGTTTTTTCAGGTCGTCTTCGTAGAAGAAATGAGGGCTGCGGACGGTCTTGTTCAGCACACGTCCAGACAGGCTCAAGGATTGCAGAATGTACCCCGCATTCATGTTCAGGTAGCGGTAGGCACGTTCGCCCAATAAGTTGCAGGCTTCCTTCAAATCAGCGGTAAGCACCACGGCGAAGGCTGCATTTTCCGCACTTTCAGGAGCGGCATGGCACTTCATAAATTTCTTCATGACCACTGCACCGTTCTGCATGTAGATGGACTTGCGGACAGGCACATAGCGGTACACGCCGGGGTACACAAACATCACATCAAAGGACACAATCCAGATTTTTAAAAGCCCCGCACCAAAAAGATTTATGGCGCCCAGCTCCAGCCAACGCAACATGCTGGAGAAATCATCCAGGTCCATGCTCAGCTTTCTAAAGGGGATATGTTTCAAATTTGCAGGAACAAGATCCGGCAGCGCACTCAGGTAACCGTCACTAGAATATTTGGCCGGCGTCAAGGGAAATTCATCCCCAGGCAGAGGCTGGGACACCACACGACGCACGCGAATGCACTTGCTTAAATTCTCGATGGATTCCGCACGGTTCTGGTGCATAAAGCGGGCCGGATAACGCCTGGCATCCGCCACCATATCCGACTCACTGCGGTTGGAATATGCAGACTCGCCTACCCCATCATCCACCGACTCAAAGGCCACCCCGCTATATTCGGGGAACACCGCCAGGCACGCCAGGGGAACTTCCGTAGCCCCCAGTTTCAAGACGTTGGCCACGTCGTCGTCCACAAAGCCGCCCAAAGGGAAAGCCTTGCCGCCCTTGCGCTTTACATCCAGTAAAATACTGCCAACGCAGGCGCCCACATCACGCTGCACCTGGGAATAGGCCGATTCCTTAAAACGCCAGACAGCGCGCTCCAAAATGCCGGTAAAAACATAGAGAACCGGGGTCTGAGAAACGAAATCTTGATCAGGGAACGCGGCCATCAATGACTTCATTTCGTCCTTGCCGCCGATTTTCACCAACTGGCCGGCCAAGCCCGGCGCGGAACCTGAACCCGACGCAGCACTTTCTGCCACATAAGCATAAATCCCATCAGGCTGTTTGCGGCCTCTCAGCACCACATAAACGCCCACAGGCTTCAAACCATCCCCAGAAACATATCCAAAGTTCGGCGCATCTTCCGGCTGCAAGTCCAACCGGCTACAGCCAGCATACCGGCGATCCACCGCCTTCTGCTTTTCCCAATGCAACACAATGGGATCCGCCACAGCCTTTGCAGCGTATTTTACCGATTCGTGGTAGGTTTCTGAGTAAAAATCCATGGAATAACATTAATATAGCAGTTTTTTGCCTAAAAAGAGCAAAAATCTGCTCTTGTCGTTGTAGTACAGACAATACTCTTTTTAAGTTACGTTCAAAAACATTGCACCAAATTTCCCCTTGAGATATATTTTAGGCTAGGTATATTATATAAAAGGATCTCTATGAACATTAAATCCCTTCTAACTCTCTCTGCAACAGCGTCCCTGGTTCTCATGGCCGGTGCTTGCAGCAGCGACGACAAGAAAACAGGAAATAAAAATCCTGTTGGTGGCGATGACAATCCCGCCGTTTGCGACACTTGTGCAACGTCTACCCCCATCGACACAAACATTACGCCCCCTGCTCCCGTAGAAATCAAGGGGATCTGGATTGACAACTTCGAAGATGGCGACGGCAACTCTGAACAGGGCAACGGCTGGTTCACCTACGACGACCAGTCCAACGGCGGTGCATCCGTCATCACAACTCCTGTCAGCGAAGAAGGCTACCCTGTGGCTGCTGCAGGTGGCTATCAGTCCAATTTCGCTTTCAAGGCTGAATACACTCTTGACAAAGGTGAATACGAATACGATCCGTACGTTGCCATTGCCGTAGCAATTGATCCCGAAGATTTCGCTGAAATCGGTGGTATCCACTATTGCTATATGGGCGGAATCCATACCGTTCGCGTTGAAACTTCTGATGTTCGTGACTTCGATGTCCATGGTACTAAAATGCTCGCATCTACCGCTAACTGGAAATGCGTAGACGTAAAGTTCCGCGACATCACTCAGGAAGGCTGGGGCAAGCATGTTGAATTCGATAGAGAAAACATCAAGCAAATTAGCTTCCACATCAAGGGTTCTGCAAAAGTTACCACCGGTTCCTTGGCAATTGACGACGTGCGTTTCCTGCACAACGACGAGCTTCCGCCCGACGTAGCTGACCTGGAAAAGAAACCTGCTGAAATCCCCACTGTTGAAATCGGAGACATCGCTATCAGCAATCCTCTGCAGGAAAAGGCAATGAAGTACCTGAACAAGGGCGTCAACTTCACCAACTGGCTTGAAAATGCAGATGGCAAGTTCAAGAAGTTCGAATTCGGCGAAAAAGACATCAAGCTTCTTGCTGATTACGGTTTCAAGTCCTTGCGTCTACCCATCGACCTGGACCTCTACGTCACCAACAAGAAGGACTTCCTGGCAGGCAAGGCTACAGAACTGGCCTTTGATGACGACACCCTGTTCCTGGTTCTTGATTCCTTTGACAAATGGACCAAGGAAAACGGCATGTCCTTGGTAATTGACTATCATGAATACGACAACAGCTACAACCTCACTTCCTCCAAGGATTCCATCTACATCAATATGATGGCCGGTGTCTGGAAGCACGTGGCAGAACACTACGCAACCAGCGAACGAGAAGACATCTTCTTCGAATTGCTGAACGAGCCCGACATGACCAATGGTAAGGTGACCGCAGCCCTGTGGACCAACGCAGCCCAGGCCATGATTGACGCAATTCGTTCCGTAGACAAGAAGCACACCATCATCTTCGGTGACGCCCAGTGGTACTCTATCAGCTTGCTAGCCAAGCGCACTCCCTTCGAAGACGATAACATTGTCTACTCTATTCACACCTACGAACCGTTCCTCTTCACCCATCAGGGCGGCTCTTGGACTGACTACGCAGCAATCCACGACATTCCGTTCCCCTATGTAGCAGAAGACTGGTCTGAATTCTCCGCTACCTACGGCGTAAATGCAGGCGTCATTAGCGGAGTCAAGACCGCAATCAAGAACTACTACAAGACCGGAAGCAAGGAAGCTATCCTCCAGAACGTGGTCAAGGCCAAGAACTGGGCAGTTACCAACAACGTTCCGGTGATCATCAACGAATTCGGTGCTCTCCGCGACAAGTCCGATGCACAGTCTGTACTGAACTACTACAAGGCCATGATGGATATTTGCGACACCCTGCAGATTCCTTGGACTCACTGGGGCTACACCGGCGGTTTCTCCGTTGTAGACAATCAGGGCAAGTTGTACGAAGGCCTGGCCGACGTTATGAAACTCGAAGCCAAGTAATAAGCTATATCCCTTTTAAAACAAAAGTCGCTCCAAATTTTGGGGCGGCTTTTTTTGTAAATTACCACTGAATATACTTTGCTGAATTTTACATTGATTAGATAATGCGCACTTTTGGACTTTTAAAAAGCATTCTTGTGGTATCCGCTTCCGCGGTGTGTTCTCTTGCCGTTGCCACAGGTTTTTATGGCAACCAAAGTGACATCAAGTGGAAAACTGCAGGTTCGGACCATTTCCAGTTCTACTACCCTGCAGAATACTCCAGCCACGCCTCCAAAGTGTCCGCCTACGCCGAAGCAGTCTACGACAGCGTAGTTTCACGCTATCATAAGCCCCTGCCCAGCCGCGTCAATGTATCCCTCAGCAACGCTCTTTACAGCAATGGTAGCGCAGTCCCCAGCGAAAACGCCTTGAACCTGTGGCTTACCAACTGGGATTTCAAGATCCGCAGTAGCCATGGTTGGCTTTCCGATGTGGTGACCCACGAATTCAGCCATCTGGTAAGTATCGAAAGCGGCAGCAAGGTCCGGCCCAACATTTACGGATTGCAGTTCAGTTACTCCGACTACTACAACGAAAAAATCACCAGCGACTTTGTGTCTATGGTGCCCTTCACCTTGCAGCCCCTGTGGCTTGCCGAAGGTACAGCCCAGTACGAATCCAGCCGAATGGGTTTTGACGGGTGGGACTCCCACCGTGACATGTTGCTCCGAACCGCAGCGCTGAACGACAGCCTGCTTTCCCTGGAGTACATGCACGACTTCTCGGACAATTCCCTGTTTGCGGAGTTGGGCCCCTACACCCAGGGCTTCGCACTTGTTCTCTATATCGACAAGCATTACGGCGAAGATGCTGTCCCCAAAATTTGGAATAACCTGGCCAAGTTCAACCGCATGACTTTGGACGGAGCCATCAAGGAAGTCCTGGGCATTAGCGAGCAGGAACTTTACGACAACTGGAAAAAGGAAATTACCGAGCAGTACAAGGCGCTAAAGGATTCCCTTGGAGAATTGGTAGAAGGAACCAAGCTTACGGAAGCCTCCTTCTGGCAGGACTTCCCCGTTGTCGCAGGCAAGCACCTTTACGGCATTTCTAATTTCGGCGGTCCCTGGTTCGACGGCAGCGTGTTCAAGATGCCGCTGGAAGCCGACACCGTCAAGGCAGACAGCACCACAGCTACTGCAGTGGACAGTGCAAAAACGGTCGCAACTAAGGACAGCGCTGCAGCGGATAGCGCGAAGGTTGAAATCGGCGACGCCATCATCGAAAGCAGTTCCGAAAGCGACTCCACAAAGGACAGTTCCACAATCATCAACATCAGCGATTACGCCAGATCCGGTTTCAAGGCCAAGAAGCCCTGGTTCGACAAAGGTATCGATGTTTTCCAGGATTCTGTTCAGGGTCCCATTCTTGCCTACATCAGTTACCAGAACCGCGACAAGGACGGCCACGCCCACTTTGATGTTGCAATTAGCGACACCAACAAGAATGAACTGACACTCACCTACCTTGTGGATGCCGTCTATCCCGCCATCGACAAGCAGGGTTCTACAATCGCATTTGTCCGCCGCGAGCCTTATAGCACCCGATTCGCCCTGAGTAAGGTTCCCTTCCCCAAGGACTTGAAGGACTATACCGCAGAAGACCCCGTGGACATTTTCGTACCCGATTCGCAGTACACCTACTATAACATTTACAGCCCTAAGTTTAGTCCCGACGGAAAGCGAATCGCGTTCAGCTACTTCGACAACAAGGTTCGCGGTATCGCAGTCATCGACTCCGACGGCAAAAACTTCAAGGTAGTAAGCAACAGCGAATTTGACGAACGAGACGTCAACTGGATAGACGACGACAAGATTATTTTTGCCAGCAACCGCAACGGCATATTCAACCTGATAGAGAAAAGCCTGAGCACGGGCATTGAGCACCCCCTGACCAATGTGCTTGGCGGCGCATTCACCCCAGTGCTGAATGGCGACACCATCTACTACACCAACTACGATAAAGACGGTTTCTCCCTCTACAAGCTGGCTTACAGCATCTTTGTTCCCGCAACAGCAGATACCACAATCAGTTTCGCAGAACGGGATTCCGTAATCCATATTGTAGACACCACTTGGCAAAACTGCAACGCAGCCTCCTGGCAAGATACCAGCGCCAATAGCCTTATAAAGCAAGACTCCGCAGCAATAGACAGTCTCCTGCTCATCCAAAAGGACTGCGTCTCCATTCCGAATATCGCCACCCGCGACAGCATCATCAAGGTACAGGACACCATACGCACCATTACCACAAAGGAAGGCTCCAAGGAAATCGTCCTAAAGGGAACGCTGAACAAGCGGATCGAAAAACAGTTGGACCTGCCCGAACTTGAATTCGCTGGCATCGAGCAGAACTACAAGCCCATTCCCAACGTTCCTATGTTCGTCCCCATGATTGCGCTTACCGAAAGCGCACCGGATCTTACGGTCTTTGGCGACGGTCAAATGAAGGTAAAGGCAGGCCTCGCCGTTCTTCTCAGCGATCCGCTGAAAAAGAACAACCTGCAGTTAGGCTTGTTGCTGGAACTGGGTTCGGGCCTCCTTGAACGCGCAGGGCAATTCTTCCCCGGCGCCGAAAAGGAATTCTTCGTATCCTGGGAAAACCGCAGCACACCGCTGGACTTGAGCCTTGCCTATAGCTACGCCAATTCCACCAGTAAGGATACCGTCCGCTACGAAGACGTCAAGGCACACGGTGGCGACAGCCTCGGTATTAGCAATTATGCGGTTTCTACCCAGTCTATCGTGGCAACCGCCGGCTACAGCATTTTCAAGACCATCGATACCTTGCAGGTGGCCGCAGGTTACAACTGGTCCAACTTCAACCTTTACGAAGACTACTTCGATTGGACCTACCAAAAGCAACTTGTGGCATCCGCAGCCCTGGGGCTTTACGGCGAACACGGCGACGAAACAGGTATTAGCGGACAGGGCAACGGCCTTACCCTCTACTACCAGTATTCCAAGAACGATCTCTACCGCCCGGGAACCTTCGCCGAAAGCTTCGTCGTTACCGAAAGCGGAAAAATCGAGCCCATCTATCGAAAATACGACATTCATGAAATCGGTCTGAATCTTTACGGAAGCCTGCAGAGCCCCTGGACCGGAGCCCGTCTGGCTGCCGGTGGAAAGATTAGTGGAATCATAAATTGGAGTTCAAAAACCAAGGAAGACACCCTGGATTCCTACTATAACAAGCCCTTGTTCCTGGAAGGCTATCCATACCTGCGTAGCTCCGAAGACTACACCTTGGCAGGTACAAGAACCGCCATGGCCGAAGTCCACTACCTCTTCCCCATCTATGATGACTGGCGCAAGACCGCATGGATTTTCAGCACTCGCAGCCTCTACTTCGACGTGTTTGCACAAATCGGTGCCGCATGGCAAGGCGATTGGATTGATACGGACAAGTGGACCGACCACCGTTTCTGGGATCGCAGCGTAGGCTTGAACTTCCGTATGAGCAACAAGCTATTCTACAGCGTGCCCCTGGATATTTCCTTGACGTTTGCCCGCGGCCTCAGTCGCATCGGCGAGAACAAGGACCTGACCGGCGGATACAAGGTCAAGCCCATTGATATCCCGCTATTGCCCAACGCAATTTCCCCCACGAGAATCAAATTCTCCATCGGCATGGGCTTTAATAATACTTGGCAATAATATGAGTCAGGGGGGCACTCCCCCCTGAAACCCCCGCCGGCATTTGCTTCGCAAAAACCTGGCCGAAAGGTGCGCAAGGCACGCTTTCGGTTCTTTATTGCAATTGTTAATAGAAGCAGGGGCCCCTGCCCCTTTACGTCATTATTTTAAATCGCTTTCTAAAAGCTGGCCGGGGCTGGTTCTGCGGCCGGCATCACCGGTAAAGTTCGGGCTGTAAGTCTTGATCTTCGAGCTCTTAACGTCGGCCTGAACATCATTCATATGCATTTCCCACTGACGCATAGCCTCGTCCAATTCCGCACGGGCGTTCAGCATCAGTTCCTTGAGCTGCATCAGTTCAAGCATCTTGTCACGCTTCATAATCCAAAGTTCTTCTTCTTCGGGCATACGCTCGATGTTAAAAAGAAGATTCAGATATTCTTTTTCAGCCTTGTCGTAGGCCTTGTACGTTTGTTCGTAAACCAGACGACGATCGTCCACCAGGGTCTGCTGCGGTGATGGATGCACAGCACATCCCACCAGCATCATACCAGCCAAACAAGCTAATGCGACAAAAGAAAACTTCATGAACTACTCTTCGTTTTCACCAGGCTTCTTAACGGTAAACAAACGTTCCAAGGTCACGTGGCTCTTAAAGGTCACCGTATCCTTGGTATTGGGATTCACCATGGTGTGGGTACCGGTCTTCACTTCGCGCTCCTGACAAGGCACGCCTGTAGTCGGGTCCATGGCAATCCAGAATTCCGTTGCATATTCTGCAGAGAGTCCCTTGTTGTAAGCCTTGAACTTGTCCGGAACAATATTGCTATTCACGTGCTGTTCCCAGATGTAATACGGGAAGCTTTCCTTTTCGTGAAGGTACACGGTATAGCCCAGGCACTTACGGCGGTCCAGGTTATGGAAACCGTTGGTCACCACGGAATCCACCTGAATCAAGGCGAAATTCAAACGCCCCTGGTCCTTGAGCTGCTGGGTAATGTTTCCACGGGAGGTGTAGGTTCCCAGCAAAAGATGGTCCATTTCCCAACGATGCTTTTCAGCACGAACCAAATGAGGCTTGTATTCTGGATTCAACAACTGATCACGCCAGCGGTTAGGCATAGGAATCTTTGTCACCAAGGAATCGTAGCCATCGACCAGACCTTCAACGCGAACCACGTTACGATCCACGGCAGTAAGGCTAACGTTCTTGACGCGCCAAGCCAGTTCCGTGGGCATAAAGTTCTTCAGATAACCACGTGACTTGTCAATAATGTACTGGCGATCCAGTTTCAGGGAATCTCCGTCCTTGGAGTAATGAAGATCCACGTAGGCTGCCGTAATGGTTCCCATCTGTTCTTCGTCATTCAGGTCGTAGGTAGAAAAATAACCTTCAGCATAAACTTCTACATCCACAGGTGTAGAAACATCGTATGAAACCGCCACATCGGTCTCGTCACAGGAGCACAAGGCAAACGCGGCGCAAAGGCCAAATAAACTTCTCAATTTCATGGGCGATGAACTCAAGGATTAGCGGTTCTTGACCAGGGTAATTTCTTTCTGACCAATAATTTTTCCATCGGCGCTGAATTCAACCACAATAGAACCCGGCTGCTTCTGGCGGCTCAGTTCGCGTGCAGTCATAAGGCCACCGTGCTTGGACTTGCCCTGTAAAGTGTAGGAGTCCATCTTTTCGGTTACGGGAACTTCGTGAGACCAGATTTCCTTGCCCTTGTTGGCCAAGGTTCCTTCGTAGAAGGCAGTCTTCAACTTGGTGAAATCAAAGTTGCGACCATATTTGAACTGGACGATCATCTGGTCGGCCAAGTCAAATTCGCTGGTGGTGTCGGCAACCACACGAGAGGCAGCGTTCCAATCGCGGCCGCAGGTAATGGAAGGTTCCTGA
Source organism: Fibrobacter sp. (assembly GCA_024398995.1). Classification (GTDB taxonomy): domain Bacteria; phylum Fibrobacterota; class Fibrobacteria; order Fibrobacterales; family Fibrobacteraceae; genus Fibrobacter. The sequence goes on from JAKSIE010000042.1 coordinate 9,030, forward strand.
GAAGTACAACCAGCAACAAAAGCACACAGGGCCACAGAGGCTGCAATCAAAAACTTTTTCATTATAAACTCCTTAGATTAGAACCAGAAGCGGATACCCACGCGGAAGTAGAATTCCGGGAATTCCCATTCCACGTCATCGTCATCATAGTCACCAATTCGGCTATGGCCTCTGTCGTCGTAATAATAGTCATCCCAGGCAAAATAATGGAATTCAAGCACCGGGCTCAATTCAACGTAGAACTGGAGCGGGATCTTGGGGAATTCCCACTGGTAACCACCGGCAACACCGATACGGATTGCAAAGCCGGTTTCGTCACGCCACCAGGAATAGTGTTTGCTTGCATCGACCCAGCCTGCGCCATATTCATTGTTCCAAAAACCAAAACCACCGGTGGGACCCACATAGAAGCCCATACGGCCAAGTTCGCTAGGAACTCCGTTCAGGTAGAAATTCCAGTAATAACCCAGGTAGGCACCCAAGGAATTGTCATCGTCACTCAAGTACATGTGAGCGTAAACATCCAAGGTAATGTCGGAGCCCATACGCATCATAAAGTCGAGACCGAAATGCTCGCCAGGATTACCGGCCTGAATCCAGGCACCAGCAGCCATGTTCTTGGCGGAGCTACCGGACTGGCCGGAGGAACTAGATTTTTTTGCAAACGCAGGCATTGCCACCGCTGCACAAAGAAGAAGAGTAACAAGCAATTTTTTCATCATGCTTGTCAATGTAGTAATTACTAACGCGAAAGAATAGCCAGCATTTCCATGTGAGGCGTCTGCGGGTAGAAGGCAAAGGCCTCTGCGGACTTCATTGTAAACCCAAATTCCGCTAATTTCGCAAAATCGCGGGCAAGGGTTACAGGATCGCAAGAAACGTAAATCATTTTTTTCACAGAACTTTTGGCGATTGCTTCCAGCGCGGTTTTGGGAAGACCTGTGCGAGGCGGGTCCACAATCAAGGTGGCAGGGATGTCCACCACGTTTTCGGCAAGCCAATCTTCGGCAGGGGCGGAAACATTTTCAATCAACGCAGCGGTTTCACTATGGACCGCCGCTGTTACAGACAAATTAACTTTCGCATGTTTTAGGCAGCCTTCGTCTCGTTCCACAGTAGTGACTCGCTTAAACTTGTCCTGGAGCAGAGCAGCAAAGAATCCCACGCCGCTAAACAAGTCAATAAGCCATTCGTTGCTAGCTTCACCGCTGGCAATACCATCATCGACAGCCTTACGGACAGAATCCACAAGTTCCGGCAGAAGGCCCAAATTGCTTTGGAAAAAGACCGAGGCGTCGGACTCTATTTTTTTGCCACCAATTTCAACGACACTGACAGCGTTCTTCTGGAATTCCGATGCAGACATTCCTTCGTAGTAGTAACTGACCTGACCGTTGCCGTTATCAAAAATGTTCAATTCACGGGCGCGAAGATTCTTAGCAGGGCCCTTCAAAAAATCATTCAGGCCCTTGGTAAGGACCGGGCAGTTGTTCAAAGGAATAGCGTGATTGGATTCCTGTTCGCGAAAGCCAAAGCTGGATCCGCCGTCACGATTGCCGCAGAACACAACGCGGGCGCGATTGCGATAGTTCCACGGACGGCCCGTATGGACCTTGAAGTTTTCGGGAAGTTCCGCATGAGCCAGGCGCTTGAAATTTTCGCGTTCCACTTGAGCCAAGTATTCTGCCTGCTTCATGGAATCCAGATGTTGCAGGGAGCAGCCTCCGCAGCGGCCATACAGCGGGCACTTGGGTTTTACACGGTCTGAGCTCGCCTCCAAAACTTCTAGGACGCGACCGCGGGTAAAGTCCTTTTTCTGAAGCGTCAGCAAGACCTTGCAGAGTTCGCCGGGCAAAGCGCCGGCCACAAAGCAGACTCGTCCATCGGGCAAGCGGCCCATGCCCTCGCCGCCCTGCACCATTTTATCGATGCGGAGTTCCATAAAGCGGGGCTCATTTGACGGGCGACGCGGTGCAGTACTGCGACGGTCGTTATTTCTTCTGCGAAAATCTGCCATAAAAGTTCTGATAAAAAATTCAGGTTCTAGCTTCTAACGCTTGATTGTAGGAACGCTAGCCAATAGTTTCTGGGTGTATTCGTGCTGCGGATTTACAAGAACTTTATCCGCTTCACCACGTTCCACCACCTTGCCAAAGTACATCACCATCACATCGTCGCTCAAGGCACGAACGACTTGCATGTCGTGACTGATAAACAGCAAACTGATTCCCAATTCGTTGCGAAGGTCGTCCAGCAAATGCAAGATCTGCGCCTGCACAGAAACATCAAGGGCACTTGTCACTTCGTCGCACAAAAGAACCTTGGGCTCCACCATAAGGCTTCGGGCAATGCAAAGCCTCTGCCGCTGGCCGCCGGAGAATTCGTGGGGAAACTTCTCCATCGCACCCACAGGAATAGACACGCGGTCCAACAGCTTACGGGCCCGCTCCTGCGCGGCATCAAAGCCCACGCCTCGGGCCACCACAGGCGCCGTCAAGATTTCCCCCACGGTCTGTCGCGGGTTCAAACTGCTGAACGGGTCCTGAAAAATCATCTGGACAAGATTGCGTACCTTTCGAACAGAAGCCCCGTCCTTAAAGTCAATCTTTTCGCCAAGCAACTTATAAGAGCCAAAATCCGCCTGCACCAAGCCAACCAGAGACTTCACCAGGGTAGACTTACCGCAACCAGACTCCCCCACAATAGAGAGAATCTTGCCCTGAGGCAAAGTAAAGGACACCCCGTCCACAGCAGTAAAGTAGTTCTTGACCTTGCCAAGAACGCCCCCGCGAATGGGGAACTTTACCGTAAGGTTCTCCACCTCAAGGGCTGGCGCGGTACTAGACGCGGTACTTAGCGCGGTACTAGGCATCCACCTCTCCATCCAGGCTGGCCAAGGCTTCCTGGACATTCTTTTCGGTCTTCAGCAAAATTTGTCTGCACGTACGGAGCAATTCCGTAGCCTCCTGAACCTGTCCAGCAAGCTCGTCGATTTCCATTTCGGAATTATCAATACGTTCCAAAATGTTTTCAAGGCGCTCCATAGCGTTTTTATATTCTAAGTTTTCCTGACTCATGCCTTTGAATATAGTAGATTTACCATCGTGAGTTTTGTGCCCGCAAAATTTTTACGTCTTTTAAACATCTGCCTTGCCCTCACCTTGGGCGGGCTTTTTGTGGCATGCCTCGATACTCCCAGCGATCCCGACACCTCGGGCAGAGTCGAATCCATCAAGGTCCACATCGTTCAAAACGACAAGGTAGACTCCACCACCCTAAAGATCAATCCCAGGGAATCCGCCACACTGGTCGCCGCTGTCTATCCAAACGAAGCAATCGACAATCTGGATTTTTTCTGGTACTACGACGAAACCATTCTCGGCATCGGCAAGACATTTCCCGTTTCACCTGACGAAGACTACGTCATCCCCAACGCGCTCCTTGTGGCCGACGCCGAAAACAACACAAAGAAAGTTGAATTCAACGTCATCCGAAAATCCGCCCCCAGCCTGGGCATGGAAACCATTCCCCACGAAGGCGACGTCATTGAGGCAGACGAGTTCGCTCCCATACAGTTCCATTGGTCAGCCAAGAATTCCAGCAAGGAAAAACTGACGTTCATTCTGGAAATTGACAAAACCCAATACAACGTGGGCTCCCTGACCAGAGTCTCCCAGTCCGGTCTCTCTGTAGGGGATCATTCCTTCCGGGTCATCGTTTTCGATACTTATGGCGACTCCGACACCCTAAAATGGGTGAACTTCACCATCACGGATCCGACCACAGGAGCTAAGCAATGACCCTCAAGCACCTGATTTCATTGGTCTTGGCAGCGCTTGTTTGTTGGGCAGCAATCCTTTGTGGCTGTACCCAGTCCGACGATGTTATCTTTAACGAAAGCAACGCCCAGCACATAAACGTCCAGGCCTTCTTTTCCAAGAGCCTCGACTCCAATACCGTTGGCGTAAAGACAGACACCATCAACCCTGGTGACTCCGTCATCTTCCTCACCTCCGTGTATCCATCAAAGGCCATTCGAAGCAGGGATTACTTCTGGACTAAGGACGGCGAATTTTTCGCATTCGAATACAACACCAAAAAAGCAATTTTCGACCCCGGTTACCACCAGTTCAACTTTGTATTCATCGACTTTTTCGGAGACACCCTGATCGACACCTTGCACCTCTACGTGGGCTCCACTCCTGAATTAGACAACAAGAACTTTATCCCAGCAAACAACACCCAGTACATCGGAGTAAACGACTTCGTAAACTTTGCTTGGAACGTCTACGATCCCGACAGTATGTGGGACATGTCCCACCATTTCGTCTTGAAGCAGGCTAAAGGCTATTACAAGAACCCCAAGGTTCTGGTGGATACCATACTTTATGACGCAAACTTCACTTACCGCAAGGGCTTTGAACCTCTGGGCGCTTACGAATGGAGCGTGTCCGTACAAAACGAATTGCATCAAACGGCACAGGAAACCATACATAGCACCCTCTACACAAAGGGCGTCAATAGCGAAGCAGCACTCTTTGGATTCGTAAAATACAACTCCACGGAAAATACAATTCCCCTTCATTTGTGGATGACCAATTCCAAAAGTACACTCGTTTACGACGAAACACTTTCCTATGCAAGAGGTTCCGCAATCTCCATCAAACCTTTGAATCCAGGCGATTACACCTTGTACACCATGGCAAAAGATAAGCCGGACTTCAACGTAGATTCCACAAAGATCAGCATTGTCGCAAACCGAGTTCTCGTCTTGGATACCATTTCCCTGGAAGACACCACCCCGCCTCGCATCAGCATTGCAAACAGCCTAGACGACACCATGGACTACAGCGACACCCTTAAGTTCACCATCAAGGACTTTGGAAGCAAGGTTCAGGAAAAACGAATCAAGGTAGCTCTTGAAACTAGCAGCGTGTCCACCTTCAAATTCAGTAATGACACACTCTTCGTCACCTTACCGGAACTTGAGAATTCCTGGTCCACAAGAATTATCTCCATTACAGCTTACGACTACAGCGGCAACAAGGCTCAGGAGACCTTCAAGATCAATCCCCACAAGTCTCTCCCGGAGGTGTTCAGTGAATAAGATTCTCTTGGCACTCGGCCTCCTGATCAGCATTTTGCTCTGTTCTTGCGGTGATTCCCATCTGGCGAAGGAAGCACCCCTTTACAAGCCTTTTGTGGTCATTGTTCCTGAAAAGTATTCCGGCAATTTGGAAAGTTTTCCGGTTCTAAGTTCCATCTATGTGGAAAAGGATCAAACCTTCAAGATGTACCTGGGACTTATCCATGGTGATAAGCAGTATTTTGGGGACGAAGCATCGGTTTTCCTCAAGAAGATCCTTTGGGATATCGACGGCGAAAAAACAAGTTCGCCCAGCTTCAAGTACACTTTTGATGAAGCCGGACAAAAGAAAGCTTCACTCACCATTGTGGACCTGTGGAACGACACTGTACACCAGGAATTCAACTTCTTTGTCAACGCGCCCAATTCCATTGCCATTGATTTTCCAAGCAACGGTTACAACCAAGTGAATCCGGCAAACAACCAGTCCCTGCCGCTGCGATGGACCATGTCCGGCATCGACGATTGGGAATCCGCCGAATGCGAAGTTTTCGTAAACTCCCAACTGGATTCCCTCTGGGTAAAACCCTTTGCTCAACTAGACTGTTTTGACGAACTCTCCATTTACGGAACCCTACTGGGCAGCAAGATCATTTACGCCAAGGATTCGTCCTTTACATTCTACTGGGCAGTCAGGGCGACTATTCAAAGCGAATTTGCAGGTACCAGCTACGACACCACCGAAATCGCAAAGTTCTCCACAAAAATTTTGGGCACAGTCTCCACGATCAAGATTCCCTTCGTTTACGACAAATACCGCGATTTCGAAATTTCCCAGACAGAAATTTCCCTTATTGCCGCCAATGGCGATACCTTATCAAAAACCGTAGAAAACTTTTCCAACAGCATCGTTATACGAAAAATTCTCCCTCAATCCGGCGTCAAGATTTTTGTAAGAAGTTTGAACCGCAGCGACTATGCACCGGAATCCTTGATGGTTGACATTCCCGAGAATACCGTTCTCGAATTACCGCCCATTCACCTTAAGGACAAGATAAAGCCCCAGGTCGCATTTCACCAGATATTCAGCAGCAAGAGCAAGATTGTTGAATTCAACGTGTACGATGATGGTTCTGGACTCAACGAAGATAAACTGTTCGTGGTAATCAACGAGGACACCGTTTCTTACGACTTTACCATACCCACTTTGCAGATTACTCTTCAGGACTGCAGTAGGGGATGCAAGGTTAACATTTACGGCGAAGATTACGCAGGCAACAGTCTCCCCAGTATCTTCTGGAACATTCGAAATGTCTCTACGGTGTACGACATCAAGGGACCATTCATAAGCGAGGGAAACTAAAATGAAAAAGATGACTCTTTTCATTCTGGCCTTCGCCTGCTTGGCGCTCTGTCAGGAGCGGCCTAAGTACCTGCACGTGTCCACCATTCCCAGCTACGCAGACATCTACATCGACCAGCTGCAGCCCAATCACAAATCCAATCCTCAGGCAACCTCTCCGGAATTCATCCCCGTAACCAAAGAGAATTCCAATAACAACATAATCCTGATTTCTCTGTTCAAGCCCGGATTTGCGGACACCACCATCAGGGTTACTCTTTCAGAAAAGGACACCTCCTACCTGATTGTTTCGCTGCGCCCCACCTACGACAACGAAATGCAGGAGGCTCAGGAGAAAATCCTTAAAAAACGCTACAACAGAAACTTCGGCCGCATGATGATGCTCGGTTCTGTCATTCCTTTTGCAACTAGCGCTATTTCTGCAATTATCACCAACAGCTTTATCAACAGCGCCAACGAGGAAAAGCATAAAATCGAAAACTCGCCCCTAGGTAGCGACAAGAGCATTCAGACCCACGAAAAGAATTTCAAAGATTACAACGACAAAGCGAGCATCGGAAAAATCGTTTTCAATACAGGCATTAGTCTTGGAGCCTCCCTGCTTGCGGTAGGCGTCATCCTACAGTTCTAGGTTACATATGAAAAAGTTTCTACTCACTCTCATCCTGTTGGCCTTCGCAGCCCACGCACAAGATTCCAAGGGAATCCGCGCAAACGTGGAACTTGTTTCCGGCACAAAGCAGGTTGCACAGTTCCTTGGTGTAGATCAGGACACCGTAAGCCTTGGCGGAACCATCCAGGGCAAGTTCACCGTAATCAAGATTGCAAAGAACCGTTTCAAGAGCATCGTAGATGAAAAAGGCAACGACCTGCTGAACGCCTCGCAAAAGCCCGAAGCAAGCGCCCCGGCAGACACAGCAACTGCCGCAGAAGGCACCGCTACAGCCGCAGCCGATTCCGCGGTTTCCTCTGAAGGCTCCGCAGCAGCAACAGCCTCCACAACTGCCGCGGCAGACTCCGCAACCATCGCCACAGATTCCGCAGCTGTCCCAAGTTCCGAACCCGCAGACCCGTCCACCTACAACGCCTTCCTGAACTCCGTCGACAGCAAGCACATTTTTGTAGCCCTCGAACGCCGCGCCATTGACTCCGACCTTGCAGATCAACTGAACAGCCTAATGATGCGTATGCTCCAGGAATCGGGAGTTCCCGCAGTTTTTGCCAAGCGCACCGACTTCGGCTACTGCCGTGAATCTTTATGCATTCAGGATTCTCTCAAGCATTACGGTGCTGCATCCGTCTACCTGGGTAGCATTATCGCCACCAAGTCCACGGACTCCATCACTGTGCAAATGGCGCATTACGACCTGCTGGACACCACGAAAAAAGAAAGCAAGAACACCACTATGAATTTGTCTACAATGGCATCCCTTAGCGACGCAATGTCCGGCGACAAGCTCAAGAATTTCGTTATGAAACTTCAAGGCGTAGAACCGCCCCAGCCCAAGGAAAAGAAAAGCTACATCCACGTAGAAACCAATCCTGAAGGCGCCACTCTGGCAACGGATACCCAAGGCGAAATCTGTCGAACCCCCTGCACCTTCGTTACCCAGGATTCGGGCAAGGTTGTTCTTTTCGCCTACTGGAACGTCGATACACAGCTTTGGGGTGCACGCAGCGCCATCGTTCCCATTCCTTTCGACACCACAAAGATTTCCCTTAAACTTAAGCCCACACGCCCCGAGATGCGCATCGCGACAATGCCTAGCAACGCAGAGATCTACGCAGGCTCTGCACCCGTCACCATCAAGTCCAAACCCATCGGACGCTCTCCCCAAAAGTTCCCCATTTTTGAACCGGGCATGACCACCGTACAGCTCCGTAAGGAAGGCTTCCGCGACACCACCATTACAACCTTCGTTCCACCCACCGATCTTACAGAACTGAACATCGAACTGCAGCCCATCACCGACATCGAGGAATTGCACGCCCAGGACGCCTGGGTCAAGCAGCGCAAAATCCGTAAAATCGGCGTCGCCCTCATGGGATCTTCTGCCGCCCCCATTCTCATGGGCGGACTGTTCACTTATCTGGCAAGCAAGAACTACGACAAGGCCGACAAAATCAAACATGAATTGGAAAAGCCCGTAAGCTCCGGCGGGGCAAACTACCAGGCAAAAGTCAAGGAAAACCACGACCTGGTAGACAAGGGCAAAAGGGAAAACATTATCGGAGGAACCTTGATTGGCGTTGGTGTCGCCATGCTGGGCGTAGGTTTTGTGCTCTCTTTCTAGAAAACACCCCCAAAATGGGGTAAAAACACCCGTATTTGAAACCACTGTAAATTTCAATTAGCCATAAGAAAATCTAAATTTACACTGATGCGTAGACTATTATTTTCATTGTCTCTTTTAGCTGCCGCTGCAGTTACAACCCAGGCCGCCGATTTCGAACGTTCGAATTGGCGTCATCAGTTGTACTTGCAGGCAGAACCCGCTTTTTTGAATTTCAAGGGCTCTGTCAGCGATGACAGAATCATCATGGACGACATAAACAAAGATGTGCTCACTATTCCGGTGTCCGCAGGCTTCCTTTGGTCCCCCTTGATTACCCCCTTCTGGAAGGCAGACATTCCGTTCACCATTTGGTTAGGCCTCGAAGTCAACTCCATCCAGTTCGGTACCATCGAAGACCACCCCAAGTACGACCTCAAGGGCAGCTCCTCCACCCTTCGTCGTGACGACGAAGAACTGAGCTTTATGACCTACGCCCCGTCCGTGCTCGCAGGTTTTACTGTGAACCTGGTTGGCGGTCTTGACTTGAGAGCCCTGGGCGGCTTCGGCTTCCACTTTTTCTCCTTCTACGACTACTACAACACAAACACCGTGCAGTACAGCGACTACGTTTACACGGCATTTGTCTCCGGCGCTTTGGAATATCGCATCACCGAAGTGTTCCAGGATGTTGACCTTAAGATTGGCCTGAACGTCCGTAAGGAATTCATGGCCTACGAAGACATCAAGGCTCGTAAGAAAGACGGTCCGGGAACTCCGTCCCCCTATTCCGGTTTGACCTTCGACAAGATTGAATACAAGTGGCCTGTACGCGTCGGCCTCGAACTCTCTCTTGACTTTGGCCGTGAAAGCCGCCGTGACCGCAAGATGCGCTTCAAGCTCCACGACCGCGATGCAGTGCTCCGCGAAAACAGCGAAGTCAAGGACACCTTGTCCGACTGGGACTGCATGGCTATCGAACGTGACTACCGTTTCTACCTCGACGAAGACGGCAACCTGCCCGACATGAGCGAAGCCTTTACCCGCACTCAATTCGCCGACGTTTTGGAAAGCTACCTGGCCTTCTGCCATCCGGCAGACTTGGCTACCAAGGAACAGCTCTACGCAACCTTGGATAGCGGTAAGGTCGAAATCAAGGAATACCAGGTCCGTCAGGAAGATTCTCGTTTCGATCAGGTCATGGCAAGCAACGACCCCGAAATGCTAGAGATGTTCCTCCAGTACTATCCGGATTCTCCCCGCCGTGCTGAAGTTGAGAACAAACTAAAGTCTCTGGGTGAATACGACAAGTTCCGTGTCATTCAGGCACAGAACACATTCAAGGCTTACCTCTCCTACTTGAACGACAATCCTAACGGTGCATTCCGCGACGAAGCCGAAGCAGGTATCTTCGAACTGGTCAAGAGCAGCAACCGTACCAAGGACTACGAAATCTACCTGAAGCGCTTCCCCAACGGCCACTACGTTGAAGAAGCCAAGGCAGCACTCGCCGCAGCAAGTCAGGAAAGTTCCATTATCGAATACCAGACTGGCGAAACCTACAACACCGAACCCGAACCGTCCAACGAAGAAGTAGTCTCCGAAGAACCGGACGAAGAAGAGGAAGAGGAAGAAGTAGCTCCCGCCAAGAAGGGCAAGAAAGCCAAGGCAGCTAAGAAGGCCGCAAAGAAGCCTGCCAAAAAGGCAAAGAAGGCCGCAAAGAAGCCTGCTAAGAAAAAGAAGAAATAACCCTCGGCATTAAGCCCTTGGTAAAATGAAATTGAAAGTGCAGCCGGATATCGGTTGCACTTTTCTATATTTGGCCTATCATGATTTATGACTTGATTATTGACTGGTACAACGCCCATCTGAACTATGGCACCGTAGCCCTTTTGATGACTGTGGAAAGTTCCTTCATTCCTTTCCCGTCCGAACTGGTGGTGCCGCCTGCAGCCTACAAGGCTTTGCAACCGGATTCCGGTTTGAACATTGTGCTGATTGTCGTTGCCGCCACCATCGGCGCAATGATCGGTGCATTCATCAACTACTACCTGGCAAAGTTCCTGGGTCGCCCCCTCATCGTCAAGTTTGTAGATACCCGTCTGGGCCACTTTCTTTTGCTAGACGCACAGAAGGTGGAAAAGGCAGAACAGTTTTTCCGCGACCACGGATCTATCTCCACTCTGGTTGGCCGATTCATTCCCGTAATCCGTCAGCTGATTTCTATTCCCGCGGGCCTTGCCGAAATGAAGTTGTTGCCCTTCGCAACATTCACTGCCATCGGTGCAGTTATCTGGAACATCATCCTTGCAGTACTGGGCTATGTGGCTCACGGCCAGAAGGACATTATCCAGGCATACAGTCACGAACTTTCCCTGGGCCTCATAGTGCTTGGCGTACTGTTCATCGGCTACATGGTCTGGCAGGCAGTCAAGCCTAAGAAGAAGTAATTCCACATTCGTGCTGCAGTGGGCTCATTTTTACTGCAGCCAGTTCATTTTGTAGGCTAGCGGCTAGTCGGCTAATTATTTGGCCTACAATTTTCCAGACAAAGTATCGTACTTGACACGGCTGAATAAAAAAAATGTAGGCTAAACCCCGCAGAACAAAAGGTTTAGCCTACAAAATTTTAAAGACACTCAAGCGCTTTCGTAATTGTGCGAAAATTTTTGTAGGCTATTTGGCAACGATTCACCAATCTAGCCTACAATTTCGCAAAAAAGACAATTACTTCGCAATAGTTTCGAAAGCCTTAGCCAGCTTTGCCATGGCTTCGTCCACTTCGGCAGCGCTGATGTTCAGCGGCGGAAGCA
>JAKSIE010000043.1 GCA_024398995.1 Fibrobacter sp.
GGGCTACGCCCGTATATGAAGAACCACCGGCTTCGCCGGTGGGTCACTTTTTTTGGCGAGTTCTGTCAATGCAGAACAAACCAAGGTTTGGTATGGTATGCCTGCTTTTTGTGCTTTTTCTTTAATGCTGTCCATAACTGTTACTGGTAAACGGAAGGAGTACATCTTTCGTTGCTTGTTCTTTATTGTTTCCAGAGTTGCGTTAAGGATTTCGTCTGTGTTCTTGCCTTTTTTTACAACTTCAACCTCAGCGTTTTCGAAGGCTTCCATCAAACTTCTTTCTTCGTCATCAAAGGGCTTGTTCTTGCTTTTAAAAACTTTTTTCACGATTATTTCTCCTTCAAACGTCTATTCTGGAATGCGGTCTTGAAAAATATGTCACCATTATCCTCTTCAACAAATGGTACGCAGGTTGGATAACCATCTAAATTTACCACGTACATTTTTTGATTTGGATGATCATCTTGATTCTTCACATCTACGATGAAATATTGTTCCGATTGAATCAATGACACTATTTTGTTTAAATCAATACCACGTTCCTCTTGTAGTTTCTTTCCTTTATCTGCGTTCCACTTGAACATGGATTAATATACCTCTTGTTTTACAAAATGTCAATACATTCTGTATGGACTATTTTGGGGCGATTTAGGATTTGATTTAGGAAATGATGTAATGAAAAATACGCCGCTGTGAAAAGCGACGTATTGATATAGAAACTATGTAGTATTTACAAAAATATGGAATCTAAGATGTAATGATCTAATAAGGCTTTTATGGTTCTGGGTCCAGTTCGCCGCGGATGATTTCAACTTCGTGATGGTTCACCAGGCTAATGATGTTGGTGGGGCGGATTTCAATGGGGCCGCAGTCCACCATCATGTCTACGGAGTGCTCGAAGGTTTTCCAGAGGTCGTCGGGCTCGTAGATGTCCTCGTCGCTAAGCTTGGCTGCGGTGCTGAGGATGGGCTTGTCGAAGTGCTGGAACAGTTCCTTGAAGAAGGGGTGGGTAGGCATTCTCACGCCGATTTCGGGGCGCTTCACATCCAGACGGCGGGCGATGTGGGGGTCTGCCGGCAGAATGAAAGTGAAGGGGCCAGGAACGCGGGGCTTCATGATGTTGAAGGCGAAGTTGTCCACGCGGGCGTAATCCGTGGCGGCGCGAATGTCGGGAATGATCAGTGCCATGAAAAATTTCTTCATGGGCTTTTTGAGGGCGTAAAGCTTGTGAATTGCCTTGGGAGATTCCGCGTTACAGCCGATGGCGTAGCCGGATTCCGTAGGGTACAGCACGAGACCGTCGTCTTCGAGAGCGGCGGCGGCCAGCTTTACGATGCGGGCCTGGGGATTATCTGGATGTACTTCGAATCGCATAGGCTGAATTTAAACAAAAATTCGGCGTTTGTGCGTGAAAAACGGAAAAATATTGTTCCATGTGAGAGTAAACTCACAACCAGATTCTTCGTCTTGATTTAACACTGGGGGATGACCTGTGTTCCTTCGAAGGCGTTCTTGATGTGGGTGAATTGCAGGGGCTGCTGGTAGACGCGGGCGCTGAGCACATCAAAACGGCAGGGCTGGTCAAAGCCCTTGGGTGCAGCCTCCCTGTTCCCTTGCAAAAAGTGGCAGGCGGTGCGCCAGATTTTCTGCTGCTTTATGCGGTTCACTCGTGCGGCTGGGTTTCCCTGCTGGTTGTTCCAGACGGATTTCACTTCCACGAAGACGATGGTCTCGCCGTCTTTTGCGACGATGTCCAGCTCACCACCGCGGTAGGCGTAGTTCCTAGCCAAAAGGTCATAGCCCTGGCGGCGTAAAAAAGCGGCGGCGTGGGTCTCGATGAAATTGCCCTTGATTCGTGTGTTTTCCATTTTTATAACCTCCAAAATTCTTGCGCATTCCTTTTCGCGCGGTTTCTATTTAAAACAAAAGAACGAAAGGATTTTCCTTTCGTTACTTTATCTAAGAAATATTTTATTTAGTAATGCCTGGATTCTTCGGCCGGGACTAGGGTAGTTCCATTCCTAACAAACGAATTTCAGAAATGGCGAAGTCGTCGTTTTCTGCATCGTACACGTTGTCAAGATAGATCTTCAGTTCCGTGGTTTCCATGGCCTGGATCTGCGGGTACTGCATTCCCTTGATGTTTTCCAGCTTAATCTTCTGCTTGTATCCGTCCTTGGTCTCAAGGGTCAGTTGCTTGGGCTTCTTAAAAATGCGGAAACGGTCGCCGAAGGCATCGTCTACGGATCTCTGGTAACCGATTGCAATACCGAAATGCGTTATAATGGCATTGCCGTCGAAGTACAAGGTCAGTACAGGGTTCTGGGGTTTCTTGGGCATGGTGTAGAGCCATGCTGTCTTAATATCGTTGTCATTGAGGTTGCTCAGGGGATAGCCCTTTGTCTTGTCCACTTCCAGCGCCTTTGTCTCGTAGTTACCCAGGGCTTCCTTCCATTCCAGTTCACGTAAGGTGCTTTCCGGCTTGTGGGTCAGCATCAGGAGAATCAGGAGCATAATGATAATGGGGAAGATTCCGATCATCACTGCGGCAAGCTTTTTCTGCAGCATTTTTGCCTTGGGCGAAATCTTTGTAGCCATATTGGTAATCGATGCCGTATGGCGACGGAGTGCAGAATTGCTCTTGGTTACGTGAGGTGTCTGGTGAGTATCCTTGTCGTTGGGGAACACTTGGTCGCAGGCGTCCAGGAATTCCTGCATATCGTGGAAGCGTTCGTTCAGCTTCTTCTTGAGGCACTTGAGAATCAGGGCGGAAAGTCCCGGGGGCATGTCCTTGCGGAAAAGTTCCGGTGCAGGGGGCTGTTCCTGGACGTGCTTCAATGCGATTTCCACGGGGCGGTTTCCTTCGAAGGGGAGACGGCCGCAGGTCATTTCGTAAAGAATGACGCCCATGCTGTAAATGTCGGACTGCAAGGTGACGCTATCGCCGTGGCACTGTTCCGGGCTCATGTATTCGGGAGTTCCCATGGTCATGCCGGTGCGGGTCAGGCGTTCCTTTTCCATTTCGCGGATGTAGGAGATGCCGAAGTCCATGACGTACACGCGGTTGTCGATGGTAAGCATGATGTTGGACGGCTTAATATCGCGATGGACGATGCCCTTGCTGTGGGCATAAAGAAGGCCACGTGCAATCTGACGGATAATGACGTCGATAGCTTCGAAAGAGAGCTGTTCCTTGTTGCGCAGGATTTCAGACAGGTTGGTGCCTTGAACGTAGGTCATGGCGATGAACAGCTGGTTTTCCTGCTGGCCAAAGTCAAACACATGGACGATGTTCTGGTGGTCCAGTTCCTTCATGGCCTGGGCTTCCAGGTAGAAACGCTGGATAGCCTCCTGGTCGGAAGAAGAATCCAAGATCTTGAATGCAACTTCGCGCTTTAATTTTTTGTCGAGGGCCTTGTAAACGTTACCCATGCCACCCTTGCCCAGGGTGCCAAGAAGTTCATAGTTTGCGTTGAACGGACGAGGAAAAATTTCAGGTTTCTGCGGTGCGATCATTTGGCTTTCGTGGAACAGTGAATTCTAATTACCATCACAATATAACAACCTAAAGCGATGGCGAGAGCGGCCAGAATGTTTTCAATGGGGTCTTGGCGCTCGAGAAGTAAGTTTAAAAGGCTATTCTGGTTGAATCGTGCCCAAATTACGTTGGAGAGGATGCGTCCGGTAGGAAGCATTTGGTCCAGGGGGACTAGGGCCCCGGCCAGCGCTACCTGGGGGATGATCAGGAGGGGCAGCAATGCATTGGCTTGGCCTGCGTTCTTGGCAAAGGCGCTGACCATAAGTCCTACGGTTACAGGCGGGATGACCATAGCGGCGACAACCAGGAGCAGCTGCGCTGAGGATACGTGAACCTGGGTTCGGAAACTGACGAACAGATAGACAATTAGCGTCTGGAGCCAAGCTACCAGCGTAGGGAGGAACAGTTTTGCCGTAACGGTGGTAACGACAGAAACCCCCTTGCGGAATTCGTTACGAAGGATTTCCTTTTCCTGGACGATTTCGCGGATGGAAAGGGAGAGGGCCAGCCAGTTTGCGGAAAGGATAATGGCGAAGGCCACGATCCAAAGGGAGGTGAGACTGGAGAAAATCTGGGAGAACAAAAAACCGATAACCAGGGGCTGGACCAACAAGGCTATGAACTTACCCTTGTCGCGGAACCATTGCTTGGCCGTAAGCAGGACCTTGTAAAGGAACATGGTGGACAGTTCTGTTTTCGGAAAGCAGAAATGAACCTTGCTGCTTGGCTTCTGAAGTGCGGCGGTCACGCGGGTGGCCATGGTTTCCTGGATCTTCTTTTCTTCGAAAACCTTCTGCCAGTTGGAGGACGTTTCGTCATTGAGACTGGAGAGGATTTTCTCCGGGTCGCTGGTTTCGAAGTAGTGGTAGGCTTCCTGCGGGCTGCCGAAGAAGCCCTGCTCGCCCTGGTGAAGGACCAGGACCTTGTTTGCGATTTCCAGAGCCTCGTAGCTATGGGTAGTCAGGATGATGGTATGACCCAGGAAGGAAAGCTGCTTTAGGTGGGAGCAGAGAATCTTGGAGTTGAACGGGTCCAGGCCGGACAGCGGTTCGTCAAGTACGATCAGGCCTGGGTTCCCCATGAGTTCGCGGGCGAGGGCCGCGCGGCGAGATTCGCCGCCGCTGAGCGTTTTCACGGGGTTGTCCATGCGGTCGCTCAGCCCGAAAAGTTCGCAGAACTTTTCCATGCGGCCCGTTGCATTGATCTTGAAGTCCTGCTTGTTCATGTAGACTCGGCCACCGTCCAAAAGCGTTTCGCGGACGGTCAAGTCCTTGCGCAGTTCCGGATCTTGCTCCAAGAAAGAAATATGCTTGCGGATTTCCGCATTGCGATAATCCAGGGAGCCGATTTGCACAGAGGACTCGTCGCCACTCTTGTGAATGCCTTGCAGCAGGCGAAGTAACGTAGACTTGCCCTGTCCGGATCGTCCGATGATGGCGAGAATTTCACCCGCTTGCAGCTTGAAATTCACATTGTGAAGCAATTGTTTCTTGCCGGCAAAGACATCCAGATTCTCCACGTTTACATCGAAACCGTGGGGGCGATTTTTGCAAACTAGCGCAGCCCCATCATAAGTGATTTCGCAACTGGGCAAGCGAAGAACTTCATTTGCAGACAAGTTCATCTGCTTGATGCTTTTGCCCTGTGCACTTGTCAAAGCTTTTTTGAATTTGATAACGGCGCAGTTCTGGTCTGCGATTTTTCCTGCGCAGATTCTTGCGCTCATTCCTTGAGGAATGTCCACTTCGTCGCTTGTGATTTCCGTCCACTTCTCAGTCAATGTCTTTGCAACGGAAATTTCCTGGTCAGCAGATTCCATCAGCAACAGGGAAAGTGCTTCGCCCTTGAAGGTGACTTTCAGCTGGTGGGGTCCAATCTGGATAACGTCCCCGTCAGCGATTTCCGCGGGGCGACTCGCGCTAGCTTCGGTACTGGGCAAGACATCCTTGCCATTCACCTGGGTAACGCTGTTCTGAGTCAGATTGGTAATGAACCATTTCTGCTGTACGCGTTCCAAGACGGCGTGATATCTGGACACCATCAGGTTGTCCAGAACCAGGCTGTTGTCTGACTTGCGGCCTATGGTAAAAGGCTTGTCGGACTCAACGTTTACCAGTCGAAATGATTGCATCTTCGGCGTTGTTCTCCGAAATTATGCCAAAGCCTTCAAGCCTGCAATAAATCTGTCGCAGGCCTTTTGCAAAGTTTCATCGCTGGCGGCATAGGAGAATCGAACGCAGGTATCGTCACCGAAGGCGGCTCCTGGCACAATGGCCAAGCCCTGGCTCTGCAATAGGTATTCGCAAAGTTCGATGGATCCGTCGATCACCTTTCCTTCCGGAGTCTTCTTGCCGTAGAAGGAATCTACGGGTGCGAACAGGTAGAATGCGCCTTCCGGTGCGTGGGCGGGTACGGGCAAAATTTCTGCAGTACGCTTCAGCATGTAATTGCGACGCTTCAGGAATGCGGCCTGCATGGCTTCAACATTGGACTTGTCCATTTCCAATGCACCAAGGGCTGCGTACTGTGCCACGTTGCTGGGATGGTGAGTTGCCTGGCCCTGGATCTTGCCGATAATCTTTGCAATTTCTGCAGGAGCTGCGTCGTAACCGATTCGCCAACCGGTCATGCAATGGGACTTGGAGAAACCGTTAATGACGATGGTACGTTCGGCCATGCTGGGGAAAGCGGCTGCGCTTGCAAACTCGGTGTCGTACACGAAGTATTCGTACACTTCGTCGGAGATGCAGTAAATATCCTTTTCTACGATGACCTTGGCGAGTGCGGCCAGTTCATCTTTGGTATAAACCGCACCGGTGGGGTTGCAGGGATTGTTCAGGAGGATTGCCTTGGTCTTGTCGGTGCAGGCGGCTGCAAGCTGTTCTGCAGTAATCTTGAACTTGGCATCCTTAGTAGCCTGTACAAACACCGGAGTGCCGCCAAGCCACTTCACCAGCTCCGGATAGGTCACCCAGTAAGGGGCGGGGATAATGACTTCGTCACCCGGGTTAATGAGGGCTGCAAGGGAATTGAATACGGCGTGCTTTGCGCCGCTGGTCATGATAATCTGTTCGGGCTTGTAGTCCAGACAGTTCTCTTCCTTAAGTTTATTTGCCACAGCCTTGCGCACTTCCATAATGCCAACGGGGGCGGTGTAGCGGGTCTTGCCGTCGTTGATTGCCTTGCATGCAGCTGCACGGATAGGTTCCGGAGTGGGAAAATCCGGTTCACCTGCGCCAAGGCTTACAACGTCCTTGCCGTCAGCGATCATCTGCTTTGCCAAGGTGTCGATAGCCACGGTGAGGGAGGCTGCAATATTCAAAGTTCTATTGGAGAGATTTTTCATTTTAGAGTCTGGTCCTTTTTGCGGAGCCTGTATTGATCAAGGGCTCCGGCAATGAGAGGATAAATAGTGAATTGAGAAACAAAAATGCAAATCATACCGATCAAAGTAATCTGACCGATACTCTTGATTCCAGGATGGGAGGAAAAAAGCATTGCGAAGCCACCGATAAGGGCCGCCAGCTGGGCAAACAATACGGATGAGAACTTAGTCCTTAGAACTGTCAATGCCGTGCCTTCCTGTTTTTCATAGTAGGATGCCCAAAGTTGCAAGGAACCATCCACACTAGCTCCAATCAGGAGAACGAAGGCAATGGAACTGTATGCAGAAATTTGAATGCCAAGGAAATGGGTAATGGTGGTAACCCAGCAAAGGGCGAAAATCGAGGGCAACATGGTAAAGAAGGCTCTGGAAAGCTTGTTGTAATACAACAGCAAGATGAACCAAAGCATAATGATGCCTACGATAATGGACTTGTCGATGTTGGCTAGGATCAAGTTGAGAACCGATGCTCGAAGAATGGGTGTTCCGCAGACCTTGAACTTCTGGTCCTCTACACCTTCAATCTGCTTTACCTGCCTGTTAATGCGGCGGCAGATTTGTCCGTTGTTCGGGTTGGCGTTCGGAATGATAAATGCGAATACACCAGGAGTACCGTTCTTATCGGCGAACTTGCGACGGATATTTTCGGAAAGTTCAAATTCCCTCATATCGTTTTCGTAATTGTCCAGCATCTCTACAATGGAGGCGCTGTCGCAGGGACTCATGTAGTCGAGAATGCCTTCGTCCACGTATTGCTGGATTTTCTTGACCAGGTCGCGCTTTGTGGAGGATTCCTTGGGCATGAACTGGAACTGGGTGTATATGCGGCCTAGCTCGGGAACGGAACCACGGCTCTGCAAACGGTTGAAATCCTCCATGATGTCTTCGTTATAAGAAGAGTCCGGCATCATGACGATTACGGGATCGTAGGTGGA
The DNA here is from genome assembly GCA_024398995.1 of Fibrobacter sp. Classification (GTDB taxonomy): domain Bacteria; phylum Fibrobacterota; class Fibrobacteria; order Fibrobacterales; family Fibrobacteraceae; genus Fibrobacter. Next base: position 7,859 of record JAKSIE010000043.1, read on the forward strand.
GAATCCTGTTTCTTTAATCAGGGCTGCGACTTCCTGCTTGTTGTGCTGGATTTCTGTCTGTTTAAAGTCGTAGAGGAAAGTGAGGTTCACGCCGCTGTAAATGAGGCCTGTCAGACTCAGGGAGCTAAGCGCGATGATGATTGCCCAGTTGACCTTGTTGGACAAAAGCTTCATGGGACGGCGCTTGACGTACTTGGGAATGATGACGTCGAAAGCCTTGTGACGTTGCAGGAACTGGAGCAACGCAGTACAGATTAACGGGCAAACAGCCAAGTTTATCAGGCTACCGATGGCTCCCAGCATGCCGAATTCCTGAAGTCCGGGCAGGGGGACAAGAATGAGGGAGATAAAAAGTCCTGCCATAATCAAGGACGATGCAGCCACCGTCGGACCGATGCCAAGGATAGCGCTTTCGGTACTGAGGGCGGGGCCCAGCTTCTTTTCGCGTTCATGGAAATAACGGGTAAGAACGTGGGTGATGATCTGACAGGCTTGCCCAGGCAACAGCAAGCACAGGGACAAGGTGAAAAGGCTAATCCTACCGAAGAAGAGGTAAGCGATTGCCATGGTGAATATCACGGGCAATGCAATAGGAATAGACGAAATGACAATGAGCTGAGGCTGTCTGTAGAAATGGAAAATCAAAAGCAGAAGAATGGCCATTGCTGCAAAAAGCCCCGCACGCTTAGCTTCGGGCAAAAGCATTCTGCCTGTCTGGATGGAGTCGTACACCTTGCCTGTGTACAGCACACGAATCTTGTCTCCGGCCTTTTCCTTCAGGTAGCTGTCTGCCTTGGAAAACAGGGCACGGTTTGCCTTTAGGTCTGAAATGGAATTGGTGGGGTAGATGTCTATGACGCGGATTGTTCCGGTGGTGTTGGCGAAACTCTGCTGCAGGTTGCGGAAATACTTGCCTTCGATATCCTGAATGAAGGTGCTTGTGTCTCGGGATTTTTCTTCGGCAACGGTGGAGTCGCTGGGCTCGTCCAGAAGCTCCACCAGCAGCGGGTTGTTCTTTCTAACATGATGTTCTTTGACGCTGTTAATGTGGTCGATGACCTGCATCATGTCCTGCTCGCTGGCGTACAGCAGTCGGTTCTTTTTGAAGAAGTCGAAGTCTGCAGTCCATTCGATAAAGTGGACCAGGGAGTCGTTTTCGAAAGCGCTTGCGAAATTTTTTGCCAGCTGATAATTGGCCAGGCTGTCGTCGGATTGCAAAACGATGGTCAGGCTACCCAGACCGCCGAATTTGTTTTCAATGATGTCGTAGTCTTGGTTGTTGTTTTTGCCTCTTAAAGTGTCCTGAAGCTGGATTTCCCAATTCAAATTTTCAATAGGGAATACGCACAGAATTGCCAAAACAGTAAAAATGCCGATAATTAGCCTTGGAAACTGGGCAATTTGTCTGGTGATTTTGGCGAAGAGCGAAAACATACTCCTAATATAATTATATTAGAGGGGGAATGTTTACTACTAAGGTAAAGGTTGGCTTGTTTCGTATGATATGCGGGCTGTTGCTTGCATGTGCCTCCTTGTCCTTTGCTGCCGAAGAAACTGCTGCGTCTGACTCTACGAAAGTGGTTCAGACGAATTCCCAAAAGAGCGAAAAACGAATCGCCGACTACTGGATTTGGCCCTTTGAAAATATCATCCAGCCTTTCCTTAATGCCCTGATCTACCCGATTGCAAAACCCATTGATTACATCTTTACCAATGGTGTGGTGGATAAGTCAGTGGATTTGATCACCTTCGGTCTGGACAAGAACATTCTTATTTACCCCAGTTTCAATTTTAAGCCGGGATCCAGTACCATGTTGGGTGCCAACTATCGCCATCGTAATCTGTTCTTTGATAAAGACTATACGGTGCTGCAGATGGGCTACTATGCCAACGGTGATTTTGATTTCTGCGCGCGTTATACTAAGCACGGATTGTTTGGTACGCCGCTTTTTGGCGCTTTAAGATTCGACTTGAACTTTGACCGAGACCACTCCTTTATTCTTCCGGAAACGACGACTTCGTTTACGCAGCCGGATTCTTCCACCCGTGTCATGATGCGCCTTGGCTTGCCCTTGAACAAGGAAGGTACTTTGAATCTGGGCCTCCAGGCTTCTTGGCGACATGTCGACGCCTCCCTGCCTGATGTCAACGACTCTATTTTGGTGGACGACATTTTCCCCATTGAAGATCGCGGCCTTTACCAGAAGAGCAACCAGTTCCCCATTGAACTGTCCCTATTCTATGATAATTTGGATTATCCTTATGCGCCTTCCAAAGGTTCCCGTATCGGCTTTACGGGCATCTACACCAAGGTGATGGATTATAAGGGACTTGATGACAACTATGCGACGGATCCATCCACGAAAAATCACGATTTCATGAGAACGGATTTCCTGTTTCAGCATTATTTCTTCCTGGGTTCTTCGAAACAGTATATTCTGACTCCGGCCGAGGCGCGTAAGAACCGCAAGTTCTATACGGACTTCTCCTGGGATGAGGCAATGCGTGTTTGGAAACCGGAGAATTTGTTCAGCACTTTGTTTGAACGTCGCGTGATTGCAATGCAGTTCGTTCTGGCGGATATTTGGGAAATGGAAAAGGGCGGCGCACCCTTCAACGCCTTTGTTTCCTTGAGCGCCCGAACGCCTTTGCGTGGCTATTCATCGGCGTGGGTTGCAACTCATTTGATGAGCCTTAGCTGCGAATACCGTTGGCCTGTGGACCGCTTTGTTGATGGAGTTGTCTTTAATGAGTACGCCTTGATTGCTCCAACATTTGGATCTTGGTTCTCTAAGGGGCAGCTCTTTAATTCCTGGGGCGTGGGTATTCGCGTACGTCAGCCCAACATGTACCTGTTCCGCTTGCAGTTCGGTTTCCACGGCCTGCATGGCGTGAACATGGTCATTACTATTGCGCCTGAATTCAAGTAACTAAAGGGAAAGCTCCATTAAAATGGGGCTTTTTAAAGGGAAAGTTCCTCTTGGATGCCTTGAGCTGCCGCGGATGTTGCCGGGGGCGTTTTGTGGAACATCTTGTAGGCTGTGGGCGTGGCGATGCGGCCGCGGGGAGTGCGTGCCAGAAGACCCTTTTGAATTAGGTAGGGTTCGTACACTTCTTCTAAGGTGTCGGGCTCTTCGCCGAGGGCTGCGCTGATGGTACCGAGACCTACGGGGCCGCCGTTGAACTTGTCCATGGTAAGGGAAAGGATCTTGCGATCCATGGCGTCGAGACCTTCGCTATCGATGCCCAGCATGTCGAGAGTCTTGCTGGCGGATACCATGTCGATGACGCCTGTTCCGCGGACTTGTGCCACGTCGCGGCAACGACGGAGAACACGGTTTGCAATACGGGGCGTTCCACGGCAACGGCCGCCCAGAAGCTTTGCTGCGTCCTCTTCAATTTCAACGCCGAGAATCTTGGCGCTTCGCATGAGAATCTGTACGATATCGCTTTCGTTGTACAGTTCCAGACGGTACTGGAGGCCGAATCGGTCGCGCAACGGACCCGTGAGGAGCCCGCTGCGGGTGGTTGCGCCTACAAGCGTAAAATGCTTGAGTGGCAGGTTGACGCTTCGGGCGGCCGGCCCGGAGTCCAGCATGATGTCGAGGCGGAAATCTTCCATAGCGGGGTAGAGGTATTCTTCTACGACACGGTTAAGGCGGTGAATTTCGTCGATAAATAAGATGTCGTTTTCTTGCAGGCTAGTAAGGAGGCCGGCGAGGTCGCTTGCTTTTTCGAGTACAGGACCACTTGTAATATGGATGTTGACGCCCATTTCCTTAGCGATGATGCTGGAAAGAGTTGTCTTGCCCAGGCCCGGAGGACCGCTGAAAAGGCAATGATCTAGGGAGTCGCCACGGTGCTTTGCCGCTTCGATGGCGATGGACAAACTTTCCTTGATGCCGTCTTGACCTGTAAATTCAGCAAGGGAAGGGGGACGCAATGTGCGTTCCATATCGCTTTCGTCACCGGATCTACGTTGCGGAGAAATGATGCGCTGTTCTTCCATTATTTGCTGCTTTTTTACGGGGTTAAGGTTCGTAAGGTTGTGTTGCTTTGTTCAGCTTGGCAATTACAGGTACTTAAGGGCTTCGGGGATAAGTAGTGCTGCGTCGGCCTGGTCGCCCAAGACTTCGACAGCCTTGACCACAGCCTTTTCGGCTGCAGGATCCTTGACGCCCAATGTATGCAATGCCAGCACGGCCTCCATCTTAGCCCCGGTGAGGGTTCCCATGGAGGTAACTCCGCTTCCTTCAAGATTGCCAAGGCCTTGCAGCATGGTGGCCGCCTTATCCTTTAAGGTGAGCACCATCTGCTCGCAGGTCTTTTTGCCTAGACCCTTGATCTTACTCAGGGCGGACTTGTTGTCGCTGGCGATCATGTTCAGCAAATCGGCGGGGGAGACGCCGCAAAGGATTCGCTGAGCCATTTTAGGGCCTACGCCGTTGACGTCGAGCAGCATGAGGAATGTGGATTTTTCCGTTGTATCGGCAAAGCCGAAAAGGGTCATGGAGTCTTCGCGGACTACGAGATTGGTGTGGAGGGTGACTTCTGCACCCGCCTCGGGCAGCTTTCCGGCTGTATAGGCGGAAATATTGATGCCATAGCCGATGCCATTCACATCAACAACCACAAAAGTGGGGCTTTTTTCAATCAGAATTCCGTGTACGCGTTCAATCATGACCTAAACCTGAATATAGGAACTAAACATTTGTTTACTGCACAAATATATACTTATTCTAGGCCGTTGTCAAGTGCGACCCCTTATTTTGTTTTCCGATGGATTTATAAATCCATATAGTTTTTCCTAAATTGATGCTCATGAATTTTCTAGAAGAAAAAATCCTCCGTGACGGGGTCATTAAGGAAGGCAATATCCTTAAGGTCGATAGTTTTTTGAATCATCAGATCGACGTGGACATCATGCGCCAGATGGCCTATGAATTCCAGCGCCGTTATCGTGATGTGGAAATCAATAAGATTCTTACCATCGAAGCTAGCGGTATTGCTATCGCAACTCTTTTAGGGCATCTTTACGACGTTCCCGTGGTTTTTGCCAAAAAGAGCCAGACCGCCAACAGCACCGATGACAAGTACGTGTCCCAGGCATACTCCTTTACCCACAAGAAGATGAACAATGTGTTCATCTCAAAGCCCTATATGAAGGCTACCGACAAGGTGCTCATTGTGGACGACTTCTTGGCCGATGGTGCCGCTGCCCACGCCTTGATCGACTTGGTGCACCAGGCCGGCGGTACTGTAGCAGGCTTGGGAATCGCCATTGAAAAGGGCCAGCAGAAAGGCGGCCGCACCTTGCGTGAAGAAGGTTACCGCGTGGAATCCATTGCCATCGTTGAATCTATGGATTGGCAGACCCAGACCATCAAGTTTAGGGAACAGCCGGAACAGCCGCTAAAGAATACGAATTTGAAACTGGGTTAGGTTCGAGGCTCCAGGCGCGAGGTACGAGAAAATTATGAACAATTCATCAGAAAATATTTATCAGTTGGACGGCCGCGTGCCGGTGCTGAAGGCTTTGCCCTTCGGCCTGCAGCATGTGCTGGCCATGTTCGTTGCAAACATCACCCCCATCATGATTCTTGCCGGGGTTGTAAATCTGGATAAGGGGCTGACAGCGTCCCTCGTTCAGAACTGCATGATTATTGCAGGTATCGGCACTTTGGTACAGCTTTTCCCCATTTGGAAAATCGGTTCTCGGCTTCCCATTGTAATGGGCATCAGCTTCACCTTCCTTTCTGTTTCCATCGGCATTGCTACCACCCAGGGCATGGGCACCCTTATGGGCGCTGTGATTGTGGGCGGTATCGTGGAAGGTTTGCTTGGCCTTTGTGCAAAATACTGGTTGAAGCTTATTCCGCATATCGTTGCCGCTACCGTAGTGACGGCCATCGGATTTTCCTTGCTCCCCATTGGCGCAAATTCCTTCGCCGGCGGCCAGGGTTCTGCGGACTTCGGCGCAACACACAACTGGATTGTTGGAAGCGTCACCCTGCTCACTTGCTTGCTTACGCAGGTTTTCGCCAAGGGATTCCTTCGCTCCCTTTCTGTGCTGGTGGGCCTTGTTGTTGGCTACATTCTTGCCCTCTGCATGGGCATGGTGGACTTCTCCGGGCTTTCTAACTGCAGCATCGTGGCACTCCCCAAGATTTTGCCCTTCGCTCCGGAATTCCACATTGGACCTATTCTTTCCGTGGTAGCCATCTTCCTGGTTTCCGCAACGGAAACCGTAGGCGATTCCAGCGCCCTGGTGAACGGAGCCCTCAAGCGTCAGATTCACAAATCAGAAATGGGCGGCGCCATCAGTTGCGACGGTTTTGTCAGCACCCTCTCCGGTATTTTCGGCTGCACTCCCATCACCTCCTTTAGTCAGAACGTGGGCCTTGCATCCCTCTCCGGCGTAGTGAACCGCTTTACCATAGCCACGGGCGCTATTGTAATGCTCTTGGGCGGCATCTTCCCGCCTATCGGTACATTGCTTACCACCATCCCGCAGGCAGTGCTTGGCGGTTGCACCATCATGATGTTCGGCTCCATTCTGTTTGCAGGTTTCGGCATGATGTCCAAGAGCGGATTTAGCCAGCGCAACATGGTCATCGTGAGCCTCTCCCTCAGCGTGGGCCTTGGCTTTACCCAGGCCGCCGGCATGTTCAAGGAATTCCCGCAAATCTTCCAGACCATCTTCGCAGAAAACTGTGTGGCCGTGGTATTCCTGCTGGCTGTGATCCTGAATCTGGTTCTCCCCAAGGAAAAACAATCCGAAGAAACTAAGTCCTAAAAAGGAATTTCAAATAAGCGACTGCTGAAATTTCTGGATAAGTTCATATGAAAAAAGTCCCGCCATGAGCGGGACTTTTCTAATTCTTTTGCTTTGATTTAGAAACCGAGACTCAGCTGGGCGATGTACACACGTTCTTCGTCCTGACCGGTGTAGTAACCGCGTTCTTCTGCCCAGGTTGCAAGTTCAAGGGTAACGAGGCGGAGTGCTTCTACGGCAATACCTGCAGTCGGATAACCGCCCTTGAATCCGCCAGAAACACGGAGGGTCAAGGCGCGGAGTTCATTGTTGTAGCCCGGCCAGGCAAGAATGTTCTGTTCCACTTCTACACCAAAGTTCAAGTGAGTCAGAGGCTTGTAATTCTTGTCGTCGTTGAAGGCGTCGGCGTAGTCCATTGCGATGTTGAACTTGCGGCCAAAGGCTGTGTTCTTGTTAAAGAATCGGGGGCTGTAGCAGAAGCCCATAGTAAAATTGGGTACGAACTTGTCTCCGGCCAGTTCCTTGAAATAGATGTCGCGGAGCGATGCACCGATGCGGAACTCGCGGGTCCACTGGTAAAGCACACCGATGTCCATGCCGATAGAAATGGATTCCATGTCGAAGAGTTCACCCAGAGCCTTTTCATAACGGTCGTTCAAAGTGTCCTGCAAGGTCTCGTAGTCCAGAATGCCCATGGTGACTGCATCGACCTTTTGACGCTTTGCAATCTTACCGCCAATACCTACAGAAAGCTGGTCGGTAAATCCGTAGGAGATACCAGCCTGAGCCACGGCGTCCACGTAGAATGTGTCAACAATCATGTAGGGGAGAATCAAACCGCCGTCGATGTACGGGGAAACGCCACCGCTAACCCAGATGGAGCCGCCGAAACCATGAAATGCCATTTCGGCGTCCATCTTGATACTCATATCCAGTCGCTTGTGGTCGTAGGAGTTCAGGACGTTGATCAACTCAGGATGCTTACCCAGGGAGTCCAACAGGGCGCTTGTGCCGCCACCGGCTTCAGACACGCTTTTGTAAAGCTTCTGAAGTTCTGTAACATCGTTGTAGGTAGAGAAATATTTTTCAAAGGGGCCTGCACCAGCCAGGTTCAGACGCATGTCACCAATGAGGTTACGGGGATAGTAGCCTTGCTCGGGACGCTTGTCGTAGTTACCCAATCTATTAATCTGAGTAAGGCCGGCGTAGTTGAAATAGATAGCTTCCTTGTCGTCGGAAACAGCCACATGGGCGTTACCCATGGCTTCGGCACGCAAAGAATGGTGGGACGGAGCCTTGGCGGCAAAGCTAAGTGCTGCAAGACCTGCGACGGCAATGAGAGAGAGAATGCGCTTCATTACTTAGCCCTCCCTCTGAACCAGGCCTTAAACCGTTCTTCGTCGTAGTTGTTCCAGCAACCACCGATGTTTTCCTGACGCCACTTCAAGTCGTACTTGATATTGGTGGAGTCGGTATCCATGCGGGCAAGTTCCTTATTGGCAATGCGCTTCGCCATGTCGTCGGCTTTGCCTTCCCATGTCAGGTCCTTTGCAAACACGAAGAGTGCGTTCTTGCCTTCTTCTTCGCGTTCCATGGTGGGATAGATGAAAGTGCGCTCTGCATCGTCTTCGGGGCTGTTTAATCCGTTGCCGTCGATATCAACAAGCTTGTAAAGCTCAATGTTCTGGATTTCGCGAATCTTTGTGGGATTGCTGTTCAGCGGGTTTAACGGGTCAATGTCCATAACGAAGGAGTTGTAGTGGCGCATGTCTTCGTCAACTTCACCATCGCCATCGTTGTCAAGACCATCGGGAATTTCTTCATCTACGCAACCGTCGCCGTCGTCATCGATGGCGTTACCAATCTTGAGGAAAATTTCGGTACGGTCTACTTCGGTTTTCTGCACGGCATCGTTTATGAGAATGATTTGCTCTGCAAAGAAATCAATGTTTGCTGTAAGGGCTGAGTCTGGGATTTCAAGGGTGTCAGGAATGAATTCCTTGACGATAGTTGTTGCAAGCTCAGGATTTGTCTTGATTGCCGTAGCGGTGTTTGCAAGAACTTCGGTCACTTCCTTTACGGTTTCGCCCAGTTCTTCCACGTCCAGAGTGTTCCAGTTGATGGCCATAAAGTCGTCTGTTGCGGTCAGCAAGTCGCTAAGGCTTGTATTAACGGAGCGAACCTTCAGTGCCAGTTTGATGAGCTGCAGCATGGAATAGCTATCTGCAAATTCCTTGAAGGTAACCTTCTTGTCGGTAAGGCCCAAGGTGTCTCTGGCGATGAACGGGTCCAGGTACAGAAGTACGGAGTCCACACCATTTTGGATAAGGGTGGCTTCTGAATCGGGCATTGTCATCAGAGCAGACATGGCGTCGGCGCCGTCTGCGATGTTTGCCTTGGAGGCCAGTTCAAAAATGTTTAGACCCGGCTGCATGTTCATGACAGCCTTGGCGCGCCCGAACCAGGCTTCAGAGTAGCGCGGATCGGCCTTGATAGCTTTTTCGAAATATTCGCGAGCCTCGGAGTATTCACTCTTCTGGTAGTGTATGTAGGCTTCGTAAGTCAATGCAGGAGCGTCTTTGTCGCTAACACGTGCGTTTTCGGTAGGATTGAAAATGTTACAACCCACAAACCCCAAGGTGAGCACAAGTGCCACAGAAAGTAAAAAAAACGATTTAAAATGCTTTAACTTCATAGTTATCTCACTTTCTCTAAAAATAACATATTTCATAAAAAAAATATATTTGTGCTCATGGATTCATATCGCGAATATTTCCCTACAAAGGCATTTCGGTTAGCGGAAATGCGTCTCGGCAACCTGTTGGGGGCCGAAAGGGATCGTCTTGACGCCATTGCAGACAAGTTAGGACGAGAATCCGCCATTGGACCAGATAATTTGTTGGAACAATTGCCTCATATTCTTGAGTTTACCAAGAAATACCATGAGGCTTTTGCCATTTACTTGAAGGCTGTATTGCCCCAGCAACCAAGGCCTGTCCAGTGCCGTGCCGCCTGCGGTAACTGCTGCCATCACTATCCCATGTCCGTGGAACCTTTTGAACTAGTCTATCTATATAGCGAACTTCGTAAACGAAACGACCTGCTGGATATTATTGAAGCCTGTCAGGAACGTTCCTCCATGTTCAAAGGATTCTATGAACGCCGCAAGTCCGAAGGGACTGTTGTGGAGGATGATTTCGACGACAAGGCAGAGGACTTGGCCTTGCACGACTACTTTGCCGCCTGGAAACCTTGTCCTTTCTCGGATAAGGCCGGTGATTGTACGGTTTACCCGCTGCGTCCTGTTTCTTGCAGAATGTACTTTAGCGAGACGGATCCTAAGTTCTGCACACCGGAACATTTGCAGACTCCGGATAACGACAGCTACATCGTGTATCTGCCCGACACCATCGAAGACGCTGTGTATGGGATTTCTGAACATTACGCCCTGCTGGACCTGCCCGAAAGCTATTTTGGAGGCTTGCTTGCTTTGAACGGCTACGAAGGCGTTATTGGCTCTGGAGAATAAAAATGAGTTTGTTCGAAATCCAGATGGACCTGTTTGGTGCGCCTGCTCCAAAGCCCGAGAAACCTAAGATCCCCAATACGGTTTCTGAAAACGGCTTGGTGCATTTCAAGTACAATCCCCAGATGAAGAAAAGCATTCGCTGCAAGGGCGGCGTACTTTTTGGTCATCCTGAGGTTATGTTGCCGGCGTACATGAAGGGGGAGGAATACGCCCAGGCTCGTGAAATTGCCGCAGAATGGGCTGAACACGCCATCCGCCGTAAGACTGCAAAGAACAAGGCGACAATTAAGGAATTGGTAAACCGCTTCTGGACTTTGGTGGACCAGATTCGAGCCGACAAGGGGGAGACTGCCCTTGCAACCACGGGCCGACTTCCGCCTATCCGTCCTCAGGGCAAGTACCATAATTTGAACGATATTTTGGCGGCCATCAACGATACCTATTTTGAAAATTCCCTGACCTGCCGAATCACCTGGAGCAATCGCGTTGGGGGCCTCAGTTATCATACGGTTCGCAAGGATCCTGTGACGGGGGAGGATTTCCATCTGATCAGCATCAGTAAGGGTTACGATGCGGCCAACTGTCCTATTTTTGCGGTGGCCGGTGTGGTATACCACGAATGCCTGCACATTGTGATTCCGGTAGAAGAACGTGGCGGCCGTAGAATCGTTCACGGTCGCAATTTCCGCAAGCAGGAAAAACAGTACATTTATTATGACGAATGGATGAAGTGGCACAAGGAGATTCTGCCCCTGAACATTCGCAATATGCGAAAGCATAAACCCCTTTAAGCTAGAGAGGTAACTATGGAATTCATGGATCTTGTCAAGTCTCGTTACAGCTGCCGCAAGTTTAGCGACCGAGTCGTAGAAACGGAAAAATTGAACGCAGTCCTTGAGGCAGGCCGCTTGGCTCCTACTGCCATGAACCATCAGCCTTTTAAGGTTTTTGTATTGAAGTCGCCCGAGGCGCTGGCAAAGATCCGCGGTATTACCCGTATGGCATATAATGCGCCTGTGGTCTTGATGATTTGTTACGACAAGGACCAGTGTTACCGCGCCCTGAGTTATAATGATGAACACGAATGCGGTGATATGGACGCAAGCATCGTAACGACCACCATGATGATGGAAGCCACGGCGCAGGGCTTGAATACCCTGTGGGCACGCGGATTCAATGCGGTGGAAATTGCCCGTGGCTTTGAACTTCCTGCAAACCTGAAGGTCAGTTGCCTTCTGGATGTGGGCTACGCCGATCCTACCGAAGGAGGCCCCAGCCCTCGTCATCCTGTTCGTAAGGAAATGAGCGAATTGGTTCAGGAATTGTAATTATTTTTCTGTAACGAACTACTTGATGTAGTAATCGTAACGGACTTTGTTCCCTTTCAAGGCAGTTCTTTTCCAACTGCCTCTTTCATTTTCGTTTGCTGCGATATCGTCCAGATCGAGAATGTTGTTTTCCTTAGGCGTAAAGATGTATTCCTCATAATGATTGATGGAGGAGCCATCTCCGGGTTCGCAAATATGCTCGTAGCTAGTCCCGTCTTCGAAGGTGAATACAACCTTGCCGCCATCGGGGATGTTTGTCATGCTCCAACGGTCAGTGTCGGGAATTTCTTGGGACTCGCCGGCTTCCAAAGTCCATTCTTTTTCGAGTTTGTCGTACTTGTGGTATGACAGGGTAACCTTCTTGCCGCTTTCGTTGTGCAAGTAAGCGGAAGATTCCAACTTGTTTAGACTGCCTACGGGGCTTTCGCTGTTGCAAGCCGTAAAAAGCACTGTAAAAATCAGCGCAATGATTGCTAGAAATTTTGTGTTCTTCATATCAATATTCCTCCTTGTGACGAATCCCCCTAAAACTTAAAGGTAATCTAGGAAAATTTTTATCAAATTTCTACATTTAACTCCGAAAACATAAATCGGGTTCGACCCAAAGGATAAATCATGCGTGATCAATTCGAAAGCCCGCTGA
>JAKSIE010000044.1 GCA_024398995.1 Fibrobacter sp.
CCGCTGTTGCGGGAATGAAAATCCCGAGTCCTGGGCCACTAGACGATGGAGGCGTAAGGTAGGCCAAATATAGGTATGCTTTGTAATTTTGTAAAGGGGGGTGAGCCAAAATAAATTACATTTGCCTTGATGTCCATGCGAAAATGGTTAAAAAAATCCTTTTTAAGCGGAATTTTACGCTTTTTCCCGTTAGCTTTGCTGGCCAGCGGGGCCGATGCCGCTGTTCTTTGGGGAATAAAGTCCTTCATGGGCATCTTGTCTGGCGAGGTGGCACTTTCCCTTTATGCATGGATTGGCCTTATGGTTGGTCTAACTGTTGCCCGCCTGATTTTCCTCTACATGAAAATTCGAACCTCCGAAAGCTGGGTTTACGATGCGTGGAGTCAGGTGACGGCTTGGTTCCTTCACGGGTTGCGCGACCTTTCGCCCCGAGTATTTCATACTGCGGAGGGGGAGCGCAAGGTTGAGGCGGCCTACGAATCGACCCAGGTTCTTCAATCCAATGGCTCGGTCTTTTTCCAAGGCGTTCAGGCGGTTTTACAGCTGCTAGTTTTCCTGCCGGTCCTTTTCTACATATCCTGGCCGTTGACGGTTTTTCTTTTTGTGATCATTGTTCCGCTGGTCAGTGTTTTGCAGCGTAAACTTCATAGGTTGGGCCCTGCGGAGGAATCTCTCTTGCGAGGCCGTTCCGATTTTCGTGGCAACCTGAATCTTGCCCGCTGTTTGTTTCGCCAGTGGAGTTCTTCCGACGAACGAAAGGCGGTTTCTGATGGTTTGTTAAAGGATGTGCGCCACCTTCGTGATCGCGGTCTGGAAACCTCAATCCAAAAGAACGGCCTTTCCCTGGTGACGGAAGCGGTTTCCGTGCTAGCCATGATCCTGGTTCTTGGATTTTGCGCGATTCTGGTTCAAAACAACTGGATGGATGGAACGGGACTGGTCCTGTTCTGTTCAGCGGTTTTGCTCAGCTATAAGCCGGTAAAGGAATGTTCCAAGGTCATGCCCCAATTCCGTTCGGTGATGAGCGCCCTAAATGTCTTGGATGACTTTGAAAGAATGCCTAAGAGGTCCGTGGAATCTGCGAATCCGTCCGCCCAATCTTTTGCTCGAACGGCCCAATCCATGGAAATTCGCAACAAGTCCTTCCATTATGAGGGTAGTGCGTCGCCGGTCTTTGAAAATTTTACCGCCAGCTGGTCCCGTACCAAGCCTGTTCTTGTTCGCGGTCCCAATGGTGCTGGAAAATCCACTTTCCTGAGGTTGCTTGCTGGCCTTGAACAATGGGACGATGGTTCCCGAATGGGTTCGCTGTCGGGCTTCAGCAATAACGTGTTCTTTGTAGCTCAGGATTTGGAATTGCCCCCGAGGCGTTTGCTTGTTCAACAGCTTAAAACAGTCCCTGCGGCTTCGCCCGTCATGCGTTTCTGTGACTTTGCAAATGTCAGCCCCCTTCTGAATAAGCCCGGCCTTTCCGGCGGTGAACGTGCCAAGGTTGCGCTCCTGTGGGCTCTCGTCTCTGGCAGCAAAACCATCCTTCTGGATGAGCCATTCGCGTCCATCGCTCTCGCAGATCGCGAACCTCTTTTGTCGGAATTCCTGACCGCAGCGACTGCCCTTGAAAAATGGGTGGTTGTCGTCAGCCATGATGTCCTTACTCCCGCTATGGAATCCCTGTTCAACGTGGTGAAGTTTGAGGGCCGCTATGAATAGATTGTACACATTCCGCGGCTACATCCTGGCGGCTTTAGCCATTCTTCTTCTATCGATTCCCGGAGTGGGCTTTCCTTCCAGGCAAACTTTGGATCAATCCACAAGTTCCGTCACTTATTTTATGTTGTGGGTTCCTTTTATTTTGTCGGAGACTTTGTTCCTGCTGTCGGTACTTTTACGGATCCAGGCTCGCCGTTCCATCGGTGAACACACCCGCGGATCCACGCACGATGCGGACCAACTGGTGACCTGGGGCGTGTACTCCAAAATTCGTCATCCTCTTTACCTTTCTAACACGGGCATTGGAATTTCCTTCGCCTTGTTCCATTTGGGTTTTTCCTGGGAAACGATATTATTTACTGCAGTTCTGGTCATGTTTGAAATAGTCCTTTCCCGTTTGGAAGACCGCTATCTTGAAACTCGATTCCAGGATCTTTGGCGCAATTGGAAATCTGCCACCCCGGCATTTGTTCCCTATAAGAGTCGAGGCTCGCGCAGCGGTTCCGCCAACGACAACTCCAGTACCCCACGATCTTTTATCCAATCCTTCAAGGCAGACAAGTCTACTTGGATTTGGCTTTGTTTTTTTATTGTTCTCTTGGTCTTGCGTAAGATACTATGATTGGAATTGGAACTGTTATTGATTTGGGTCGTGGTATTCTTGGTTCTGCCGCCAAGGTGGTTGGATCATTCCCGTCCTTTGATCGGAAGTATCACATTAATCGTCGCCTGGATGGGCCTTGGCCTGAAGGCCCTTGCCTGTGGCTTCATGGGGCAAGCCTTGGGGAGTGCAAGGTCCTTTTGAACCTTGCGGAACTTCTCCGTCGCGACTTGCCTAATTGCCCTAGGATTCTCCTTACCACCCAGAAGGTGGAGGTGGTCCCGGTTCTAGAAAAGATGGGGGAGGGCTTGGTGGATGTTTCCATTGCCCCGGCGGATACCCCTGCTTCCATGTCCAAGTTTATTCGAAAGGTTCAGCCTCAGACCTTGATTCTTGCAGAAAACGAACTGTGGCCCGGTTATCTTTCCTCCATGTCCCGCACGTCCTTGAAACCTTCTGTGGCGCTTGTGTCCGGACGTTTCCGCAAGGCTTTTCCGGGAATAGATTTTTCATCCATTGGCTTTGCTTGTATGCAAACCGAGGCTGACCGTCAACGGATTTCTGAATCTGCGTTAAGCTCGAAGTTCTGGCCTATGGTGGGCGGAGACTGGAAAATCATAAGTTTTCTCCATGACAATCCAACGGAACACCTTGGTGCAAGGGAATCGGAAACTGCGACAGGTGAAGGGTCAAAAGATGTGGACTTGGCTCTTCTTTCCGTTCACTTTCCGGAATGGGAAGCTCTTTCCGAAATCATCCGTGTGTGCAAGCTGCGCAACAAGTCCGTAGTGCTCATGCCCCGACGTCTTGAGGAAGTGGAACTGTTCCGCCAGGAACTTCAGACCAATAACGTGAAGGTGGTGGAATGGCCTCAGGTGCGCCAGGGTGGTGTGACCTTGATCGACCAGTTCGGTTTGACCGGCCAGATTCTTGAACGTGCCCGCCAGTCCCTTGTTGGTGGATCTTTCTGCCCCAAGCCTGGAATCCATGATTTTTGGGAACCACTTCTGGCTAAGGTGCCCACCTGTGTGGGGCCGTATGCCGGTGGCCACGAAGATTTGGTAGAAGAACTTGTTCAAGAGGGTGCGATTGCTCGTCTCTCTTCCGCAAGTGATTTTGAAAATCTAGATTTGGTTGACGAAAAACAAATGCAAGGTTGTTTGGACCTTGAAAAAGAAAAAGTTTCTGATTCCTACCAGCAGTTGCTGCGTTTCCTGGAGGATTTGCTTAAATGAAAAAAGTGATTCTTGCGACCCCCCGTGGTTTTTGCGCTGGCGTAGACCGTGCTATCCATGTGGTAGAAAAGGCTCTCGAAAAGTTCGGTACGCCCATCTATGTCCGTCATGAAATCGTACACAACAAGTTTGTTGTGGAAACCCTTAAGAACAAGGGCGTGATTTTCGTAGATCACTTGTGCGAAGTGCCTGCAGGATCCGTGGTCATTTTTTCTGCCCATGGAGTCGCTGAGTGCATCTACAAGGAAGCCGAGGAGCGTGGTCTTCAGGTGCTGGACGCCACTTGCCCCCTGGTGCTGAAGGTGCATTATAGCGCAAAGCGTCACTACGCCGCTGGCCGCCACATTATCATGATTGGCCACGCAGGTCATGCCGAAGTGGAAGGTACTTTGGGACAGTTGCCGGAAGGCGCCATCTCCTTGGTGCGCTACGAGGCGGATGTGGCTACAGTTCAGGTTCCTGCGGACAAGGAACTGGCCTACATAACCCAAACCACTCTTTCTGTGGCCGAAACCCGTGAAATCATCAGGGCTCTCAAGGAACGTTTCCCCAATATCATTGGACCGGACGCTGGAGATCTCTGCTATGCAACGGGCAACCGCCAGTCCGCAGTGCTTGACCTTTGTGCCAAGGTGGATATGCTGCTGGTGGTGGGTGCGAAAAATTCCTCCAATTCCAGCCGTCTCATGGAACTGGGCTTGGAGCAGGGTATCGAAAGCCACCTGATCGATACGGTAAAGGACCTTCAGCCGGAATGGTTCGATGGTCACCAGACGGTGGGTATTTCCAGTGGTGCAAGTGCTCCTGAGGTGCTGGTTCAGGAGGTTGTGAACTGGATAAAAACGAAATTCGAAGGGGTAGAAATCGAAAATTTCGTCAAATTAGTGGAATCTACCAAATTTAGCGTGCCAAAGGCATTGCAAGATTAACAAATTGACCTTGACGAAAACCTAAAGTTTTTCTAAAATTGGTTCTCGTTATAAACAACGGAGTTTTATTATGAGCCGCATTTGTGAAGTTACCGGCAAGGCCGGCCTCGTGGGCAACATGGTTTCCCACTCTAACCGCAAGAAGTTGATGAAGCAGCTGCCGAACCTTCAGAAGAAGCGCTTCTACATCCCCGAAGAAGACCGCTGGGTCACCCTTCGCATCTCCAACGCTGGTCTCCGCACTATCAACAAGCGCGGTATCCAGGCTGTTGCTCGCGAACTCGGCATCTAATTCTTTCTTGTAGAGTTACGACTTTTAAGTCCGCCTAACGGAATTATCCTCCGTTAGGTGGTCTTTTCTGTATTTGGAGAATTGTTAACATTTTGTTGATAACGTGAAAAAGCCCGAGTTCATCGGGCTTTTTTCTTTTAAATCTTTGTGAAACGTCCATCAAGTACGCACTCCTAACCAGCTTGTAGTTCAAGTGACCGGAGGGTCTTTATTGAAGAACGACTTGAACTACTTATTGAGGAACTGGGCGGTACCCTTGTATTTTTCCAGGTTCTTGACGATAGTTGCCATTTCCCAGTCCTTTTCCTTGAAGCGGCGGCGGAGCAGGGCCACGAATACTTCCATAAGCATTAAACAGTCGTAAACTGCACGGTGAGCTTTGTCGGATTCAATCTTCATACCGATTTCGCCACGGCGCTGGAACATGGCGGCCAGAATGCCGAGCTTGTGGGAACTTGCTTCCGGGAGAATGGCCTTGGAGATAGCCAAGCTATCGACGACGGGGTTGCCCGGAATAATCTGGGGGTTCTTCTGGTAGGCGGCGCGGAGGAAGCTGGCATCGAAGTTTGCGTTATGTGCAATCAGGATGGAGGACTGGCCGCAGAATGCGGTGAAAGCCTTGATAGCCTCGCCAACGGAAGGTGCGTTTTCGACGTCCTTGTCGTAGATGTGGTTCACGCTGGAAGCTTCGGCGGGAATCATCATGTTAGGCTTGACGAAAGTCTGGAATTCCTTTTCCAGCTTCGGCACTACAATGCCTTTTTCTGTCTGGACGGAAAATTTTACAGCGCCGATTTCAATGATTTCGTCTTTCTGGTTATTAAGGCCGGTGGTTTCCAAGTCGAAAGCCACAAATTTCGGGGGCATCATAATCATTGTATTTGTTCCTTATTCTTTAATCTTCTTCAACTTTTACTTTGGCTGTATTTGTTCGGTCAAAAGATACTTAATTTCAAGGTCAATTGTTGACAGTGGCAGGGGAATGATGAATTTATCCCAGGATTTCAGCTTGAAATGCATGCCGTACTTGAATTCGAAAATCCATAGGGGAGTGTCGCTAGACTTGGACAGCCAGACGGAACCGGGCTTCACTTGGTGGTCTGGACCGTGGGGACCGTCCAGGGCCATTCCAACGAAGGTGCCCGCTTTCAAGGCCTTAAGGATGTGGCGTACGTTTGTCGCCCCATGGGTGTCGGAACCGCGGGTAATGGTGTATCCCAGTTTTTGGGCTGCCTCGGCGAAAAATTCTCCATCGTCGGATTCGGAAACCAGAATATGGACCCCTCTGTCCTTGAAGGCGGCGGTGCTGGCAAGCAAATCCTGATGCCAGAGTCCAAGAACCCCGGGACGAAAATCGGCAGGGGAGTGAACCCGGATGCGGAGTGTTCGCATCCAAATTGCGGCCAAAGAGGCGCCTAATTTGATTTTCCAAGGGGCTTTATTCATAAAACTTCAACAAAAATAACGTTTTTTTAGGCGTTGCCCTTGAAAAGACTATTTATTATACCTATATTGGGACTCACTTTTGGCGACGTACCCAAGTTGGTAAGGGGCGAGTCTGCAAAACTCTTATTCATCAGTTCGAGTCTGATCGTTGCCTCTGAAAAAATCCTCTCAACGTAAGTTGGGAGGATTTTTTCGTTTTTTAAATATTGTGGTGCGGGTGAGCGCGGGGGTTAAACTTCGGAGAGTTCTTTTTTTCGTTTGTTTAACAGGGCTTCGCGAATTTTACGGGCACGTTCTTCAATTCGCTGCTGGGCTAGATCTGCGGCGGAAACTGCTGCTACCTTTGATTTTTCTTCATTTTTCGCCCCAAAAGAGGCTTTTAGTACGCGGGCCGATGAAGGTATTGTAGAACTGGATACGTATTTTTTGAAATTATTTTCGGCTAAATCGTAGTTGATGAAGGCCTTCGTTTTTGTTTCTTCTTCATAAAAGGAGTAGCTTTTGCTTGCCTTGGTAAATGCTTTATCAAGCATATCCTTTTTTTCGCGAATATATTGATAAATGTTTTTATTTGTTAGTTCAGAATTGTGAACGAATATTTCAGCGGCGGCTTGATGAAGATTTTCCAGCTCTTTTTGCTGTTTTATAGCGATTCTTGTTTTCTTTGATGGCCTTTTTGCACCATTTTTTCTTTTGCCGGAGCATTCTCGAAGTGGTTTTTCAGAATTTTTGATAATATCTTCATCGGAAAGCCCCCTTAATTCAGGCGGCACTTCGATCACATCAAGGTCATTTTCTATGCAAATAGAGCTCATAAATTCGCAGGTAATAGATTTTTTTTACTTGTCAAGAGTATTTTTGACGTATTTTGATGTAAAAAAGTGATAATAATTTAAAAAAAATTGAAAAAAGTGTTTGTCAAGGTCTAGAAATTTATTTTTTTTAGGACTATTTTTGGCTCAATGCTTCGTTTTACACAAGATATTCTGCTTGCCCTCCGCGCGATCTCTAATGAAGAGGAAGCGCATGAGATGTCTAAAAAGGCTCGTGAACAGTTTGACTTCCTCGGAATCAGACTGGTTCCTCGTCGTGAAGTGACTTATCCTTTGTTTGACAAAAACCCTCCGAAAGATGGCGATGAACTGGTTGCCAGAGTAGAGGATATGTGGAGTCAGCCGTACCGCGAAATTCAGTATGCTGCTTGTGACTACCTCTTCCGTCACCGTACCCTTCTTGGCGGTCAGCACTTGGCTTTTCTTAAAAAGCTGATCAAGACCCGCGCTTGGCGTGATACGGTGGATACCCTTGCTTCCTGCATCCTGGGCGACTTGGCCCTGCGTCTTCCGGCGCTCCGCACCAAGATTGCTTCCTGGATTCGCGATCCCAACGTCTGGGTTCGTCGCAGTGCAATCATTTTCCAGATTCAGTACAAGGATCGTACC
Source organism: Fibrobacter sp. (assembly GCA_024398995.1). GTDB lineage: Bacteria > Fibrobacterota > Fibrobacteria > Fibrobacterales > Fibrobacteraceae > Fibrobacter. The sequence continues at coordinate 7,656 of JAKSIE010000044.1, forward strand.
GACTGGCCTTTGCTCCGTCAGTTCTGCCTGACCTGCGCCAAGGACGATGACTATTACATTCGTAATGGCATCGGTCGTGCACTTTCTGAATATGCTCGAATCAATCCTCAGGAAGTCCGCCGCTTTGTTCAGGATAACACTTTTGCAGAGCAGACTGCACAAGAAATCTTGCGCATGATTTAATCTGCGTTAATCGGCGTCTTGCCTGCGCATAACCTCGTCACTCGCACCCTCACGTATTCTTATACGCTACGGAGTCTCGTGCCTCGTACTGCTTGACACCCCTTGATTAAATATTGAGATTAGATGCAAAAAAGTCCCGTTCTCGGGACTTTTTCTTTTGTATGGGTTATTTCTTGTATTCGTTCTCTAGGAAAATTCGCTGCTTTTTGTCGGAGGGCTGGGCGCTGCCTTTGCCCTGGGCATTTTCACTAAATGGAAAAACAAACCTGCCGCGGAGAACACAGCCCGGGGAACCGGGGTCGCATTCCTTCTTTCGCTTGTCACAAAACGTGTTTCTCAGGTGTTTGCATTCGTAACTCATGTAAATAAATCTAAAAAAATATATATATTTCGGGCATGCGTTATGGTGAATTATCTTTCTTCCAGAGCGGCGTAGCCGTTCCTCTTTTTAGCCTTTATAGCAAGCAGAGCATTGGTATTGGCGAATATCTTGACTTGATTCCTTTTGCTCGTTGGGCTCAGTTCTGTGATTTCAACATTATCCAGCTTTTGCCGGTTAACGACACCGGTGCGGAATCCAGCCCTTACAGCGCTCGCAGCGCCTTCGCCTTGAACCCGGTGTTCATCAACATCCAGTCCGTCGAAGGATCTTCTGAATTCGCTCAGGACATCGAAGCCGCCAAGGCCGATTTCGAACAGCTGGGAAAGATCGATTACTACAAGATCTCCACCTGGAAGCGCTCCATTCTCCGTCAGATTTTTGATAATAGCTACGACTCCATCAAGAAGGACGATGTCCTTTCCCGCTGGATCGAAGAAAACAGTTGGTCCAAGCCCTATTGTGTGTACTGCACCCTCAAGGCAAAAAACAATGAAGCCAGCTGGAAGGATTGGCCGGAATTCCGCGATCCTGATGAAAATGAACTGGAAAAACTTTGGAAGAAGTTCGCCAAGGACTGCCTGTTCCAGGCCTGGATGCAGTGCGTTGCTGAAATGCAGTTCAAGTCCGCGGTGGATGAAATTTCCAAGCAGGGTCTCCGTCTCAAGGGCGACATTCCTATCTTGATTAATGAAGATAGCGCCGACGTCTGGTCCGAACGCAAGTATTTCTCCCTGGACGATCGTGCAGGCGCTCCTCCTGACATGTTCAGCTACAGCGGTCAGAACTGGGGTTTCCCCACTTACCGCTGGGATGTCCTCGAACAGGATAACTTTACCTGGTGGCGCCGTCGTCTGGCCCAGGCTAGCAAGTTCTATCACGCATACCGCATTGACCATGTGCTGGGGTTCTTCCGCATTTGGTCCATTCCCCAGAAGGAAGTCACCGGTATCATGGGCCGCTTCAATCCGTGCGTGCCCCTTACCAAAACAGAACTGACCAATGCTGGCTTTATTCCGGCAACTTTGGAATACTTGCGCCGTCCCAACTACTCCATCAATCAGTTGCGTGATTTTTTGGGTGATCATACGGAACGACTGGTGTCTTTGTATTTCCAGAACCTGCCCAACGAATTTGATCGATTTGTCATTAAACCGGATTACGATTGTGAAAAGGCTATCACTACCCTGGATGAACCTCAGGAAGTTAAGGATGGCTTGCTGAAGGTTTACTGGAACCGTGTGTTCATTCCGTCTGGCGACGAGAATACCTTCTACCCGTTCTGGTACTGGTACAATCAGCCGGTGCTGTTCACCTTGCCGGAATACGAACAGAAGAAACTTCAAGAAATTCTCAGGCACAACGAAGACTGTCAGAACGACCTTTGGGAAGAAAATGCGACCAAGCTCCTGTCGGTCTTGGCAAACGAAACCGATATGCTGGTTTGCGCCGAGGACCTTGGTGCCGTGCCGCCGTGCGTGCCTTCTGTCTTGAACAAGTTGAACATCCTGTCTTTGCGTATTGAACGCTGGGCCCGTAACTGGAACGTTCCTTATTCTCCGTACTACGATATGGAAGAATATCCCAGACTTTCTGTTTGCACCACCAGCTGCCACGATACTTCTACTCTTCGCGGTCTTTGGGAAGAACCGGATTTCGACAAGGATCTTTACTGGTCTCACACCCACTTGCCGGGTTCTGCTCCTCAGGAAATGACACCCTCTGTGGCACGAACCGTGCTGGCTCACGTATTCTCTTCTAACAGCATGTTCTGCATCTTGCCTGCTCAGGATTACTTTGCTTTGTCTGCAAACCTTTCCAAGGTGCCTGCTAACGAAGAACGCGTGAATGTGCCGGGTACTGTTGGCGCCTCCAACTGGTGCTACAGACTGCCGTGCTCCGTGGACGACCTACTGGATTACTCTTCCCTCAGCGCAGAAATTCGCAAGCTGGTGGATGTCCGCAAGCGCCGCCCTATGTGGAAGATTTAATGCAAGGGGGTTCCACCCCCCTGGACCCCCTGGCCTGAAACATTGCTGCGCAAGTTTCTAGGGTGTAGGGGGCTCTGCCCCCTTCAACCTACCCCCGAGGCAAACGAATCGGAACGAATTAATATGACTCTTTTTGCGCCAGCTTGGGTTAGGGATGCCGTTTTTTACCAGATCTTTCCGGACCGTTTTTGCCGTTCCCCTCGGTACAATGCCGTGGGTTCCTTCGTGGATTGGGGGTCCAAACCGACCCGCGAAAACATGTTTGGCGGCAACCTTGCCGGAATTGAAGACAAATTAAAGTACATTGCGGGTCTTGGGGTAAACGCTATTTACCTTTGCCCCATATTCAAGAGCAATTCAAACCACCGTTACCATACGGTGGACTACTTTGAAATAGATCCTGTGCTGGGAACCCTAGCGGATTTTGATCGTCTGGTCAAGAAAGCCCACAAGCTTGGAATTCGCGTGATTCTTGACGGTGTGTTCAATCATTGCTCCCGCGGATTCTTTCAGTTCAACAGTCTGATGGAACTGGGCAAGAATTCGCCTTACGTGGATTGGTTCCATGTAAAGGGCTGGCCTCTTCATGCCTACGACCGCAAGCCTAATTACGAGTGCTGGTGGAACATGCCTGCGCTTCCCAAGTTTAACACAAATAATCCGGACGTCCGCGAATACTTGATGAGCGTGGGCGAATTCTGGATGAAACGTGGCATTGATGGTTGGCGCCTGGATGTTCCCAATGAAATCAATGATGACAGTTTCTGGCAGGAATTTCGCCGTCGTATCAAGGCGGTCAATCCCGAGGCCTACATAGTGGGGGAGATTTGGGATGAGCCTTCCCGTTGGTTGCAGGGCGATCAGTTTGACGGCGTCATGAACTACGTGTTCCGTAAGGCGGTCATGGCGTATCTCTTCGACGAGTCCCCCATTTCTACGGAGGAGTTCTGTACCCGCCTCAAGGGCGCCTTCCCGAGTTTCCGATACAGTTCCTTGGGCCAACGTCCCGCTGGTGACGTCCCCATGAATCTGTTGGGTAGCCACGACACCAGTCGTCTTCGCTGCCAGCCCTGCTCCGACGAGGCCCGCGTGCGCCTCGCCATGGCCCTTATGTTCTTCATGCCCGGCGCTCCTTGCGTCTACTATGGGGACGAGTTGGGCATGGAAGGCGGAAAGGATCCCGATAACCGCCGCACCGTTTCTTGGGAGAACCTCAAGGAAATGCAGAAGAACCCCGTTTATGACTGGATTCGCGAACTGATCGCTCTTCGTAAGCAGGAACCGGCCCTCAGACACGGTTCTTTTGCGGTAGAAAACCGTCAGGGCAGCTTCTCCATAGCCAGGTCCCTGGATGGCTGGACTTTAAAACTGGACGTATATTGGGCAGACGGGGCTATTTCCCCGTGTTTTGCCATTTCAAAGCAATAATAAACCCGTAACTTTACTATCTTTGCGCCCAACTAGATAATAGTGCCTTATGAATTGGCGGCAGGGTCGAAAGGCTTTTTCGCCAAGGATATCGTAATATTAAGGGATTACAAATGAACAAGAACAAATTCGGTTTGCGAGAAATCATCATTCTTCTCGTCATTATCCTTTCCGCTTACACGGTCTGGCCTTCTATCGAGGTCCATTCTAAGACTGGTGAAGCAAAGAAAACCTTCCTCAAGGAAAATCCGAAGAAGGGCTCTCAGTCCATCAACTTCGGCTTGGACTTGGCTGGTGGTACTAGCCTGACCCTTCAGATCGACAAGACTAACCTTAAGAACGAAGACGTTAAGGATATCCAGGAAGAATCTCTGGAAATCATCCGTAACCGCGTTGACCAGTTCGGTCTTTCTGAACCCCAGATTTCTCCCAGCGGCGACGACCGTATCTTGGTTGAACTGGCAGGTGTGGATGACTCCACCGCAAAGGAACTGGTTGGTTCTACTGCAAAGCTGGAATTCAAGATTCTCGCAGAATCTGACAAGTTTACTCAGGTGGTTACCCTTATCGACCAGTACCTGACCCGTCAGACTACCGACATCGTGGCTAACGACTCTGCAGCCGTCGATACCGCTGCAGCCGCTGCTGCTCCTGCAAAGGACTCTGCTAAGGCTCTCTCCGACGAAGAACTTCTCGGTGGCGCTACCCAGACTGCTCAGGCTGAACCCGCTAAGGATTCCGCTGCAGAAGTCAAGGCAGAACCGGCAAGCGAAGTTGGCGTTGCTCTTTCCTCTTACTACATGACCTTCGGTAACGGTGGCTTCATCGCTGAAGAAAGTGTTGAAAAGGTTAAGAAACTCCTCGAAACCGACGGCGTCCAGAAGCTCATTCCTCATGATGTTGCTTTTGCTTTCGGTAGCGGTCTCGAACCTGTGCAGCGCGATTCCAAGATCAAGGCAAAGCGCCTTTACCTCCTGAAGCGCCGTGCTGAAATGGGCGGTGACGATGTTGTTGATGCTCGTCCTCATCGTGTTACCGACGGTATGAGCGCAGGCGAAGTTGCTGTTAGCCTCAAGTTCGGTGGCATCGGTCCTAAGAAGTTCTCCGCAGTTACCGCTGCAAACGTCGGCAAGCAGATGGCTATCGTTCTTGACAACCAGGTCATTTCTGCTCCCCGCATTAATGAACGTATCCCCAACGGCGAAGCTCAGATTACCGGCCTCGACGACATGAAGGAAGCAAACCGCCTTGCTGTCGTGCTCCGTGCTGGTGCTCTTAAGGCTCCTATGCAGATCATCGAATCTCGTAGCGTTGGTGCAACCCTCGGTGAAGAAAACATTGTTCAGGGCTTCGGTTCCGGCGCTGTCGGTCTGGTCCTCTGCTTGGTCTTCATGGTTGGTTACTACCGTCTTGGTGGTTTCATTGCTAGCCTCGGTATGATCATCAATACCTTGGTCACCGCAGCAGTGATGTCCGTGTTCAATGCAACCTTGACTCTCCCGGGTATCGCAGGCTTCATTCTCGTGCTTGGTATGTCTCTCGATGCTAACGTCATTATTTACGAACGTATCCGTGAAGAAATCAAGAATGGTCTTACCGCACGTGCAGCAGTGGCTAAGGGTTACGAACGCGCATTCAGCGCCATCTTTGACTCCAACTTGACCACCGTTCTTACCGCACTTATTTTGTACAAGATTGGTACCGGTTCCGTGAAGGGTTTCGGTCTTACCTTGATGATCGGTATTATCACTTCCTTGTTCTGTGCTCTTACTGTTACCCGCGCTGTGTTCGACCTCAAGCTTTCTAAGCGTGACGCAACTACCCTTTCTATCGGTGGCGGCTTCAAGGCTCTCAACAACGCAAACCTCGCAATTGTTCCGAACCGCAAGAAGTTCGGTGTCCTCTCTGCAATCCTGATTGTTGCAAGCATTGCTTCTATCGCAATCAAGGGCTTCGACTTCAGCATCGACTTCACTGGTGGTCAGGTTTACACTGTCCAGTACCAGGATGACGCAAAGCACGAAACCGATTTGAACAAGGCTCTCTCTGCAGCCGGCATTACCGGTGCTAAGGTCCGCTCCTTGGGTGGTACTTCTGCTAACTCCTACCAGATTAGCATGAAGGCGTCCGAAGACACCCAGTTCGAATCCAAGATGGCTCAGGCCTTTGAAATGGCTAACCAGAAGGTTGAAATCGTTGCTAAGGACAGCGTTGGTCCTACCATCGGTAAGGAACTCCGTAACGATGCAATTCTCGCTATCATCCTTGCATGGCTCGCCATCGGTCTCTACGTCTGGTTCCGATTCGGTAAGCTCGGTCTTGGTTTCGGTATCGGTGCAGTGGTTGGTCTTATCCACGACTCCATCATTACCTTGGGCTTCATCTCCATCTTCGGTCTCTCCTTCGATGGTGCATTGATCGCATCCCTCCTTACCATGATCGGTTACTCTGTTAACGATACCATCGTGGTGTTCGACCGCGTTCGTGAAAATGCCTCTATCTACGGTACTGCTGGCTTTGATAAGACTTTGAACAGCTCTATCAACCAGTGCTTCAGCCGTACTGTGATTACCTCTCTTACCACTCTCTTCGTCTGCTTGGTTCTCGCTGTTATGGGCGGCTCCTCTATCCGTGACTTCGGTCTCGTGATGGTGTTCGGCGTTCTGATTGGTACCTACTCTTCCGTCTGCGTTTGCTCTCCCTTCGTGCTCTGGTATTCCAAGCGCTTCAAGGGCGGTGTATAATTTGGGTAAGGCCTAGGTTAACACAAAGTAAAATCGCAAGGATTTTAAGGCTCGGGCTTGTCCCGAGCCTTTTTTCATGGGAAATTTTTCTACTTTTGTCCTCGTTCGATCAAGGGGGCTCTATGCTCAAGAAGTACTATAAAATCGAATCAGGGCGCCTCGCTAGTGCCCCGAACGAAGACGTCGCAGATATCGTCATGATGGGTTCTCTTAGCCAGGAACAACGAAGCGTCCTGGTTAAGGAATACGAAATTACTGAGCATACTATTGCGTCCGCATTCGACTCGGACGAGCTTTCCCGAATAGAGTACGATGATGACTTTACCACCATCGTGTTTAAGAAGCCTAAGAACTACTCTGCCAGCGACAACTTCCAGTTCCGAGTGGAGTCTTTCGGTATCTTCATTTTCAAGGACTGGGTCCTTCTTTTGACTGACTCTGAGTTCCCTATTCTTGATGAAAAGCGTTTCTCTAAGATCGATAGCTTGAACACCTTTGTGCTCCGAGTGCTGAACTACGCTATTTTTCACTTCAACGAGCACTTGAAGATTATCAACCGCATCAACGATGAACTGGAACAGAAGCTTCGCACTGCTATGGAAAACAAGTATCTGCTTTCCATGTTCAGCTTGAACAAGGGCTTGATTTACTACGTTAGCGCCTTGAATAGTAACGACACTCTTCTAAAGAAGTTGCAGATTGGCCGCAGCATGAACTGGACCGAGGCCGAACGTGAACTGCTGGACGACATTGTCATTGAAAACCGTCAGAGCCTGCAGCAAGCTGAAATCTACGCAAACATTTTGACGTCCATGATGGATGCCCGCGCAAGCGTCATCAGCAACAACGTGAACACGCTGATGAAGAACCTGACCATCGTGACCATTTCTATTTCTCTTCCGACGTTCTTCGCTAGCTTGTTCGGCATGAACGTGCGTCTGCCCTTTGGCATGAACGGCGATGCCAGCGGCGGTAGCGAACTTGCCTTCTGGATTATTATCGCGGTGTGCGTATTGTCCGTGCTCGTGTTCATGAGCTTCTGGGGCCGAAAGAAATAATTCGAGGGAGGCTGAGCTCCCTTCAATCCTTAGACCTGCAACATATATAGGGGTAGGGGCCCCTTGAGGAGCGGGTTTACCCGCCCTCAAACACGAAAAAAAGTCCGGGCACTAGCACGGACTTTTGTGAGTGGGGAGATTGAGGGGCTGGCCCCTCAATTCATCAATTGGCCCTGCTGCGCAGTGCATTAACTTCGGCTCGGAAATGCGTGTGCAAGCACCCGCGCTTCTCTCGCCTTGCGTTAATTTCCTCTATCGCTCATGGAAGAGAACATTGCCACTATCTCATCTGTAAACTTGCCAGAAGGCAGGCTCTGGGCAATTTCCAATGCCTTTTCCAAGTGCTCCTGGGCGCAAGCCTTTGCCTTTTTGAATGCGTCCTTAGCGTTCATCTTTTCGATGATTGTCTCGGGCACACCTGCTTCGGATGCTCTGGTAATCAGGCTTTCCATTTCAGCACGTTCTTCGGCAGCACATGCGTCAAAATAGTAGAGCAAGGGGAGTGTAATCAGACCGTTGGAAAGGTCGGTAAACTTGGCCTTGTCCAGGTTCTTGCTACCGAAACCGTAGTCCAAAAGGTCGTCTACGATCTGGAAGGCAATACCGAAGTGGCTACCCATCTGGGCGCAGAGATCGGCTTGTTCAGATGTAAAGCCTGCCAACACGCCGCCGATGCGAGCTGCAGCGTCCAGAAGGGCTGCCGTCTTACCGTCGATGATTTTGTCGTACAATTCAAAGGAGAGGTTCATGTCGCCGGAGTGGTCCAGCTCCATGATTTCACCGCTAATAAGCTTGTCTGCTGCGTCAGAAAGGGCCACAGGGATGTCTCTGGACTCTTCGTTGATCACGCAGCGCATAGCCTGGGAAAGAACGTAGTCTCCAATCAGAACGGCCACCTGAGTGCCCCATTCCTTATGTGCAGTCTTTTGGCCACGGCGAATGTCTGTTCCGTCGATAATGTCGTCGTGAACCAGGCTTGCTAGGTGGAGCAATTCGATGCCTGCGCAGGCATGTGCTACTCGGCTTGTATCAGGCTGCTTTTCACCGCACTTAGCAATTAGGCAAAGCAGGGTAGAACGGATACGCTTACCCTTACGCTGGAACAGGGATTCCAATCGTTCGGCAATGCCAGCGGGTGCTGCCTTGGCAACATCCATAATGACCTTTTCGGTCATTTCCAACTGCTCGGAAACGAGATCGCGGGCTTGGACTAGTACAGATTGAAAGTCGTCTTTATTAGGAACCATGATTAGATATCCAGGTCGTTCAGAACCTTGTAGGCGTTGGTCTCGATAAACTTTCGGCGAGGTTCCACATCTTCGCCCATGAGCATGCTGAAGATCTGGTCGGCAACAACAGCGTCTTCCACGTAGCACTGCTTAAGGAAACGCTTTTCCGGATCCATAGTGGTTTCGAACAACTGTTCGGGAGACATTTCGCCAAGACCTTTGAATCGAGTAATGGTCACGTTCTTCTTGTCTTCCAGTTCTGCCATTGCCTGTTCCTTTTCCTTTTCATCGAACAGGTAGCGTTCCTTGAGACCCACCTTCAGTTTGTACAGAGGAGGCATTGCGAGGTATACGTGGCCTTCGTCAATCAGCGGGCGCATATAGCGGAAGAAGAAGGTCAGGAGCAAAGTCTGAATATGGGAGCCGTCCACATCAGCATCGGTCATGATGACAATCTTGTTGTAGCGGAGCTTTTCCAGCTTGCATTCAGTACCCAGACCGCAACCGATGGCGTTTACCAGGTTCTGGATTTCTTCAGTGTCCAGCACGCGATGGAGGCTTGCCTTTTCCACGTTAAGAATCTTACCGCGGAGCGGAAGAATGGCCTGGAATTCACGCTTACGGCCCTGCTTTGCAGAACCACCTGCAGAGTCACCTTCCACGATGAACATTTCGCATTCCTTGGGGTCGCGGCTAGAGCAGTCGGCCAGCTTGCCCGGAAGGCCACCGCTTTCCAGAACGTTCTTACGGCGAGCGAGGGTGCGAGCCTTGTGTGCTGCTTCGCGAGCCTGGGCTGCAAAGTAAACCTTGTCCAGAATGACCTTGACGGCTGCCGGATTTTCCTGGAAGTATTCGTCCAGCTTGGCGCCGAATGCGCTAGCGACGTAGCTTGCAATTTCGGAGTTGCCCAGCTTGCGCTTGGTCTGGCCTTCGAACTGCGGCTGAGAAACCTTAATGGCAATCACTGCAGTCAAACCTTCGCGGATGTCGTCTGCGGTGATGGTGATGTCCTTCTTGGCCTTGGGCATTTCTGCGGCGAACTTGGAAATCACGCGGGTCAATGCGGTCTTGAAACCGGTAACGTGGGTACCACCATCGTAGGTGTTCACATTGTTCACAAAGCTAAAGAAGTTTTCCTGGTAGCCGTCGTTGTACCACATGGCCACTTCCAGCGGATACTGACCATCGGGCAGCACCAGGTGAATGGGCTCGTTGAACAGCGGGGTACGGTGTTCGTCTACGTAGCGCACGAATTCAGAAACACCACCGGGGAAGCAGAAGGTTTCAGTTTTCTTTTCTTCGTCACGTTCATCGGTCAATGTCAAACGCAAACCACTCATCAAGAATGCCAGTTCGCGGAAACGGGTTGCCAAGGTGTCGTAGACGTAGACGGTTTCGCTAAAGATGGTATCGTCAGGATAGAACTCGATGGTTGTACCTGTGTCGTTAATATCGCAGGTACCGATGTCCTTTTGAGGTCCACAGGGAACACCCTTGCTGAATTCTTGGGTAACAATCTTGCCGCCGCGGCGAACGGTTACAATGTGCTTCTTGGAAAGAGCGTTAACGCAGCTGACGCCCACGCCATGAAGACCGGCAGAAACCTTGTAGGAATTGCTGTCGAACTTACCACCAGCGTGGAGCTTGGTCATTACGACTTCGATGGTGCCCACCTTTTCCTTGGGGTGGATGTCGGTGGGAATGCCACGGCCGTTGTCGGTCACGCGAATACCGTTGCCCGGCAAAATGGAAATTTCGATATGGGAACAGAAACCAGCCAAAGCTTCGTCTACAGAGTTGTCCACCACTTCCCATACCAGGTGGTGCAAACCGCGAATGTCGGTAGAACCGATGTACATTGCAGGGCGAACGCGAACTGCTTCCAGACCTTCCAAAACGGTAATGCTGGAACCACTATAGTCTTCGCCTTTCTTTTCTTCTGCTGCTACGTTTTCTTCTGCCATTTTCTAACCTTATCAGATGAGTCGGACATCCCGTACTGCAGGCTTGCCCAACACTAAATTACACTTGTCAATAATAGCTTTTTTTTGCAGGAACAATTCCTGTTTCCACGCGGAATTAGCGGCCTTTAGCACCAAAATATTCTTGTCCATTTGGACCGGTTTCACGTGGGGTAAAAGCAGGGTTCCGACGATGCTTTCGAAGCCTTCGCTAATGGCCTTGAAAGTCATATCTTCTGATATGTTGTTCTTGTCAAGAACCATTTTTAAAAGCACACTAATGTCCGTAAGATCACCCCCACAGACATTTTTTTTACGTCTTTTTTTCTCGAAATTTTCCATTAGAGAAGCAGTAACTTGGAAAGTACAAAACCGCCAATCAGAATGCTGGTCATACCGGCCACCACGGTAGCCTTAGTGCTCTTACCTACGCCTTCTGCACCGCTGGTTGTATTGAAACCAAAGAAGCATGCGTAGCTAGCAATAAAGTAACCGTATACAAATGCTTTGATCAAGCCCACGGCCAAGTCCCAGTTCTGGTAGAACATGCGCACGCCGTAGAAAAACACAGAGAAGGATACGTCCTTGTAGATGGCAGCCACTGCGTAACCACCTACAATACCCACGAAAATACTGATCACCGTAAGGAGCGGAAGCATGATCACGGTTGCAATAAGTCTCGGTGCCAAAAGGAACTTGTAGGGGCTCAGACCCAGAACCTTGTAAGCGTCCAGCTGCTCGGTCACAGCCATGGTGCCAAGTTCAGAACACATGGAGGCTCCGATACGTCCGGCCAAAACCATTGCCGTAAGAATGGGGCAGAGCTCCACCATCACAGACTTGCCTACGGCCATGCCCACAAACATCAGGGGAATCATGTCGGCGAACTGGTAGGCCAGCTGCCAGGACATAATTGCGCCTGTGGCAAGGGAGGCCGCCAGCACCACAGGGATGCTGGTTACGCCCACGTGCTGCATCTGTTCCACGGTGGTGTGGAAGTTACTGAATGCACCAGGAATACTCTTGAACATCTGCCATACGAACAGCAGATAATTGATGACGGTGTGCAGAAACTTCCGGATATACTTACCCAGACTTTCTGCAATTTTGTTCATCACGTTTATCAAGACTAATCCTTACTTCTTCTTGACGGGCTTAGCCTGTTCGGGCTTCTTTGCTGCCTT
>JAKSIE010000045.1 GCA_024398995.1 Fibrobacter sp.
GTACCGGTTCCGTGAAGGTGACTCCGGCTCATGACCCCAACGACTATGCTACCGGCCTCCGTCACAAGCTCCCCATGATCAACATCATGAACGACGACGGCTCCCTGAATGAAAACGCCGGCAAGTTCCAGGGCCTTAAGGGCCAGGCTGCCCGCGACGCCGTTGTTGCAGGCCTCGAAGAACTCGGCCTCCTCATCAAGGTGGAAGACCACGAAATGGACGTGGGCCACTCTGACCGCAGCAAGACTGTTATTGAACCGTACCTCAGCGACCAGTGGTTCGTGAAGATGGACGTTCTTGCCGAAAACGCAATGAACGCCGTGAAGTCCGGTGAAATCAAGATTCTCCCGGAACGCTACGCCAACAAGTACCTCGACTGGCTCGCCGAAAAGCGCGACTGGTGCATCAGCCGTCAGCTCTGGTGGGGCCACCGCATTCCTATCTGGCACACCGACGCAAGCGAAGAAGAACTGAAGGCCGTATTCGGCAACCGCGAAGACATCTTCTTCTACAAGGCAGAAAACGGCGGCTACCTGGTCTGCTCTCAGGAAGAAAACCTTGCTGAAGATGCAGTGCCGGGCCACGTTCTCAAGCAGGAAGACGACGTTCTGGACACCTGGTTCTCCAGTGGTCTCTGGCCCCACTCTACCATGGGTTGGCCGGAAAACACCGACACTCTTAAGAAGTACTACCCCACTTCCGTGCTGGTGACCAGCCGCGACATCATCACCCTCTGGGTGGCTCGCATGGTGCTGTTCTCCCAGGAAAACATGGGTACGATCCCGTTCCACACCGTTTACATCCACCCGAAGATCCTGGACGGCAATGGCATGACCATGAGTAAGTCCAAGGGTAACGGCGTGGACCCCATGGACATCGAACGCAAGTACGGTACCGACGCTCTCCGTTTCGTGATGGCAAGCCTCTGCACCGACAACCAGGACGTTCGTCTGCCGGTGAAGAAGGAAAAGCAGGAAGACGGTACCGAAATCAACACTTCTGAAAAGTTCGAAATCGGCCGTAACTTCTCCAACAAGATTTGGAACGCTTGCCGCTTCCTCTACCCGCAGCTGGAACAGGCTGGCGCCCTTGCCGCCGAACTTCCCATGGACAAGAATTTGTTCGCACTGGAAGACAAGTGGATCCTTTCTCGCCTGCAGACCACCATCAAGGATGCGACCCGCATGCTGGAAGAATACCACTTCGCAGAACTTGCAGGTTTCCTCTACCGCTTCGTGTGGGATGACGTTTGCAGCCAGTACCTTGAAATCAAGAAGGCTGTGATCAACCGTGAAACTTTGGACGCCGAAAAGAAGAACGCCATGGCAATCCTCAGCTACGTGCTGAAGAATGTTCTTGACCTTCTCCACCCGGTAATGCCCTTCATCACTGAAGAACTGAACAGCATCCTGTTCCAGGGCTCCGAAATGGTGATCAGCCGCCCCTGGCCCACTGCTGATGAATCTCTCATCAACAAGGACATCGAAGCCGCCTTCGACCAGGCATTCGCCGTGGTGGAAGCCGTTCGCGGTGTCCGTGGCCGTTACAGCGTTTCTCCCGCTACCAAGCTGAAGGCCGTTGTTTCTGTGGACGACGCAGCAACCGAAGCTTCCGTGAATGCATGCCTCGCCATCATCACCGAACTTGGTGGCATCGAAAGCATTACCGTTGGCGTGAAGGCCGCAAAGCCCAAGTTCAGCGCCTCTGCTGTTGTGCCCGGTGGCGAACTCTTCATCCCGCTGGAAGGTATCCTTGACCCGGCTGCAGAAATCGCACGCCTCGAAAAGGAAATCGAAAAGGCCAAGAGCTTTGCTGCTAGCATCGAAAAGAAGCTCAGCAACGAGAAGTTCGTTTCTGGCGCTCCCGAAGCCGTCGTCAACGCAGAACGTGTCAAGCTGGCAACACAGCAAGACATTATTGCTAAGAACGAAAAGGCTTTGGCAGAACTGAAGTAAACCTTCGAACTTGCCGAATACCGGCGCAAGTCGGCATTGACAATCAAACTTAAAAGAGGACGTCCATCAGGGCGTCCTCTTTCTTTTTTATTTCTGCTTCAACAACAATTTATTGTTCTTTAAAAGTCCGTCATTGTCAAACTTGACTGTAGGATTTTCACCCTTCTTAAAAGCTTCCTCGCTCTCGTAAATGGACAAGGCCACAGAAACACCAGGCAACGCAGCCACGTTAGTTTGTTCGTTAGAAATTTTAGACGAGAAAGAAAAATCCTTCACATCTTCATCCTTGAAAGTACCCTTGGGAACATGGATGGTTTTGCCAAGCTGTTCCAAAACCTCACCTTCCCCATTCACAAATTCGGCCACTATGTAAATATCAAAGAAGCAAGGAGCCACGCCCGTATTCTTCACCGTAATGTTCAAGGCGCGCGTAGTTTCGTGAGCATCCGGGGTGTCCGCCGCTTGCGTAACCGTCACTAACTCAGCCTTAGATATGGAGAAGTTATAACCCAAGACCTTACTTAGGGAATCTGCATCGGCTTTATTTTCTTTGTAGAATTCAAAAGCGGCATGTTCATCCTGATCCAGAACGTAATAGGTCATGTGGGATTTATAAATCACTTCCTTCCAACGTTCCGGAGTCCACCTTAAATGTCCTCCTGGAATAATATTGTCGTAAGTCAACATAATTGCATAGGTGCTGTAATTTTCACCGATGGTAGGCAAGCCCGCCTTGTAGGCAACCTCCAGGGAATCTTCTCGCCATGGAGTTGCAATTAGACCGTCATCCCTTTTGGCAATCCCCAAGCTAAGGGCATGCCGATACACATTTCCGCTGCCATTAGAAGGTAAAACCAGCAAGGTTTTCTTGAACAGCGAAGCATAGTAATCCAGCATGTCCATTTCAATTTCATCCGAAGGCATCTGACTGCCATCAAAATGAGCAATATGCCATTCACCCCAGTTGCCAAATGCGCGAATGTCAATGTATTCCAAGCGTGGGTCACCATCATACTTCGCGGCCAATGCCGCCGCAAAATCCTTTGCCGCCTGGATGTAAATAGGATCATCCCAACGGGGCACTGCCAAAGTATACTCCACTCCCCCATCAGTCATTTTAGCGTAATCCTTTTTAGCACCAGCCTCGTAAACATAGGAGGGAGTCCAGTCATAATCCGATTCTACGGTGTACTTATTCTTTCGGCCCATGGGCGATGCATAAGGGAACACGCGCAAGCCATAGCCCTTGCCATAGGCAGCACCGGCATTCAACAGTTTTTCTAGTTCAGTCCAATCGTAAACGCCTTTTTCGGGATTCAGTTTATTCCATCGCTGATAGCCACAACCGTGAGAAACAATGTTCCAAGCCTGATTCTTTTCGGAGCCTTCCGGAGCATACTGCCATTCCGGAGAATAGCTCCACGCACCACCTGTCGTGACACAGAATCCCTTGTGAGGATTGGTAAATGGACCTTCAAAAGCTTTTAAAGAATATGAAATGGTCGAAGTATCGCCAGGAATTACTGATGCAGAAGATTCTGGCACAGAAGAGCTGGAGGATGAAAGATTCGTAGGTAGCGAGCTACTACTTTCCTCAACGGCAGGCTGGGTTCCGCCACTTTCATTGCCACAGGCAGACAACCCGACTGCCAAACCGGCCAATGCACCAAACAATGTTAAACGATCCATTTTATTCTCTCTAATTCAAAACCCGGCAATTAATCTAAATATTATTTCTCACAAAGGATTACTTTTATTTCTAGTTTTAGGCCATGCTTCTTCGCGTACCTGATTTTTATTCTGATTTCCATTGTATTGCAGACAAATGCACTGACACTTGTTGCGTCGGCTGGGAAATCGATGTAGATGACCGAAGTTTGGCCAAGTACAGCAACTGGGCAAAGAAAAGTTCCAGCGAAAACTTGGAAAGCGAAGGTTCCAAGAACCGCGCCCTGTTTTTGCAGAAACTTCTGAAAAACATCGAAGACGGCCATTTTAAACTTTTGCCCGGGGATCGTTGCCCCTTCTTAAAGAAGGATGGGCTTTGCGAAATGATTTGCAATTTGGGCTGTAACGGAACGGATTGCGACGAATCTGGCGAGACCATTCTTTGCGATATTTGCCGCGAACACCCGCGATTCGTGGAGGTCTACGGCGATATTATGGAAAAAGGTTTGGGGCTCTGCTGCGAAGAAGCTGTGAGGCTGTTGCTTACCTCCCAGGCCGCTGAAGTGTCATCCCGGACTTGTTCCGGGATCTCCCTTGTAGAATCCGAAGTCGACGACGATTCCGACGAAATGCCAGAAGGCGCAGAAGAAGCCCGTGACGCCATTTTCGAAGAGCGCAATGCCATCTTTGGAATTCTCAACAACAAAAGTATTCCGTTAAACGAAAGGCTTATTGAAGTTCTGGATTTTGCCGTAGCCGTTTCAGACTGCGAAGATCCGACCCAAAGTCTTTGCGAGGAGCATAGCGGCGAAAACCAGCTTTCCCCCGACGCAGTTCATCAAACCTGGATCGAAATTCTTGG
The DNA here is from genome assembly GCA_024398995.1 of Fibrobacter sp. Taxonomy (GTDB): domain Bacteria; phylum Fibrobacterota; class Fibrobacteria; order Fibrobacterales; family Fibrobacteraceae; genus Fibrobacter. The sequence continues at coordinate 4,486 of JAKSIE010000045.1, forward strand.
TGAAGGCGAAAGCTACGGGCCTGCATGGGATACCGCCTACAAACAAATGATTCGCAACGGATGGCCATCTCCGGAGTCATGCCGAACTGGTTTCGACACCAGCTTATTTACAGAAGAAGACGGCGCGCGAATCGTAGCCTACCTGATTTTCCGTTATTACGCCAAGAGCCTCTTTGACGGAGACAACCTTACCAAGGTACAATTCGCCATCTATTTCTGGATCATGGTACAGAAGTTCGGCAACATCCTAGGCAACATCAATCCCGATGGAAGAATTATTGAGCCACCAGCAAATCCGCAAACCGTAAAAATCAATGCGGTAAAACTTTTAAGCAAGCAGACGGAATATTCCGAAGAAATCATGGAAATTCTAGCCGACAATTTCTTCCAGAATCCTGCATTCTGTGTGGAACAGTTCCGCCAGATTCTCTCAACAATGCAGTCATCGACCAGCATCTCACCCTAAGCGAATATCTATGATTATCCAAGCGGGCATGCGGACAGATATTCCAGCCTTTTACTCGGAATGGTTCATGAATCGAATCCGAGAAGGCTACGTTCTAGTCCGCAATCCCTACAATCCTGATCAGATTACCCGCTACGAGCTGGACCCGAAAGTTGTGGACTGCATTGCATTCTGCACCAAGAATCCCACGCCTATGCTTCCCCACTTGCAGGAACTGCAGACCTTTCGTCAATTCTGGTTTGTAACGCTAACACCCTACGGAAAGGACATCGAGCCCAACGTTTCCAACAAGCACAACATTGTAGAAAGTTTCAAGGAATTGTCCCGAGCCGTGGGTATCGCAAAATCTGCAAACTCAGGCGACGCCGTCCAATGGCGTTACGACCCCATCTTCATCAACGAAAAATATTCCGTAGAGCAGCACATCAAATCCTTTGAAGTCATGGCATCGAAGCTGGCGGGATACACCCACACCTGCGTCATCAGCTTCATCGACTTGTACAGCAAAGTAAAAAAGAACTTTCCCGAAGCTCGTGAAGTTTCAAGCGAAGAACGCACTGTTCTGGCAAAGGCATTCGTTGAAATCGGCAAGCAGTTCGACATTCAAATCAAGACCTGCGCCGAAGGCAAGGACCTGGAACAATACGGTGTGATTTGCGAAGGATGCAGCACTGCCGCTGTCATCGAAAAAGCCTTGGATCTTTCCAGCCAAGGCCTATGCCTACAGCCACCAAAGAAGAATTTCGCCCGCTCCGAATGTCAATGCATTATTGGCTGCGACGTGGGCGCCTACAACACTTGCCCTCATCTTTGCCGCTACTGCTACGCCAACTACAGCAAGGAGCTGGTCCTTGCCAACCGCCAATTACACGACCCAAAATCCCCAATGATTATCGGAAACATAAGGCCCGGCGAATCCATTCACCAGGCCGAACAAAAAAGCTGGATTAAAGGCTTACGAAACGACGCATTCCTATAAAAGTAACGCCTAGGCTAATAAGGCAAGACACAAGCAAGGTCATTGCAGGAATTGCCAGACTTCTTAAGAAAAATTCGTAGCCAAACTGCACCATCAGTAAAAGAGGAACCACCAAAAACAGGGAACTCTGAGTTGCAGCACGCACTGTTTTCGCCTTCAAGGAAATAAGCAAGGTAAAGGAAGTCACCAGCAAGCAAACAGACGCCGCTCCAAACAACGCAGCCAGTGCAGTTGTCCCACTGACTGCCGGGTGAGAAATCCAGTAAACTAAAATTCCCATCAAAGAAAACGTCAACGGGAAAGGCAACACAGCAAACAATTTTCCCCAGAATAAATGGGTAGGCTTGACGGGAGAAAGCTGCAACAACTCCAGGGAATTTCTTTCACGTTCTCCGGCAAAACTGTCGGCAGCAAGAGGTGCACCCATAGGCGCCATAAGGCAACCCAGCAAAAGCATCATGTAGCCTTCCATACCTTGCATGATAGCCCCGCCGTAGCGGCTCACGGCGATTCCCTGGGATGCCGCCAGAATCACCGGTGGAATCACAAAAGGAATCCAGAAGCGGGGCTCCCGGATAACCAATCGCAGTTCATGCTTAAGAACGTGAAGAATCATGCAAATTGCTTCGCAATTTAATTATGAATTATGAATTACAAAGTACGAAGGGGCTTCGCGATCCTTCACGCCACCTCATAATTCATAACTCATACTTCGTAATTCAAGAAATTAAAGCAATGCTTTAATTTCTTGTGAGAGTCTTGTACTTAATGGGCTTGGGATTTTCTGCATCTTCGCCCAGACGCTTGCGGCGGTCGGCTTCGTATTCGCTCCAGTTACCTTCGAACCAGACAACCTTGGAGTCGCCTTCGTAAGCAAGGATGTGGGTTGCGATACGGTCCAGGAACCAGCGGTCATGGGAGATGATCACGGCGCAGCCTGCGAACTTGAGGATTGCCTGTTCCAGAGCCTGGAGGGTTTCGATATCCAAGTCGTTGGTAGGTTCATCCAGGAACAACAGGTTGCCGGGCTGCTGCAGGTTCTTGGCCATAAGCACGCGGTTACGTTCACCACCGGAAAGGGTGGACAGCTTCTTCTGCTGGGCAGCGCCAGTGAAGTTGAACAAGCCACAGTAGGCGCGGCCATTCATCTTGCGGTCGCCCACCATAATTTCGTCGTTACCGCCGGTAATGGATTCCCAAACAGTCTTGGAATCATCCAGAGAATCGCGGCCCTGTTCCATACTGATGATCTGAACGGTTTCACCAATCTTCAAGGTACCGCCATCGGGCTTTTCAGAACCGGTAATCATCTTGAACAAGGTGGTCTTACCAGCACCGTTGGGGCCGATAATGCCCACGATACCGGAGCGGGGCAGACTGAAGTTCAAGTCGTCGAACAGCACCTTTTCACCAAAGGCCTTCTGCAGATGTTCAGCCTGAATAACGATGTCACCCAGACGGTTACCGTTAGCAATGTGGATCTGAGCCACATTAATCTTTTCTCTGGAGTCTTCAGCCAGCAAGTCTTCGTAAGCCTTAAGACGAGCCTTGTTCTTGGCCTGGCGAGCCTTGGGGCTCTGCTTGACCCATTCCTGTTCGCGAGCCAGGCGCTTCTGACGGTCAGATTCGCCCTTCTCTTCGTTCTTCATGCGTTCCAGCTTCTGGTCCAGCCACTGGGCATAGTTACCTTCCCAAGGAATGCCACGACCGCGGTCGATTTCAAGAATCCAACCGGTAACGTTATCCAGGAAGTAACGGTCATGGGTCACGAGAATGACGGAGCCCTTATATTCACGAAGGTGACGTTCCAGCCATGCAACGGTTTCTGCATCCAGATGGTTGGTCGGTTCGTCCAGCAAGAGCAGATCCGGTTCTTCCAAAAGCAGGCGGCACAGAGCCACACGGCGCTTTTCACCACCAGAAAGGTTGGTCACCGGCCAATCGCCCGGCGGGCAGCGCAGAGCGTCCATAGCAATTTCAATATTGCGGTCCAGGCTCCACAGGTCCTGAGCGTCGATGATGTCCTGAAGCTTAGCCTGTTCATCCAGAAGCTTGTTCATTTCGTCATCTTCCATGGGTTCTGCGAACTTCATGGAGATTTCGTTGAAGCGATCCAAGATAGCCTGCTTCTTGGCCACAGCCTGCATCACGTTTTCCTTAACGGTGAGGTTGGGGTCCAACTGGGGTTCCTGAGGCAGGTAGCCTGCGGTACGGCCCGGTTCAATCCAGGCTTCGCCCTGGAATTCCTTATCGATACCGGCCATAATACGCAAAAGCGTAGACTTACCAGCACCATTCTGACCGATAATACCAATCTTAGCGCCATAGTAGAAGCTAAGGGAGATGTCCTTCAGAACTTCCTTGTTGGGATAGCTCTTGCACATCTTGTACATGTAGAATACAAACTTTTCTGCTTTATTGTCGGCCATATTGGTCTCACTTTATCGGTTGTTCAAATATTCCAAAACTTTCTGAGTCAGATCATTGTCCTTTTTCCAGAAAAGAACAGAACCTGTGGCGCGGTCAACCACCATGTCGTAACCTTCCTGCAAGGCGATTTCGGTAACAGCCTTACGGATCAGCTGAATAATCGGAGCGCTAACCTTTTCATTTTCAGAAATCAGTTCGCCATTGCGTCCGTAGACTCGGTCAATGAAACTCTTCAGCTCCGTATCCTTCTTAGCGTATTCCGCTTCAAGTTCACGCTTCTTTTCATCGGAAAGCATCAGGACCTGTTTATCAAGTTTTTCCTTGATAGCTGCCAGTTCCTTCTGGAGCAAGTTACCTTGCTGTTCCCACTTAGCCACCTGACGGTCATATTCTTCTTGAGCCTTCTTGGTGCCCTTATAGCCGTCAAAGATCAGCTTGGAATCTACATGAGCAATGCGGAGGCCGTCTTCGGCAAAGCCTGCGGAGGCGCCGAAGAACAAAGCAAGAGTCAAAACTACGAGAAGTTTCTTAACCATAAATTTCTCCTTAGAAGCCCTGGCCGATAACGAAGTTGAATTCCATATCGCCCACCTTATCCTTCTTGGTGCCGGTGTAGTTTTCACCCACATCCAGAGGCCATGCGAAGTCGAAGCCAATGATACCCAGCATAGGAACAACTACACGGAAACCGAAACCGATATCCTTCTTGAGGCTAGTGGGATCCCATTCAGCAAGGGGACTGCGACTAGGCACAGGAACCTGGGTCTTGGGGTCATAGCGTTCACCGAATACGTTACCTGCATCAAAGAAGAAGGGCAACAGATAGAAGGTCTGGGGAACAAGGCCCAACTGGAGTTCAGCACCAATGTACTGGTAGCTGCGGCCCAAGCGACGGTAACCGATAGAACCAGAGCTGTAGCCACGCATCATGCCTTCGTAACCATAGGCGCCGCCCATTGTGTACAAAGTACGATACTGCAGATGGTCACCCACGATAACACCATACTGGTTGGTCAAAGCCAAGGTCAAGCGATCCTTAAACAGCGGGAACCACCACTTCACAGTAAGTTCGGTCTTCAAGAATTCAAAGTCACTGCCCAGGTAGCCATCAGCCCACTGCATATCCAAGACGTAACGAGAACCATCGGTGGGGAACTGCGGCAGGTTCTTATCATCACGAATCAAGCGGAAGTTAATAGCGGATTCGATACCGGTGTAAACCACATAGCTACCCGGAATATTGTCGCCCTGCTTGTTCATGAGCCAGCTGTAACCGATCTGGCCATAGAAGTAGTCATCGGGCCACTTAAGACGCTTACCCAAATAGACGCTACCACCATAACGGGTAATATCCGGGTCATTGTAGTCTTCCATATTCCACCAGGAGTAGCTCAAGCTAGCACCCAAGGTAATAGGCTTATCCAAGAGCCACGGTTCCTGGAAACTGATAGATGCACTCTTCTTGTCGGCACCATATTCCACGCTCAAGGATGCTGCGCGGCCACCGCCCATACAGCAGTTGGGAATAGAAATAGAAGCAGTACCAACGAGACCATCACTTTCACTATAGGAAACGCCCAGACTAAACTGACCAGTACCAGCTTCCTTTTCCTGGACGACAAAGTCAAGATCCACTTCCTGTTCACCCACGACCTTGATGTCCGGTATGACCATGTCGAAGTAGTTCAACTGCATAATTTCACGGAAGCTACGTTCCAAAGCGGACTGGCGATAGGTATCACCCGGGAACAGACGGACTTCGCGACGGATAACCTTTTCGTTGGTTTTTGTATTGCCGCGAATATGAACCTTATGAATCTGGGCCGGGAGGCCTTCGGTCATCTTGTAGGACAGGTTCACAATAGAATCGTTAGTAAAGGTACGTTCTTCTTCGTAGTTGGCGAACAGATAACCATCTTCACGATATGCGTCAATCAAGGCCTTGCGAGAAGCTTCATAGAGGTACTGGTCGAAAACATTGCCGCTATCCAGGCGATACACGTAATTCAGCATCTGGTCGCTCAAAACTTCGTTACCAGAGAAGTGCAGGCCACCCATATAGTAGCGACGGCCTTCGTTCATATGAATATGAACGAGAATTGCACTGGAGGTCTTGATTTCGTCGTACTTGTTCAAGGCCGGGAACATGTCTTCGATCATGTAACGGACCAAGAGCTTTTCCTGGTAACCATTCAGCTTGCCGATCTTCTTAAGGGAGTCAATCTTGGGGTTGGTCCACTTATGGTTCTTTACAACAGAAAGCCATTCCTTACGAGCATCTTCGTAGCGGATAATGTCATTCAAGTACTTCCAGGCATCTTCTTCGGACTTGACCTTAGGCACGGACCTGGTCACCCACTGCTTTTCACCAATGGAACGATGATTGCGGAAAATATGGGTCACCTGCATGGTGGGCTTACCAGCCATCTTGTTCAACGCAGAAGATGTATCTGCCAGAGCAACATTCAGCTGTTCGTACAGATTTTCAAGCTTAGCACCCATGGGAACCATACGGCCCATATAGAACAAACAGCTAGAATCCGGCAGATATTCGGCGCTGTATTCAGTAAGTTCAGCATCCAGGTAGCCGAAATGACGGATAGCGTTCAACACAGAATCGCGGTCTGCAGCGAACACATCTTCCTTAAATTCGCCACCACCCCACCACTGGTCCAGCTTGGTGTTCATGTGGTCCATGATATCTTCGCGGGGAACATTGCTGTTACCCTGGATATCGAATTCGCGAACCTTGACCTTGCCACCTTCACGGACAATAAAGGTCACCTGGTTCTTGTTTTCGTCGGCTTCGGTTTCACGATAGCCAACTTCGGCAAGGAGATAGCCTTCGGAATGGAAATGGTCCAAAATAGCCTGGCGATCACGTTCCAGCTGGCTCTTGCTATAAACCTGGCCAGGAATCAAACGAACCTTAAGGCGCAAGTCTTCTTCGCTAACATCATCGCAACCTTCAAAAACAACAGTATCCAGTGCCGGGAGTTCCTTAACCTTAAAGATAAGTTCCACATCGGTACCTTCGCCTACATAGTCAACCCAGGCGGTAACGTCATCAAAAAGACCTGATTCATACAAGGAGGTTACGGAAGACTGGACCTTCTCAGAGAGGGCCGTGGGAGAATAGCTTTGACCTTCCTTGACGCCAACACGGCTGATCACTGCGCGGGGATCCATGTGAACGGTACCTTCGACCTTCACTTTCGCAACGGCATTTTCCACCATATAGCTTTCAGACATTTCGGACATATCCAAAAGCTGAGCCTGTGCAAAGCCTACCAAAACAACAAGGGCAAACAACAATCGAAACAACAGAGTAAACCTACCTGTATAAAAAATCTAATTCCAGCCAAAAATACAAAAGTTGCGCCCCCGAGATTTACCAAACCAGCCTTTTTTTGCAAGAAAAAGCCCATTTTCGGGACATCAACAAAAAAAACTTCCCATTTTGGGAAGTTTCGCTTTGCCATAGAAATCTAGTTCAAAGGCTATTTAACAGTAATCTGGCGAACAAGGCTATTGGAGCCCACGCGAACACGAGCCACATAGAGGCCCTTGGCTACAGAAGAAAGGCCAATAACACCACCATCATCCCTTGCACTGAACACCGGACGGCCCTGCATATCGAACAAATCCACCTGGGCGGCCGCAGGGACAAAAAGCTGTCTTCCGTCAAAGCGGACAACGCCCGGCTTGACGGCCGTTTTAATGCCGCTGGGGGTAATTGTATTCGCACTATTTTCATCAGGGCAGCCCACAGCCTCAATTTTTGCAATATACATAGCAGAAGTATTGCTGCTGTTAAATGTCAGCTGGGTAGGCTTTACATCGGCGTCACGAACAGCCTGCAAATCCACCGTCATTCCACCCCAAACCTTAGCACTGAGGGGGCGGCCATTCTGCAAAGTCATCTTAGGATCGTTAACGCCAATATTCACATAGGCCGTACTACCTGTAGGACCATAAGCTGTAAATACCAAAGCCTCACACTTGCTCAAGAAATTGGAATCCACAGCATCCTGGGGCAGTGTATAAATAGCGTGCTGGTAGCCACAATAATCCGCATTCTGATCGCAGCCTGCCAAAGGAACATTCACGTACCCCTTTTTGCCAGCAAGTTCCTCGGAAACGAATTTGCCATTTCCATTCTTCACATCACCGGACCATTCTCCGCGGGATTCGGCGCCAGCCTGACTATAATCCACAATGACATAGGAAGCATTTCCAAAGGGAGACGTGTTTTCCCAAACCAAGGGAACAGCGTCTGCGACTTTTGTTACTTTATCTGCACTATGAGACTTGAGGCTAGCAACCAGGCTATCGTAGGCCGGTTTCTTTGCAAAGCTAGAATCATAAATCAAGCCATTGTACTTGTACAAATCTGCGAGCCAGCTGTACTTATCAGAAAAACCCCAAATAACAAAAGCTTCCATGTTGGGTGCTTCCAGGAACACATCCATAAACTGACGGTACAAATGTCCCTGGGCCTCAAAATCGGCCTTGGAAACGTCCTTTTTGTCAAAGCCAATGTCAAGTTCCGTAATCTGCATGGTCAAGCCTTCGGCTTCCAGAGCCTGAGCCAGAGCCTTTACGTTCTGAGGAGTTGTAACGTGATAATCAGAAATATGAGTCTGGGTGCCGACACCTGTAATGTAGATACCCGCAGCCTTCAAGCGCTTTGCAACGGAGTCTACGGCGAATCGGGCCTTGGCTCCAGCGGCAAGCCCCCATTCCAAGGAATAATCGTTGTAGTAAAGTTTTGCGTCAGGGTCGGCCTTATGAGCCCAAACAAAGGCAGAGTCAATAAATTCGCGGCCAATGTACTTGCACCAAACCGAGGGATTCTGGCTAGAACCACAACGCCAGGCGGCAGGCTGGGTATCGTCGATAGCCTCGTTCACCACGTCCCATTCACGGACTTTGCCTTTGTAGTGGCCTACCACATTCTCAATATGATTCTTTAATACGGCAAGCAAAGTATCCTTAGCGGAACCACCAGCCTTTTCAACCTTTGCAGCCAAATCGGGTACCCACTGAGGGACTTGGCTATGCCAAGCCAGAGCATGGCCGCGAACCTGCATGCCGTTAGCAGCTGCGTAAGTCAAAAGCTTATCGCCATTCTTAAAATTAAAGGAATTACGAGAGGGTTCCGTGGCATCAAACTTCATTTCGTTTTCGGCAACCACGATATTGAACTGGGACTTGTGAGTATTTTCGTAAATCTCGGCGTCATCACCAAGACCATAGTTAAACCAGTTTGAGTTCAAAATGCAACCCACGAAGCGACCGCGGGATTCGGCCAACTGACGCAAAGTGCTATCGGTTTGGGCGAACAAAGACGAGCTAAGAGTAATGACTGCGGCGCCCACCATTGCGACGTGGCCTGCAAAAGACTTTTTCATTGTGCCTAATCCTTATATCCAAATAGGGTTTAAAGCCCCAAATCCCAGCATAAAGATACTTTAAAGCAAAAAAAATTCACCTTCAGAAATAGAAAAAGCGTTGCAAAACATTACAACGCCTTAAAAACCAAATTGTGCTAAATTTTTAGAATTTCGGCCAAATTTCGTCTGGATTCTGGTTCATGTAGAGAATCTTGATCCAGTTTTCTGAATGGGGGCCATCGCTAAAGACCAGTTCATCGATAGCTCCGTTAAAGGAACGACCAAGGACCAGAAGCGAGGTCTCGTAACGTGCATGACTGGAGGTCACCTTCGTCTTTTCTTGGGGAATGAGTTTTCCGTTGACGTAAAAACTCTGTTTGCCCGAACGATTCAAGAAATAGATATGATTCCATGCGCCTTCCACAATGAGGCTATCGCCACTGCGGAATGTGTGGGCATAATTAGTATCGCCACTTTTCTCTCGATATCCAGCAATAAAGCCTGCAGTAGGATCATAGACCAAGCTGTACTGGCCATCCTTGGAGAAAATCATGCTGGAGTCCTTAATATCATCCAAGCGAACCCAAACACTATAGCTCAAGGTATCTGCCGGGAAATTCAATTCCCCAGATGCGGATTTTTCAATTACTACAGAAGAATTCACCGCGCCACTAAAGTGATAGGCCTTGCCCACGGCACCGTCAATTTCCTCTACATTGTAGGGAGTACCCACGGAAACTTCGTCATCTTCGGCAGCATCTTCCAAAGATTGGATTCCAGCATCAAAGTGCCACACCGTACGGAAATGGCCTAGGGTCCTGAATACATCCGTAGCATAGACGGCCGGTTTAATAGAGTTAAATTCAATCAGGAGAGAGTCGGTAAAATTCAAGGAATCTACGCGAACCCAGAAAACTGCTTCCTTAGCGGCAGTATCCATTCGGCTAATGCTAATAGGAAGAGAAGCAGAGTGTTTTCCATCCACATTGATTCGATAAGCTTCAAATCGGCCCTTGCCCCTGGCAGCTAGTCCATCAAAACCATCAACAGAGCCGTCTAGACGCAATGCTATAGGAATATCGGTTATTGCAACGTAAGTAGAATCAAACTCATCACCCTTGGGCAAGGCAAGAGGTGCCTTGAAGGTTCTGATAACAGCCTCAGGAATGGTGTCTACAATTGTATCGCCGGCAGTCACATTCAATTCGCGGAACGCAGCACCCAGAGTATCCTTACCAAAGAGATGGATAACAAGATCTTGTTCACCTGCCGGCAAGGAGTCTATTTGGACAACGCCCTTCTTAACCTTAACAGGCTGCAAGAATGTGGATCCCACAATGGTAGCCTCACCATCCATGCCGTCCACATCGTCTTCCAGAGCATTTTCCACATTGAGTAGAGCAGTACCAGGATCCAACAGGGAATCGTTAACGACCAAGCTGTCTTCCTTGACCAGGTTGTGAACCAGCAATCGCTTTCCTGATTCTTCGTGGTAAGCTTCCAAGGAGAAGGATCTCATGCCCGGCATGGAATCTACTGCATAAGCACCATTGGAATCAGCAACGACCTCGATAACGTCGCTCAAGTCATCGCCACGATAGTAGTCAAAGCTGGAACCAACCACTCGGACTCGGGCAAAGCTTGCCGGTTCACCATCGTCCAAATACAGGACTCCGGCCAGTTCGGGAGAACCCGTTTCGGCACTGTTTCCAGCAACACCAGTATTACAGCCAGCAAACAGCAGGCTGGCCATTCCGGCAGCAAGAAAACCATATTTTAGCCCAAATCTCATAATACTCAATATAAATATAGATATGTTTAACGTTTTTTAGACAACGAAAAAAAGTAAAGGTGTTGCCTATAGACAACGATAAAATGTAGGCTTTTTTGTTTCAAAACACACCAAAATCGCGATTTTTCCTTTTTTTGGCCTCCCTGTCCCTGAATTTTATATATGTTCAAGATATGCAACCACAGGCTTTAAGACTTTCCGAGATTACTATCGCAAATCTGCGTTCCATCCAACGACAGACGTTTCCGCTCAGTAGTTTTACAGCCCTGATTGGCTATAACAACGCCGGCAAAACCAATATTTTGATGGGAATCCGCTGGCTTTTGTCCCATTTTTCCCTGGATATCTCCTATTTCGACAATCCCAACGAGCCCGTAGAGGTCGAGGGTTGTTTTGACGGCATATCCGAGCAGGTTTTGGCTAGGCTTGGCGAAGACAAGTCCCAGGCCATCCTCCCCTTCCTGGTGACTACCGGCCCCACCGCCGGAAGGCTCCGCGTCAAAAAACTCCAGAGGGTCCCTGGCGAAAATCCTGAAACTGTAGAAACCTTCGTTTTTGTGCCTTCTAACAAGCGAAATGGCAAGAACAACAAGGAATGGGTCCGAGCAGACGATGATTTTATGTCTGCATTCACCCGCATGTTCCCGGAATCCATCGCCATTTGGGACTTTGAAGGAAACCAGGCCTTCACTAAGCTGCTGCATGAAATTTTCAAGCCCCTGGAAAGGCGTTTCGGTGGCGAAATCAATATGCTGCTGAACAAGTTTAGCGACATTCTTTCGCCTGATAGCGAAAACCGCGCCGAGGAGATGGTTGCCTTTGACAAGGATGTGAACGAAAAATTGCGCCCTCTGTTCCCCAGCGTCAAGGTGGAACTGGATATTCCCGTACCAACACTGGAGACATTCCTAAAGAAAGCAAGCATCAAGGTGGTGGACGAAGACGACGGATTTGAACGAGACATTTCCCGTATGGGCGCAGGCTCCAAGAGAGCAATCCAGATGGCTTTGATCCGCTACCTGGCCGACATCAAGAAGCACCACAACAACCATTATCTGAGTCGCACCCTGCTGCTCATTGATTCTCCGGAACTGTACTTGCACCCACAAGCTGTGGAACTGGTCCGCGTGGCTTTGAAGAATCTAAGTAACGAAGGCTATCAGGTGGTGTTCGCCACCCACAGCGCCCAGATGGTTACAAGCGAAGACGTAAGCACATCCCTCCTGATTCGTAAGAACAAGGAGCGCGGCACCTTTATGCGCAAGCGAATGGAAGACGCAGTCCATCAGGTGGTTCAGGATGCGCCCAGCCAACTCCAGATGTTGTTTAGCCTGAGCAACAGTAACGAGCTTTTATTTGCCGACTATGTACTGCTTACCGAAGGTAAGACAGAACTGCGTGTTTTACCCGCTTTGTTCGAACGCATTACCGGCCAGAGTTTCGCGTTAATCAAGTGTGCCCTAGTGCGCCAAGGTGGCGTCAGCAACACCCGCAAGAGCATGCAGGTCCTAGATGCCATGGATATGCCGGTCCGAGCTATTGTAGACTTGGACTACGCATTCACCACAGCAACTCACGACGGATTCCTGGATTATAACGATCCTGACATAAAATATTGCTTGCGCCTCTTTAGGGAACTGGCATTCCACCAGCACCTGCGCTTGGTGAACGGATTACCAGTAAGCAAGCATAGCAACACGACTGCAGCCCAGGCTTACGCCATGATGGCCGCCATGCCCGAGGCCGAGCGCCCCATCAAGAGTATCCACGCAAAACTCCGTAGCCAAGGCATTTGGGTCTGGACCAAGGGTGCCATCGAAGAACACCTGGGTCTGGAATCAAAGAACGAGGCCACCTGGAGCAAGTTCATTGAGCGCTGCAAGGCTCCGAACTTTGTAAAAACAGTTCCCGACTACGCAAGCATCGAGGAACTTTGCCGCTGGATTATCGAAGGAAGTCTATCATAAATCGAGGGAGGATACTCCCCCCTCGAGCTCCCCAACGAAAACTTTTTCTTCGCAAAGTTTTCGATAGAGGGGTCATCCCCCTCAACCCCCTTAGATGCTCGTATTTTTTCGAGGGTGGATACTCCCCCCTCGAGCTCCCCAACGAAAACTTTTTCTTCGCAAAGTTTTCGATAGAGGGGTCATCCCCCTCAACCCCCTTAGATGCTTGTATTTTTCGAGGGAGGATTCTCCCCCCTCGAGCTCCCCAACAGAAACGTTACTTCGTTAGTTTCTGATAGACTATACAAAAAAAGAACCGGAAGTGAATCCGGTCCTTTTTTTCGCGCTCTTTTGCACGAGTGATATTTGTTAGATGCTGTCAATGATCTTATTGAAGGCATCCACAGGGCGCATCCACTTCTTCAGCAGTTCTGCCTTGGGGAAGTAGTAACCACCGATGTCTACGGGCTGGCCCTGGGCAGCGGTAAGGGCACCGACGATGTCCTTTTCGCCTGCAGTGAGGGCTGCGGCAACAGGAGCGAACTTTGCAGCCAGTTCTGCATCGGCAGTCTGTGCGGCAAGGGCTTCGGCCCAGTACATTGCCAGGTAGAAGTGGGAACCGCGGTTGTCCAGGTCGCCGATCTTGCGGGCCGGAGTACGGTTGTTTTCAAGAATGCGACCGTTAGCTTCGTCCAGAGTATCTGCCAGAACCTTGGCCTTCTTGTTGCCGGTAGTGGAGGCAATCTGTTCGAAGGACGGAACCAGAGCGAAGTATTCGCCCAGGGAATCCCAGCGCAGGTAGTTTTCTGCGAGGAACTGCTGTACGTGCTTGGGAGCGGAGCCACCTGCACCTGTTTCGAACATGCCGCCACCAGCCATGAGAGGCACAATGGAGTACATCTTGGCGGAGGTACCCACTTCCAAAATCGGGAACAAGTCAGTGAGGTAGTCACGCATCACGTTACCGGTAACGCTGATGGTATCGAGGCCAGCCTTGGCGCGGGTCAGGGATTCGGTAATGGCGGACTTGGGGTCCATAATCTTGATGTCGAGACCGGTGAGGTCGTGATCCTTCAGGTAGACTTCCACCTTCTTCTGGATTTCGCGGTCATGAGCACGCTGGGGGTCCAGCCAGAAAATAGCGGGAGTGTTGGAAACGCGGGCGCGGTTCACAGCCAGCTTGACCCAGTCCTTGATGGGAGCGTCCTTGGCCTGGCACATACGGAAGATGTCGCCGGCTTCAACGTCCTGAGAAAGGAGAACTTCACCCTTGCTGTTCACGGCACGGATAACGCCCTTGCCCTTGGCAATGAAGGTCTTGTCGTGGGAGCCGTATTCTTCGGCGCCCTGAGCCATAAGGCCAACGTTAGAGGTAGAACCCATGGTGGTGGGGTCGAACGCACCGTTCTTCTTATGGAAATCGATGGTTGCTTCGTAGATGCCTGCGTAGCAGCGGTCCGGAATGCAAGCCTTCACTTCCTGGAGCTTGCCTTCCTTGTTCCACATCATACCGGAGTTACGGATCATGGCCGGCATGGAGGCGTCGATAATCACGTCGCTGGGGACGTTCAGGTTGGTGATACCCTTGTCGGAATCCACCATGGCGATAGCCGGGCCGTTAGCCAGGGCGGCATCGATGGCAGCCTTGACTTCAGCTTCCTTCGGATTGCCTTCCAAGCGCTTGAGCAGGTCGCCCAGACCGTTATTTTCGTTAACGCCAATTTCCTTGAACAGGTCGGCGTACTTGGTGAATACGTCCTTGAAGAACACGCGGACGAAAGCACCGAACATGACGGGGTCGGAAACCTTCATCATGGTAGCCTTCAGATGCACGGAGAAGAGTACGCCCTTTGCCTTGGCGTCGGCCATCTGTTCGGCGATGAACTTTTCGAGAGCAGCCATGCGCATGACGGTTGCATCCAGGATTTCGCCAGCGAGAGTGTGCTTTGCGGCGCGGAGTTCAGTGACAGCGCCATCGGCAGCAACAAATTCAATCTTAAAGGTATCAGCTTCACCCAGGGTCACGGACTTTTCGTTACCGTAGAAGTCGTCGGCAGTCATGTAGGAAACATGAGTCTTGCTGTCGGCGGACCAGGCGCCCATCTTGTGGGGATTCTTCTTGGCGTAGTTCTTAACAGCCTTGGGAGCGCGACGGTCAGAGTTACCCTGACGCAACACCGGGTTCACAGCGGAGCCCTTCACCTTGTCGTACTTGGCGCGGATTTCCTTTTCTTCTTCGGTAGCGGGTTC
>JAKSIE010000046.1 GCA_024398995.1 Fibrobacter sp.
GTTCCTTGAAGGCGGGGTCGTATTTCGGGTCCAGATAAACCTGTCCCTGGAGCTCCACTGGAATCTGTCTTGCCTTGCTTTTAGCCTTGTTCTCTGAGTTGTTCATTATTCCTCCATGTTTCGAGCGCTTGTTGCGCTCACTATTAACACGCAGGAAATTTCCCGACGAACCCGCTTTTGATGGAAAAATTTTCTTTACGCAAGTCCAAGAACCTGAAAAAATTAGGGCCGAACCTTCAATGGTGCGGCCTTTTGTATTGATGGATTTTAGACTTCGTAAATTCCCGGTTCTTTCCAGTTTTCGTTACGGTTGCTGTTGAAGCTTTTGTCCGAGACGCTTTCGGCGGGGTGAGCGGGCCACGGCGATTCCACTTCTTCCTTGATCTGAGCGGCGGCAGCGTCGCGTTTTTTGTGCCAGGCGGCCAGCTGTTCCTTGAAAGCTTCCCGGAGGCGTTCCATGCCGATGTTTTCCTTGGCGCTGACCTGAATTGCCTCGGGATAGTTCTCGCGAAGTTCGTTACGGCGGGCTTCGTTGCAGGTTTCCACCTTATTGAATACGCGGAGGCGGGGCGTTTCGGGGCTGATAATGCCCTGCAATGTCTTGTGGGTCACTTCCAGATGTTCGCGGTAGTCCGGGGCGCTTCCGTCAACCACCTCAAGGATGCAATCGGCGTGGGCGGCCACACCCAGAGTGCTCTTGAAAGTTTCGATCAGGTTGTGGGGGAGCTTGCGGATAAATCCCACGGTATCAGACAAAATAATGTTCTCGCCTTCCAGGAACAGTTTGCGCGTCGTGCTGTCCAGCGTAGCGAAAAGCTTGTCTTCCACATAGACGTCGGCGCCGGTCAGGCGGTTGGTGAGGGTGGACTTGCCGGCATTGGTGTAGCCCACGATTCCCAGATGGAAAATGTCGTTGCGGTTCTCGGCCTGCTGCTCGCGGGCGTCCTCGATCTTTTCAAGCTTTTTCTTCAGTTCCTGGATTCGCTTGCGGATCATGCGACGGTCCGTTTCCAGCTGGGTTTCGCCAGGGCCCTTCGTTCCGATACCGCCGTTATGCTGGCGGCATAGGTGAGTCCACGCACCCGTCAGGCGGGGCATCATGTACTGCAGCTGGGCCACTTCCACCATGAGGCGGCTTTCGGCAGTGACCGCATGCTTTGCAAAAATATCCAGGATAAGTCCGGTGCGGTCCAGAACCTTGATTCCGGGGAGGCGGGCTTCCAGATTGCGCACCTGGGATCCGCTCAAGTCGTCGTCGAAGACCACCATCTTGGCGTCGTTTTCTTCTAGGGCCCGCTTGACTTCGTTCACCTTGCCTTCGCCGATGAGGGTGGCGGCGTTGAACTGCTGAACGCGCTGCAAGAAACTTTGCACCACTTCGGCGCCGGCGGTTTCTGCCAGGCGGCCAAGTTCCGCCAGCTGTTCTGTAGCGAGCCAGGGTCGAACCTTGGGTGTTGCGATACCGACTAGAATGCAACGTTCCTTCTGGACCTTGTTTTCCTTAAGCCCACGTTCCCCGCGGGATTTCTTTTCGCGGCTTTGGGAATCATTGGAAAAGTCGTCGGCATGCTCGCTGTCGAGCCCGCGGTTGAATTCCGGGTCGTTTCCTCGATTTCGCTGGTTGTCTTGTCTACGCACTCAGTTGTTCCTTTTTTCGTACCGGATTTTAATATAAAAATTTATTTCCCCTTAAAATTTTTATATTGCTCAAAGATGAAATTCCGCCTGACCACAGAAACAAAAAATCGCCTAAAGCGATTCCGCAAGAATAAACGTGCGTTTTATTCCCTGATCGTTTTGGTGGTGGTCTATCTGCTTTCGCTGACCAGCCCTTGGACGGTAAATGACGAACCTCTGGTTTTGCGTTACCAGGGCAAGACTTATTTCCCTGCGTTCGTCCAGTATAGCGAAAAGGAATTCGGGGGCAGTTACGATACGGAACAGGATTACGCCAAGCTTTTTGCCGATGTCCGTGAATGCGAGGAAGATGCGGCGGATGGTTTTACCCGTGCCGGCGGCTGCCCCGATATGTGGGCCATTATGCCTCCGGTTGCCCACGACCCCCTGAAGGCCGACCTAAGCGGCGATGGAACTCCGCCCTTTGCCCCCAGTAGCGAACACTGGCTTGGTACCGACGCTAACGGCCGCGATGTGTTGGCCCGCCTGATCCACGGCTTTAGAATTTGCATTTCCTTCAGCTTGCTTTTAACTGTTCTGGGAACTTTCCTGGGAATTGTCATTGGCGGAATTCAGGGTTACCTGGGTAAGTTCTGGGATACGGGCATGCAGCGTTTTATTGAAATTTGGTCTTCGCTGCCCATGCTCTATGTGGTGATTTTGATCGGCAGTATTTATGGCCGTAGCTTCTGGCTTTTGATTCTGATCATGGCGGCCTTCAACTGGATTTCCCTTAGCTACTACATGCGTGGCGAATTCCTGAAGCTCCGCGGCATGACCTATGTGCAGTCTGCCAAGGTGTTGGGCCTATCTCACCGTCATATTTTCTTCAAGGAAATTCTGCCCAACGCCATGACCCCGGTGGTGACTTTGTTCCCCTTTACCTTGATTGGCGGAATCGGCAGCCTTACTTCCCTTGACTTTTTGGGCTTTGGATTGCAGCCTCCTACACCTAGCTGGGGCGAGTTGATGAGCCAGGGTCTCAACAATCTTTATGCTCCCTGGATTTCTGTAAGCACGGTTTTGGCTCTCTTTGTGACCTTGCTTTTGACCACCTTTGTGGGCGAAGGTGTGCGTGATGCCATGGACCCCAAATCTGGCGACCGGTACATTTAACTTGACCTTGATCATAGGAGAATGAAATGAGCGAATTCAAGACAGGCGTAATTCTCGAAGGCGGTGCCATGCGCGGCCTTTTCACCTGCGGTATTCTCGACGTGATGATGGAGAACGGTATTGAGGTGGACGGCGCTGTGGGTGTTTCTGCCGGTGCGGCATTCGGTTGCAATATGAAGTCCCGCCAGCCGGGCCGAGCCCTTCGCTACAACCTGCGTTTTGCCAAGGACAAGCGTTACTGCAGTTTCAGAAACTTGATCAAGACCGGCGACTTGTACGATGCGGATTTCTGCTACAAGAAAATTCCTCGTGAACTGGATCCTTTTGATTACGATGCCCTGGTGAAGAACCCCATGGAATTTCACATGGTAGCAACCAATGTTGAAACCGGCGAAGCTGCCTATGTCAAGATGAATGATGGTCTTGGCAATGATTTGGAGTGGATGCGCGCCTCTGCCTCCATGCCCCTGGTTTCCAACATTGTGGAAATCGATGGCGGCAAGTACTTGGATGGTGGCATTGCAGATTCCATCCCCTTGCAGTACTTCGAATCCATCGGTTTTAATCGCAACATCGTGATTTTGACCCAACCCCGCTCCTATGAGAAAAAGCCCAACCGTCTGGTTGGCTTGATGCGCTTTGTGCTGCGAAAGTACCCGAAACTTGTGGATGCCGTGGCAAGGCGCCATGTGATGTACAACGAAGAAACCCGCTATGTCTTTGAGCAGGAAAAGCTGGGTAATGTAATGGTACTTTGCCCCGAAGAATCCTTGGGTATTGGCCGCACCGAAAGCGATCCTGTAAAACTTCAGCGAGTGTACGACCAGGGCCGTGAACTGGCCACCAAGCGCCTAGAAGAAATCAAGGCTTTCCTGAAAAAGTAAAAGGATCTGAGAGGATTGAACGTGTCCGCAGTTGAAAATAAGATTGTGCTGAATGTCCGCGATTTGTCCGTTGCCTTTGGCAATGGCCGCAAGGACTGTGCAATGGTGCAGGTGACGGACCGTGTTTCCTTTGATATTAAGGCTGGCGAATTTTTTGCACTGGTGGGGGAGTCTGGCTGCGGTAAGAGCGTGACTGCCATGAGTATTTTGCGTTTGCTCCCGCAGCCTAGCGCTAAAATCGTGAGTGGTGAAGTGGAATTTGGCAACGCGGATCTAGCAACACTCCCTCTCAAAGACTTGCAGCGCATCCGCGGTTCAGAAATCGCCTGCATCTTCCAGGAACCTATGCAGGCCTTAAATCCTGTGGTTAAAATCAAGAGCCAGTTGCTGGAAGTTTTCAAGTTCTGCAAGAAAAAGGAGATCCCGGGTCATCCCCGTCAAGCGAGGACAAGCGCCCGGGATGACAGTAAGAATGCAGCCCGGGATGACATGGCGGAGATCCGTCGCATGCTGACGCTGGCGGGCTTTACCGATCCTGACCGAGTTCTCGACAGCTATCCCCATGAACTTTCCGGTGGTATGCTGCAACGCATTTGCATTGTAATGGCTTTGCTGCCCAAGCCCAAGCTGATTATTGCCGACGAACCTACCACTGCCTTGGACGTAACTGTTCAGGCCCAGGTTCTTGCGGTGCTGAAGGAAATGGCCGAAAGTACAGGAACCGCAGTTCTCTTGATTACCCACAACATGGGTATCGTTTCCCAGTATGCCAACCGCGTAGCGGTGATGTACGCTGGCCGCATTGTAGAGGTGGGCCCTGTCTGCGAAGTCATTAACAGCCCGCTTCACCCTTATACTCAGGGCTTGCTTGCAGCCATTCCCGAAAGCCACAGCGAAATGAAAAACCTGAAGTCTATTCCAGGTTCTGTGCCGCATCCGAAGGATTTCGTGAAGGGCTGCCGTTTTGCAGATCGTTGCGAAAAGTGTTCCTGCGGCAGCGCCGAACTTCAGGCCATGTGCCGCTCCGAAGAACTTCCGCCCGTGAAATCCGCGACGAACTCCGCCGCAAATTCCGCAACGGCCCCCGCTGTAAATAACGGCGAACACAAAGCTTATTGCTTTGCCTAAAAGTCGGGCATCGCCCTTTTAGAAGTTTGTTCTTCGCCCACCTAAAGATTCATAACCATTTTGCTGATTTTTTCGTAGCTGGGATTTCCACAGTCTACAAAAAGCATAGGGTCCAGAACAATTCTCGAAAACACGAAATCGCAAATTTCAGGCCTTCGGATCCGTTGATTTTTGCTTTGTTGCTGTGCGATGACTTCGTGACCCAGGAACCAGGCCAAGGCCTTACAGTTTGCTAATAAAATCGAAACGCCCTCTTTCATATCTTGAAAGTTTTTGAAGGGATCGTTAGAACCTTTATTTGATGCCTGCAGATTAAAATAATTGAAATAGTAACGGCTTACAAATTCTCTTTTGGGACTGGAGATTGTCAGGTGTATTCCGGTGTCGTCTTTGATGAATGACTTGTTATTGCTGTTGGATGTGTCAACAACTTCTTTGAGGTAATTCTGGGCGTTGTCAAGCTGTTCAATCAGCATCTGCAAATGGTTGTAGACAGATTCAATGGTTTCAAAACTGCTGGGAAAAGAAATGTTGAAGATGGACGCCCCATTTTCAAACTCGTTACCAAAGCAAGTATGTGTGGGAAAATATTTGTCGTAGATTTTTTTTAAACCCTTTGATTTTTCTTGGAATCCGAAGGTTAAGGCCATTTCGCAAAGACTTTCCGGATCGATGGGCATTCTATACATGTATTCGTTAAACAGAATGTTTTTGAGGTCCTCAAGGGTCTTGGGGACCTTAGTAATCATAGGTGACAAATTCGCACTGTTCGAGAATATATTCTTGATGTGGTCTTCAAGGATATATATGTTTTCGGGCTCGTTCAGGTACTTCTTGAGTGCCTTGAAGAAATCTGCGTGAGGTGCCGTAGGAACGCCTTCTTCAAGTTTTTCCTGGGAAATGTTTGGAATGATTGTGTCCAACTGTATGTTTGTCTTGAAGTTTACACGTATCTTTACGGGTTCCTTAAACCTAAAGAAGTTTATTTCATTGATCTGAGAAATAAACCGGTAGGAACTCTTGTCAACTTCCACCTTGATGGGAAGGTAGTTGTTTACCTTGTTGTTGATGAGAATAAGGTCTTCCTTGAAGATGTAGTCTACAAGCTTTACGGCCAATTCGGGATTGGAAATCAGATCCTTGCTTACGATAATGGTCAGCTGGTTTTCGGGAATGCAAATCTTTTCGCTGTTCAGAAACCGCTTGATTTTTTCGCCTATGGGCGTGCCGATACGATCCTTCCAAAAGGTAATGGAAGTGTTTAAACTGTTGGGGCTCCCCTTGATGTCTACAAGGTATTGGTAAGCCTCGTCCAGACTCTTTGCAAATTTAGGGATAGAAATGGCAATGTTGGTAGAGAGAACCTTGTCTTGAGAATCGATTTGCATAAAAATAAACCTACGGTTGTCCATAGGTTTATCGTTAATTATTCGAAGTTTGTCAAAAAATAGTTTGTGGAACGTGCACGAGACCTACTTAAATTCCTTGCACCACTTGGGAACTATTTCCGTGGCCTTGCCCTGGATACAAACATCGGTGTAGGGGTCGCTTGTGGGAATTTCCAGGTTTAGACAGGTGACTTTTGCACCGTGGCTTTTGGCAAAACTCTTGAAACCTGCGGCAGGGTAGACAACGCTGCTGGTTCCGATATACACGAACTCCTCGCACTGCTGCAATGCATCCTGGATTTCCTCCATATATTGGGGAGTCTCTCCAAAGAATACAATGTCCGGGCGGCTCATGGCTCCGCAGAAGGGGCAAATCGTGTCCATGGTTTCGTCCACTTTGAAAACGAACTTGTGGGCAGGATTCCTTTCGCAGGTAAGGCGGTTCAGGTCGCCGTGCATATGGAGAACCTGGCGGCTTCCGGCTCGTTCGTGGAGGTCGTCAACGTTCTGGGTAATCAGCAGGAATTCGTCGCCCAGGCGGCGCTCCAGTTCAGCCAAGGCGAAATGGGCTGCATTGGGCTCGTGTTCCTTGAGGCCGCGCCTCAAGAAATTGTAGAAGTCCTTGACTCGCTTTCTGTCGCGGTAGTAACCTTCGGGGGTGCAGACATCGTCGATATTCTCGTGCTCCCACATCCCGTCGTTTCCGCGGAATGTTCGGAGTCCGGATTCAGCGCTAATGCCCGCTCCTGTCAGTACAACAAGACGGTTTTTCATTATAAACCTCTGAAGAACAATGTCTCGGCAAGAATTCCCTTTTCAAAGTCGGGCAGGTAAAGACTTTCGTTTTCACCGTGGGCGTTGCATTCAGGATCTTCGAGACCTGTAAGAAGGATTGGAATATCCCCAAAAGTCTTGCGGAACAGTTCTGCACCAGGAATGCTTGCGCCGCAGCCAATGAACTTGGTGGGGGAGGCGTAAGCGGTTGCCATGGAACTGCTCATAAGCTTGAAGAAGGGATGGTCCGTGTCGGTGACAAACGGGTTTGCTCCATCTTCAATGTCAAATTTGATTTCGATGCCGTAGGGAACCTGCTGCTTGAGGAAGTCCACCAGCAAGTCGGTGCAGTGTTCTGCGTCCATGCCCGGGGCAAGACGGATGCCGATGCGTGCGTAGGCGGTGTCCTGCAGCACATTGCCGGCGTTTGTGCGGCTGCCAACTTCCATGGCGGTTACGGTAATGGAAGGCCTGCGCCAATTGGCCAAAAGGATTTCGTCTTCGGGAACCAGGAGCTGTACGCTATCCAGCACGCCACCGTCGTTACGGAAAATCTTTTCAGTCATGCCCAGGCTCTTGTAGGAGGCAAGTTCTTCGGCAGTGGGCGGGACCATATTGTCTTCGAAATGTGGAATCAGAATCTTGCCTGTGCCATCGGTGAGGCTTGCGATCATGCGGCAGAGAACCTGGGCCACGTCAGGAATAGGGCCAGACCAGGATCCGGAATGGAGGGGAGCCTTGGTGGATCTGAGTTCTACGGAAACTGCGCTCATGCCACGGAGTGTGGTAGTGATGGAGGGGGTTCCCTTGGCAAAGTTACCCAGGTCGGCCACAATCACGGCGTCGCACTTCAAAAGTTCAGCGTGTTCGCTAAGGATCTGTGCGAAGCCTGCGCTTCCGGATTCCTCTTCGCCTTCGATAATAAACTTAAGGTTAGGGCCATCGTTCCCTTTGAGGGCACGGACCTGCTCAAGGGCTGCCAAATGGGTGATGATACCGGCCTTGTCGTCGGCGGTGCCTCGACCGAAAAGTCTTTCGCCGTTGTCGCCAATGACTGCTTCGAAGGGCTTTGTGTTCCACAGGGCTTCACGCATGGGCGGCTGAACGTCGTGATGGGCGTAAAGCAAAATGGTGGGCTTGTCGGGGGAGGTCAGGCTTTCGCCATAGACCGTGGGGCGGCCACTAGGCGGCATCAGGAACTGCACGTTGGTAAGGCCTGCTTCAAGGAACATCTCCTTGACGGCCTGGGCAGATTCCAAGACGAATTTTTGATCGAAATTATCGAAACTAATAGAGGGAATACGCACTAAACTGCCCAATTTCTCGATGTACTGGGGCATGTTCTTGTGAATAATTTCTTTAAGTTGATTTTCCATGTTTCATCCATTTTAAATACGAGCAACAAAATAGTAAAGAAGTATCCCTATAGTGCGTGTCAGGATACTCTTATTATACTTGATATTTTTGTTATTTGCTATTTTATAAGTGTAATGAGATCTTTTAAGTGATACCTATCACCAACCCCAAAAGGATTGAAAATGAGTTTTAATTGCGTAAATCACGAATATTACCTGAATTTCGGTGATAGAGTCTTGGCCCTGATTCGTAAGATCTTCCATAACAACCCGGAATTTCGCCATGACTCCTTAAAGCATGTGGCTCGTTTTGCCCCCTTTATTCCTTTTATGGGTGGCCATCCGGACAAGACAAAGACCCTGAAGCGTGTGATTTCCTTTCCGGACCATAGCAATTCCCTTTACCTCGGTTGCCCCATTATCTTGGCTGCAGGAGCAAATAAGACGGCCAAGCGCATTTGCGACTACGCCAACATGGGCTTTGGCGGAATTTCCGTAGGTACTGCAACTCGAAACTTCCGCGAAGGAAACACCCACCGTCCGCGCATTGGCTTCTTGGAAGAGGAACGTGCAATCCATAACAGCATGGGCCTGAATAACGAAGGCGTCGAAATCATTTCCAAGCGTGTGGACTCCCAGCTGATGAAGGCTCACAAGGTAGGCATGTGCGTTGGCGTTTCTGTTGCAGAAACCCCGGGCCTTACCGATGAAAACGAAAAACTGAAGGACGTTGTAGAAAGTTTTTCCATTGCCTACAAGGCCGGCGATTACATCGAAATTAACGTTAGCTGCCCCAATACCGGTGAATCCCGCGTGGATATGGACTTGACCCTTACCGAAAAGATCTTCGGTGAAATCATGAAGTTCCGTAACACCCAGACTCTCCGTAAGGCAGTCTATGCAAAGATTAGCCCGGACCTTTCCGAACGTCACTTGGTGAACATCATGGACATGCTGGTCCGTTGCGGCGTGAACGGTGTCGTTGTGGGCAATACCTATCCCACCAAAAAGATTAGCGAACTGCCGGTTCAGACCAAGTTCGAGGACCTGACCCCGCTCCGTGCCGATGGTGACTGCGGTGGTATGTCCGGTCGTCCGTTGTACGAAAACATGCTGTGGAACGTGAAGTATATTCGCGAGCACTACCCCCAAATGAGTGTTATCGCTTGTGGCGGTATTGACCACGGTTTCAAGATTTACGACCTGATCAAGTTGGGCGTTGACGCCGTGCAGTGCTACTCCGTGGTGGCTTTCCGCTGGATGGCTGCCCACGCCATGCGCAAGGAACTGCTTGTGGCCCTTCAGGAAGAAGGCTACAGGTCCTTGGCTGAATATGACGACCGTAACCCCAAGCAGACAAAGGTCCAGTAACTATGCGTAAGATCCTTCTTTTGATGGCTCTGGTGGCCTCGATGTCCTGGGCCGGATTCTTTATTGAAAGTAACGAAACCAAGACCGAAGCACCACGCGAAATTCCCACCTTCTTCTATGGTGGTTCCGTAGATGCAGGCTACTACCTTCGCTCTGTGGATGTGGGCATCAACTTGGCTGGTGAATTCCGCATAGCCAAGCATCATTCCTTGGCTTTGTCTGCCACAGGTCTTTTTGTTGGTGGTGTTTACCAGGCTGGATTAGACTACCGATTCTTCTTTGGCGGCTCCATGATGGAATTCAGCATGGACGACTTTGTTCGCCTAAGTGTTTCTGGCGTTTTCGTCGAGAACTTCAAGGAAATGGATGTTTCTCCCATGATTTCTGTGGGCTATGGTCGTGACTTTGTTCCTATGGCCAAGGCAAACTTCCTGGTGCGTCTTGAAATCAGCCTGGGCTACATGTTTGGTGATGGCATCGTAGACGATGACGAAGACAAGCTCATCAACTACGAAACAAATCTTCTGGCCCATTTCAACATCGGTGTGATGTTCTTCTAAGATATGAAGTGCTTTAAGTTAACTGCTTTACTTGTTGCTGTGGCCGCAAGTTTTTCGTGCGCAGTTCCCTGGCTGGGCCTAACCTACAAGAAGGCTACCTACGAGAACCACTTGTCCCTGGTAGTAAAGGGAATCCATCCTAACTCCGGATGCTTCGGTGCCGGCATTCAGGCTGAAGACCAGATTGTCGGCGTTCAAGGCGCTGTCCTTTCGGACATGAGCCAGATCCAGAATGCGGTGTCCAAGGGAAAGACCGGCCAGAACATTAAACTGGATATCCTTCGCGACGGCAAGAAGATTTCTCTGAATGTCAAGCTGACGGACCGCCCCGACGATATCAGCAGCTTGACGGGTTCCGCCATCGGTAGCAAGATCGCGGAGTTCAAGGCAAACTTCTACCAGAATGGCGAAAAGAAACAGGCTAAGCCCAAGGCCACCTTATTGGACTTCTGGGCAACCTGGTGCGGTCCTTGCCGTAAGACTTTGCCTGTCCTAGCCAACGTGTACAACAAGTACGCTTCCCAAGGGCTTGAGGTCATCGGTATTTCCAGCGAAGACCTGAATACCTTGAACGCCTTCTATAACGGTAAGCACAAGTCGCCCTATCCGCTTTATCGCGATGCGACACAAGACATGTGGCGTCGCTATGGAATCCGCGCGGTTCCCACGCTCATGCTGCTCGACCAGAATGGCTACATCAAACGCGTCTGGAGTAGCGCTCCCAGCCAGGCTTTGGTAGAAAAGTTAGTCCTGGAAGTCATGAACGAAGCTAAATAAAAAAATCTCGGTTTTGAACCGAGACTTTTTTGTGAGGTTGGTCCCCGAATGGGGTGGCCCCCCCTTAGAGAATTACTGAGCTTCGACAACGGGCTTCTTCAAGCCGGCGAAGATGGTTTCGTATTCCTGCTTGGAAATTCTCTTGTATCCGGTGGTGATGTCGCCGAATTCGTAATAGGCGGAGTCGCCCTTTACACTCATGCAGTAGATCATGTTGAGGGAGTTCTTACCGCAGATCTTGCCGTCGACGGGGGTGGCGTTCAAGTCACCGTTGATGTTTCTGATGATGAAGCCGGGCTCGGTGGGGATGACTTCGAAAATCATGTTTGCTTCACCCAGCCAGCAGCCTGCGTAGTTTGCAGAGCCTTCGTTACAGCCGGAGAACAACAGGGAAGTAAGAGCAATAGCAGAGAATGTGAGAATCTTTTTCATATTACCTAAAATAGATATTTTTGCCTTGGCAAATGAGGGTTTTCGTGTAAAACATTTGTATCTATTGGCCTAAAAATGGCCCTGAGCCGCTTATCGGCAGCAGCGGAAGCCAACAGAGGGATACTGGTTCTGGGGGTAGAAGCTGAATTTGCTTTCGGTACACTTGCTTCCATTGTTGGTATTCCAGGCACCACCTGCCACCAGGAACATGTTGGGATGGTCCTTGCTGGGGCTGGAAGTCCATTCCCAAAGGTTACCGTTCATATCGTACATGCCCCACCAGCTACGGCATTGGTCCTTGCGGCCGCTGCGCTTGGCGGTCTTGGTGTTGGTGTTGCACTTGTTTTGCTTGTAGCTGTCGCCGTAGGAGTACTTGAAGTTGTCCTTACCGCGGCAGGCTGCCTGCCATTCTTCAATGGAACAGAGATGCTTGCCTTCCTTGACGCATAGGGCTGCAGCTTCTTCCTGAGACACCATGTCCTTGGGATTTTCATCAGCCTTGTTGGGGTATTCGTAGGCGTCTACGCAAACTTCCTTGCCGTTTACAGGAACGGGGTAGGAGTTCTTGCCGCACTTGTTGTCGCTGGCCATGTCGTACTTGGCTTCTTCCCAAGGAGTACGGTTTCCTACGGAGTCCTGTGCGTAGAAGAATACGCTTCCGGTCTTGTTGTATTCGATGGCCTTGCCGGCCTCCACAGGATTATTGGTGTCGCCTACGGAGAGGAATGTCTTGCACTTGATTTCGTCGCACTTCACCTTGAGCTTGATGGGGTCGTAGTATCGGCCGGCAGGGGGAGTGATTTCTGCAGTGGGCGGGACCTTGTCGGAATTGCGAATGCTATCCTGGATGCGCTTCTTTTCTTCTTCTTCAGCCTTGGCCTTTTCTGCGGCGGCGATGCTGTCGGCGATGGCTTTGTTTGCCTTGTCGATGGAATCCTGACGTGCCTTTTCAATGGCGGCCAGACTGTCATTCACATGCTTGATGCTGTCACGGACGTGACGGATGCTGTCGCGATTTACCTTGGGCTTGACGGGAGCGGGAGTAGTATCTACTGCGGGAGTGGTATCTACGGTAGTAGTATCAACCACAATTGCTGCCAGGGAGTCTGCGATGCGGAGGCTGTCGGCCTTTCTCTGTTCTGCCTGACGGAGGCTATCCAGGGCATGGCGGCGCTGCATTTCCAAGGCGTTTTCCTGTTCCTGAGCCAGGGCGTCTTGCTTGATCTGGTCCAGATGGCACTGTGCAATAAAAAGGCATACCAAAAGCAAGAACATGAGAACGAGAACAACCACGTTCTTTTTCTTGCGCCTATTCTTCTGTAATTCCTGATTGTCTTGAGTATTCTGGGAATTGCTCATAAAATCCTCTTGGATTAACCGTTCTTTTCGGCGGTGCTCAAAATGGCCTTTTCTGTTTCGCGAACGTCATTGAACAATTCGCCCCAATGGCGAATGATTTCCTGCTTAAGTTCCTGGACGCTGATGTTACGGCGAAGAGTGTTTCTGTAGGCGATAGAGATGTAACCCGTTTCTTCGGATACCACGATAACCAAGGCGTCGCATTCAGAAGCCAAAGCCTTTGCTGCGCGGTGACGCATACCATAGCCTGCTTCCTTTTCGGCGTTGCCGGTGGGCATCGGCAAAATACAGCCGGCTGCCACAATGCGCTTGCTGTTCAAAATCACTGCACCGTCATGGAGTGCGGAGTTAGGGAAGAACAGGGCACGCAAAAGTCGGGTGCTGATTCTTGCATCAAGAATTTCACCGGTGTCTGCGTAGTTCTTAAGGCCCACGCGCTTTTCCAAAACGATCAGGGCACCAGTCTTTGTCTTTGCAAGATCCTGCGCTGCCGCAGAAATAGTCTTTGTGATTTCGTCCAGGCCGCTGGTGTGGAAGAACATACTATGCAAGTCAAGCTTACTTGCAGTTTGGCCGATTCGGGTCAAGGCGCTTCGGATTTCGGGTTGGAATAGAATCACCACAGCCACGATACCCAGTGTTGCCAAGTTACTGATAAGCCAGGTGATGGTGTGGAGTTCCCACCATTGGGCAATGATCCAGGCGAGCATCAAGAGCAAGCCACCGAAAATCATCTGGGCTGCGCGAGTGCCTCGGAACAATAAAAAGATGTAATAGATAATAATGGATATAAGCAGGATATCAAGGATATCCGCCATACGAACATCGATGATGTCAAATAATCTAAACAGAACCATTGTTCATGGCCTCCAAGTAAAGCATAGATTCGTGAGCTTCCTTAACGTCATGGACGCGAACGCAACTTGCTCCACCCAAGGCTGCAATAATGCCTGCAGTCACGGTGGGAATCAAGCGGTCGCTGCTCTCCAGGCCCTTCATCTTGCCGATGTAGGACTTTCGAGACGAACCGATAAGAACGGGGTAACCTTCATCCAAAAAGTCTTCTACGGATTTCATCAAGTCAATATTGTCCAGGGCGGTCTTGCCGAAGCCGATGCCCGGGTCAAGACAAATTTTCTGCGGGTCCACCTTCAGGGCCAAAAGCTTGAGAACCTGGTCCATCAGCTCGTCGTGGACTTCCTTTACCACATTCTCGTAAGGGGTAAAGTCCTGCTGCATGGTGCCGAAGTTGCCGCGAATATGGTTCAACACAACGGAAGCACCTGTGTCTGCCACAGTCTTTGCCATATCCGGGTCCATGGTCAGTGCGCTGATGTCGTTAATGATGTGTGCGCCGAGGCGCATGCATTCTGCGGCCACTCTGGACTTGACGGTGTCGATGGAGATGTAGAACCGGCGACCGGATTTTTTGGCGTATTCCACCAGGCGTTCTACTAGCGGGCAAACGCGATTGATTTCCTCTTGTTCGGGCACGGGGGTGCTGCCGGGGCGGCTGCTTTCTCCGCCGATATCCAGAATGACCGCACCTTCGTCCAGCAATTTTATTGCATGAGTGAACGCCGCGTCCAGAGTGTTGTGTTGACCGCCATCGAAAAAACTGTCCGGTGTTACGTTGACAATTCCCATGATTAACGGCGTCGGCCTGCAGGGCAGAACATCGTTGCCGATTTTCCAGGGGAGAGCTCGTGAACTAGACAGAATTTCTTTAAACATGGTTAAGCCCTGGGGTTTTCCGATTCGGAGTCTGTTTTTGCTTCGGGTTCTGCGGCGACACTGGCGTCGGCAGTGTGGTTGCCTTCAGCGGGTGCAGGCTTTACTTCAGATACGGGTGCGTCGGAAACGGGTGCAACGGGAGGCTGCTTGCCCGGATCGGGAGGAGGAGTGTTTTCCTTCTTGCGCTTTTCTGCAAGTTCTTCCATAGCCTTGTACTGGCGGCTCTTTTTGGTGCCGGAGAGCTTTTCGCCAGCCATGACGCGGTCGATTTCTTCGCGGTCCAGAACTTCGAATTCAAAGAGGGCTTCAGCCAAGGTCTTCAGCTGTTCGCGATTTTCTTCCAGAAGGTCGCGGGCGCGCTTGTCCAGGTTCTTAATCAGGCTGTTGACGGCGTTGTCAATCTTTTGAGCCATCATCTCGGACATTTCCTTAGGCTTAGAGATTTCGCGGCCCAGGAAAACTTCGCCATCAGTACGACTGTAGCATACAGGTCCGATTTCTTCGTCGAAGCCCCATTCGGTAACCATCTTGCGGGCAAGTTCTGTAGCGCGCATAATGTCGTTACTTGCGCCGGTGCTTTGATGGTTGAAGAAAATTAGTTCAGCCAAACGACCGGACATCATGATCATGATCCGTTCTTCGGCGTATTCGCGGCTGTAGCTTACCTGGTCACGTTCCGGCAGGGACATGGTGACGCCCAGGGCGCGGCCACGGGGGATGATGGTAATCTTGTGCAACGGATCGCTGTTCTTGCACAGCAAGGTCATGAGGGCATGGCCTGCTTCGTGGTAGGCGGTATGGCGCTTTTCCTCGTCGGTCATGAGAAGCGTACGGCGTTCCGCACCCATGGAAAGCTTGTCGCGGGCTTCTTCGAAGTCCAGCATGGTGACTTTCTTGTTGTTGAATCGGGCTGCCATCAAGGCTGCTTCGTTCACCAGGTTTTCGAGGTCTGCACCAGCAAGACCCGGGGTGCCCTTTGCAACAGCCTTTACATCAACGTCGTCAGCCAGAGGTACCTTGCGCTTCTTCAGGTGGACGCGTAGGATTTCTTCACGGCCCTTCAGGTCGGGCAGTCCCACCACAATCTGACGGTCAAAACGACCCGGGCGAAGCAGTGCCTTGTCCAAAACATCAGGACGGTTGGTTGCGGCAATGAGAATCACGCCTTCGTTGGCGGTAAAACCGTCCATTTCCACCAGCAACTGGTTCAAAGTCTGTTCACGTTCGTCGTGACCACCACCGAGACCTGCGCCACGTTGGCGGCCTACGGCATCAATTTCGTCGATGAACAAAATGCAGGGTGCATTCTTCTTACCGTTTTCGAAAAGATCACGGACGCGGCTGGCACCTACACCAACGAACATTTCAACGAAGTCGGAACCGCTCATGCTAAAGAAGGGAACGCCAGCTTCGCCTGCAACAGCGCGGGCAAGCAAAGTCTTACCGGTACCCGGAGGGCCAACCAGCAATGCACCCTTAGGAATACGGCCGCCGAGAGCGTCGAACTTCTTGGGGTCCTTCAAAAATTCTACAAGTTCCTGCAAGTCCTGCTTTGCTTCGTCGCAACCGGCAACATCTGTAAAGAGAGTCTTTTTCTTCTGGTCAAGCTGCTTAGCCTGGCTCTTGCCGAAGGCAAAGGGGCCCTTGCTGCCGCCACCCATCTGACGGTTCATCATGAAGTAGAAGAATACAATGAGGAGGATTGCAGGGAGGAATGCCACCAGGGAATCGATCCAGGTGGTGGATTCGTGGATAACCTTGACCTTTACGCCCTTGGATTGTTCCCAAGAGGTAATCTGGTCGTTTTCGATGGCCAACATATGGCTGGTGAAACTCTTGGTGCCGGGTTTAGCCGTATCGTCTGCACGGGTGAAGCGAGCCAGCATACCCTGGTTCTTCTTAGCTTCGGCACGTTCCTCTTCGGTCATTTCACGAGCGCCTTCGATGATAATGCCATCGGGGGTCTTGTGAAGAGAAAGTTCCGTGATGACCTTGGAGGAGTCGGCCATCATTGCCAGAAATTCGGTACGCGTAATATTGGATTCGCCTTCCTTGGATGCCAAGGGGAACATGACGAATAACAAAAGGATCATCACGATAAGGATGATAAAATTCTTGTTGCGGTATGGTGGGGTTGGTTTGCCCTTATTTTGACTCATATCGACCTTTTTTTAGTTCAAAAAATTCAGTACGATAACAAGATACAAATTCTTAAAGGGACATTGATGCTGTTTTGTCGCAAATCCAGATAATATGGCGCTTTTTAACGATGAAACGACTACGATAGGAGAGATTCCTAAGGTCATTCAAAAGGGCTTTGCCCTTGAAGGTCCCGACGGGGAATCTGAACCCCAGTTTGTCCAGCCAGAGACGTAAAATTTCGTCTTTTCCGCCAGAGAGAGAGACCTTGCCCTTACGGGTATCCAGAACCAAAACTTTGGTGCATTTTGCCACCTCGTCAGGTTCCTCTGTAACGCCTTGGGGCAGGGGAGAGCGGGGGACGATTAAGGGGGTAAAAAGTATGTCCGCCGCGGCTAAAGTCTTGTTGTAGGCAGTGCTTGCCAGAGTGGCGATTCTACAGAGCTGTTGGGCGGCCTCAGGAATGTTTTGTTCAAGGTTGGGGAGAAGTGTATGACGAATCAGGTTGCGAGTGAACCTTGTGTCGGAATTGCTCTCGTCTTCCCGCCATTTCAGGTTGTTTTGGCGGGCGTATTCCAGCAATTGGCCGCGGGAAACATTCAGAAAAGGGCGGAAAATGGCGGGGGAGACTGTGCAAGATTTGCGAACCACGGAAATCCCCGTAAGCCCTGCCATCGTAACGCCGCGACGAAGACGCATGTACATGGTTTCCGCCTGGTCGCCCGCGTGATGTGCCGTAAGAATAGCATCAATTTTAAAGGGATTTGTCATCCCGGACTGTTCACACTTTGTCATCCCGGACTGTTCACACTTTGTCATCCCGGCCTTGAGCCGGGATCTCCCTTTTATTTCAGCGATGATTTGGCTTAACGCGTCATAACGGGCCTTTCGGGCGTTTTCCTCCAGGGAACCTTCTGCGTCTTTTAAGGCGGAGCCATCAAGATTTTTCCTGAAAAAAGGAACTCCCTGGGCCTTTGCAAATTGTTCCACAAGCTCTGCGTCGAGATCTGCGGTACATTCGCGAAGTCCGTGATGCACATGGGCAATGCCCAACCATTCAATGCCCAAAGTTTCTTGATTACAAATAAAATAATGGGCAAGGCAAATGGAGTCAAGTCCGCCTGAAACAGCAAGAAGCAAACGCTTCCAGCCCTTTTGCTGGATCATTTCTCTTGTAGAATCAAGGAATGAACAACCCATTCTGCCACGTCATCCCGGCCTTGTGCCGGGATCTCCTTTATCCTCTACGCTATTTATCGCAAACTTTGAAGAAGCAGCTGCGGGCACCTGTGTGGCATGCTACCTGGGGACCTTGCATACGAACCTTAAAGAGCAATGCATCGCTGTCGCAGTCGGTTGCCCATTCCACAACAGTCATAACGTTACCGCTAGTGTCGCCCTTGTGCCAGTATTCCTTGCGGCTACGGCTCCAGAACACCATTTCGCCGCATTCCTGAGTACGGCGGAGGGCTTCTTCGTTCATCCATGCCATCATGAGAACGTCGCCCTTGTCTGCATCCTGAACGATAGCGGGGGCAAGCATTACGCCGTCCACTTCCACTTCGAACTTTACTTCTTTCATGATATCTTCGAACTTCATAAGAGCCTTCCTTGTTTTACAAGGCCAAATATAAAAAAATTAATGTAGAACCTTATTTTCCCTTAAAACCAGGCTGAACTTTATTATTATTTACTTACGAAAACGATGAAGTTTTCAATAAAACCAATAAAATACATCAAAAATAAATGAGGACAAAAATGGGTATATGGAGCGCTCTTTCCAAGTTATTTGGATCGAAGAACGAGAAAAGAAATTCAATCACCGTGCAAGACGTTGAAATTCCTTATCCTTTCCAGTTGGACGATAACGGTAAAATGTTCTGGTTCACCAAGGATTGTAAGGTTAATGTCTACGGAACACGTCGTTTTCCTTCTCAGGGTGTAGAACGCAAGTTTGTAATGCGCGTGACCTTCAAAGAAAAGTTCATGACTGATGGCGCTTCCGCTCCCGATATTTTCGGCTGCGTGGTTCCTCATTACAAGGAAGGCAACGACCTTTACAATGCTGCCCCCTTTATTCACGACGGCCTTTATGTGCATGGTGGTGAAGTTTTTGGACTCGATAAGAAGTTGAGCCGTGAAGAATGCGACGACATCCTTCGTGAAATCTGGAAGAAGGCTGGCATGGGCCGAAAGATCCGTGGCTGCGCGGACTTCGGTATCGAACTCTTTGCAGGTTCCTCTAAGCACTGGGGTAAATCATCCGATGACTTGGATTGTGGTTACCTCTTTGTGGCCAAGTGGGAATACCGCTAGTTATTAGGACTAAAAGGAACTCTGTTAAATTTGGTCATAAAAAAGCCGTGGAAGGAATTCTTCCAACGGCTTTAGTTTTTTAAGAGCAAAAAAATATTCCCACGGCGCTTTCGCCTTCGGCTCAAGCGCGTGTCGTGCGCCTCGGTCATAGAAACAAGCGAGCTTGTTTCTGCGACACTCGGCTTACTCCCACTCAATGGTTCCGGGTGGCTTGTGGGTGACGTCGTACCACAGGGAGCCGGCGCCTTCTGCTTCGAACT
>JAKSIE010000047.1 GCA_024398995.1 Fibrobacter sp.
GTCAACTTCACCATGAAGGACATCAACCGTCTTTCCCTGAACACTCCTTGCATCTGTAAGGTTGCTCCCACCGTTCACAACATCCATATCGAACAGGTGAACCGCGCTGGCGGTATCATGGGCATCCTTGGCGAACTGGACCGCATGGGCCTCATCCACAAGAACGCAAAGACTGTTCACGCAGCAACCATGGGCGAAGCTCTTGAAATTAACGACATCGTCCGCGGCAACGCAACCGAAGAAATCAAGCAGCGTTACCTGGCAGGCCCCGGCCGCAAGTACAACCTGGTCGCTTTCAGCCAGAGCACCTACTACGAATCTCTGGATCTGGACCGCGAAAAGGGCGCAATCCGCGATGGCGCACACGCCTACACCAAGGACGGCGGTCTCGCAGTTCTGTACGGCAACCTGGCTCAGGACGGCTGCATCGTGAAGACTGCAGGCGTTGACGAATCCATCTGGAAGTTCACCGGTCCCGCCGTTGTGTTCGAATCTCAGGAAGACGCTGTCAACGGCATCCTTGGCGACAAGGTGAAGGCTGGCGACGTTGTGGTTATCCGCTACGAAGGTCCTAAGGGTGGTCCGGGCATGCAGGAAATGCTGTACCCCACTTCTTACCTGAAGAGCCGTCACCTGGGTAAGTCCTGCGCTCTCCTTACCGACGGTCGTTTCTCTGGTGGTACCAGCGGCCTTTCCATCGGTCACGCTTCTCCGGAAGCCGCCAACAAGGGTAACATCGGCCTCGTGGAAACCGGTGACGTTATCGAAATCGATATCCCGAACCGCACCATCAACGTGCAGCTCACCGACGACGAACTTGCCGCACGCCGCCAGGCAATGGAAGCCCGTGGCGCCAAGGCATGGCAGCCGGTTTCTCGTGACCGCGTGGTCTCCAAGGCTCTCCAGGCTTACGCAGCAATGGCTACCTCTGCTGACAAGGGCGCCGTTCGTGATCTCAGCTTGATCGGAGTCAAGTAGAACGGCAACCGAGTGAGCCGTAGGCGACTCGTGTTGACGAGTCGTCGAAGGCGAGAGGTGGCGAGGGTTCGCTATCAATACCAGCAGTCGAGCCACCGGTCTTTATAGGGCGCGGTACGCGACCTGTCTTTGATTGGCGTTAAATAAAGGAGATCCCGGCTCGAAGGCCGGGATGACAAAGCGTGGGCCGCACCCGCATACAGCCTAACTAAAAATCCCGGCGGTTCAAACCGTCGGGATTTTTTCTTTGTTTGAGATTCCCTAAGAACTAAACGTCGCCCACGTCGCCGGTATCCACGAAGTTGCGGATCGCCTTGCTAATGCGCATGCTGCAGAAGTTGGGACCGCACATGGAGCAGAAATGGCTGGACTTTGCCTGGCTACCAGGGAGAGTCTTGTCATGGAATTCCATGGCCTTTTCCGGATCCAGGGACAGTGCAAACTGGTCATTCCAACGGAAGTCAAAACGGGCGCGGGAAAGAGCATCGTCGCGGAACTCTGCACCATAATGGCCCTTGGCCAAGTCAGCGGCGTGAGCAGCCAGCTTGTAAGTCACCACACCGGCACGGACGTCATCGCGGTCCGGCAGACCCAAGTGTTCCTTAGGGGTCACGTAGCAAAGCATGGCGGTACCGTACCAGCCGATCTGTGCAGCACCGATAGCAGAGGTAATGTGGTCGTAACCGGGAGCAATGTCGGTAGTGAGAGGTCCAAGAGTGTAGAAGGGAGCGCCGTGGCACTTTTCCAGCTGGCGTGCCATGTTGTCCTGAATCTTGTGCATGGGCACGTGACCCGGACCTTCGATAATCACCTGAACGCCGTATTCCCAGGCAATCTTGGTCAATTCGCCAAGAGTATCCAGTTCACCGAACTGAGCTTCGTCATTGGCGTCTGCCAGAGAACCCGGACGAAGACCGTCACCCAGAGAAACAGCCACGTCATACTGAGCGAGAATTTCACAGATTTCACGGAAGTGAGTGTACAGGAAGTTCTGCTGGTGATGACGCATCTGCCACAGGGCAAGAATGGAACCACCGCGGCTTACAATGCCGGTGGTACGCTTGGCGCACATGGGAATGTGTTCCAGCAAAAGGCCAGCATGAATAGTGAAGTAGTCCACACCCTGTTCAGCCTGTTCAATCAGGGTATCGCGGTAAAGTTCCCAGGTCAGTTCCTCGGCCTTGCCGTTCACCTTTTCCAGAGCCTGATAGATAGGCACAGTTCCGATAGGTACGGGGCTATTGCGGATAATCCATTCGCGGGTTTCGTGAATGTGCTTACCGGTGGAAAGATCCATGACGGTGTCTGCACCCCAGCGCACGGACCAGGCCATCTTTTCCACTTCTTCTTCGATGGAAGAGGTAATGGCGGAGTTACCGATGTTGCTGTTGATCTTGGTGAGGAAATTTGTACCAATGATCATGGGTTCGCATTCGGGATGGTTGATGTTACCCGGAATGATAGCTCGGCCAGCCAAAACTTCCTGGCGGACAAATTCTGCAGTGACGGGAGTTCCCTTAACGCCCAGTTCATCCAGCTTCTGGTTTTCGCGGATGGCCACGTATTCCATTTCCTTGGTAATGACGCCTGCGCGGGCGTAGTCCAGCTGGGTCAGCTTGTGGCCAGCCTTGGCGCGCATAGGATGATGAACTGCATTAAAACGCAAGTGGTCCAGTTCGTGATTTTCACGACGGGCACGACCATAGGCGGAAGTCATATCGTCAAGCTGTTCGGCGTCGCCACGTTCCATAATCCAGCTTTCGCGGAAACGTTCAATACCCTTGGTCACATCGATGGTTGCGTTTTCATCGCTGTAAGGTCCACTAGTGTCGTAAACAGGAACACAAGGCGTCAGCGGATCTTCGGTCTGAATTTCACGCATGCCAACCTTAATGTCGGGATAAATCTTGCCCGGCACATAAATCTTCCGGGAATTCATAAACGGTTTCAAAAGGGAATTCTTAGATTCCACAAGAACCTCACTTTTCCTTCGGCCAAATTACTGGCACAAGTTCCAAGGGTATTTTCTCAGCCACGGCCACTCGACTCGCAGCACCCCTAAGCATTTACCCCAATCAATATAGAACTTTTCGTAAATTCTTACCTAAAAATTTGCAACATTCCCTACCTTTTTATATCTTATGGGCATGAAAGAAAAGATTCAAAAAATTTGGTCCCTGACCCTCTCCTATCTTAAATCCTTGAACTGGATTGTGCTTATTGGTATCGCTGTTTTCTGCATCGCTCTTGCCGTGATCAACAACATCCGTGTAGACAACGACAAATCTGTGGATTGGATTGGTAGCCAGGATGTTCTGGCAAAGCCGGCGGAGATTCTCTAATGAAAAAGAATACCATCATCTCCGCAGTTCTTCTGGCAATCGCTTCCATTCTGGTAGCAATCGGTGTTGCCGAAATTTCCTTCCCGGAATCTTTCCTGACCTTTACCGACCAGGATTGGCTTATCGACCTCTGGCCCAAGGCATACCGCTACAATATTCACGTGGGTCTTGCGGCTATCGTGATCGCTACAGGTCTTTGCTTCCCTGCTTACAAACTGCAGAAGGATTTCGCCATCCGCGCCCTGGAAACATTGTTCCGCGTAGGCATCGGTGGCATGTTCATCTTCGCCAGCATTTTCAAAATCCAGGACCCTCACCAGTTTGCAACCCTGGTGGCTCAGTACCAGTTTTTTTCTGCCCTGCACGTGGATTTTGTAAACAACTTCTTCGCCCTGGTCTACCCTCAGTTTGAGCTGTGGTTTGGCTTGGCTATGATTTTTACACCTTTCGTGAAGGAAAGCGCTTTCGCCATCTTCTGGATGTTCGTAAGCTTTATTATCGCATTGGCATGGGCCTTGTGGAATGACCTGGGAATCACCTGCGGCTGCTTCGAGCTGGAAGGTGCTCAGGACAAGGCAGAAGCCTGGACCAGCCTGATCCGCGACTTGATCTTGATTTGGCCCACCTTGTGGCTTGCCTTCCGCAAGAACAAGAGCCTCATCGGAATCTGGAAGAAGTAAAGGAGATCCCGGATCATGTCCGGGATGACAGTAAGCGATTGTCCGGGATGACAGTGAGCGATTGTTCAGGATGACTTAAGCGAGAGTTTCCAAAACACGTTTGGAAAAAGACTCCATAGAGCAGCGGTCGAGAAGTTCGGCGGCTGCTTTTTCGTTGACGATGCTTTCGCCGGCGATAACGCGATCCACAACCTTAGCGAAAGCTTCCGCATCTGTAGGCGGGTCGATCAACGGGCAAACACCTTCAAGATTTTCCTTGACGGCGGAGGTGGCGGCACAAAGTGCCGGCGTGCCACAAGCAATTGCTTCAATAGGCGGCAGTCCAAAGCCCTCTAGCAAGGAGGGATACACAATCAAATCGGCGTGACGGTAGAATTCACGAAGCTGTTCCGCATTGAATCGTTCAAAGTGGAAAACATTGTAGAGCTTTTTCACATTGATGATTTCAGTAATGCGTTCAGATACTTTCCCGACACGAACAAAGGCGACATCGGGACGCAACCGGGCCAATTCAAGGTAAGTATCAATGTTCTTGCGAGGTTCATCAAGGCTTACGTTCAGGCACATTCCATAGAAATTGCGCATACCATTCTTACGGCGGAACGCTTTCTTTTCATCATTAGAAATCGGGGTGGCAGGCTTGCAGAACAAATCCGAATCTATGGGGCAACCAATCACCGAGCCGGGGGCTTCGGACATCTTGGGGCCAAAATGAGTGGCGGCCTGATCACGGGTCCAGCAGGAATTATAGACAAATGAATTAGCCTTGACGCAGTCCCTGATGTAGAACAAGTTCAAAAGTCTAAACTTCATACTGCCAGGATACAAGGTTTCTGCAAATGTATCATGGACAAACATAACGGTCTTGCCGTCCGATCTCTTGCAGGATTTCAAGGCACAGTTTGCCACAGGCACCAAAAAGCCCAGTTCCGGACGAATAAAGAAGACCACATCGGGCTCAATCTCACAAACCAGTTTTTTCAAGGGACTGCGGAATGAGAAAAAGCCCGTATAAAGAGAACCAGCCCAAAGCTCATGGGAAGTAAAATCACCTGCAGCAAGACCTGTTGCGGAATCCTTTGCCAAGCCTGCCCCGGAATTCGGGAAAAACTTTGGTGTTTTTAGCCACAAGACATGAACTTCGTATTCGGAGGACACCGCCTTCGCCAAATTCAATGTCAAACGCCCAAAACTGGTGCATTCGTTCTTGTCACAAATGAATAAAATCTTCTTCGCCATGGGGAACCGTTCTATTAGCCACAAAATAACAAAAACCGAAACATTTTGAGAAAACGAACTTGCTATATTCTCCCTATGGCTAAAATTTGCATCGTTCTTGCAACCTACAACGGCGAAAAGTATCTGTCACAGATGCTGGATTCCCTAGTTGCACAGACAAGACCTGCAGATATGATCATCGCCATCGATGACGGTTCCAAGGATTCCTCAGCCCAGATTCTTGAAAGTTACGCCCAAAAGCTCCCCCTGCAAATCCATGTATCGCCCCAGAACCAGGGTCACCGAGCCGCTTTCTCCAAGGCTCTGGAAATTGCAAGGACAAACTTGGGACCGGACGACCTTATTGCCCTGGCCGACCAGGACGACATCTGGCTCCCCCACAAGCTTAGCATTCTGGAAAACGAGATCGATGCTGTCCACAGCCTAATTTTCGGAGACGCCCAGGTAATTGACGGCGAGGGAAAAATCATCGCCGAATCCTGGCGAACAAAATCCAACATTAACTTGAACACAACCATCAAGCACCAGATTGCCGGAATTAATCATGTCACTGGATGCCTCTGCATGTTCAAGGCAAAGCTTTTATACACGATTCTCCCCATTCCGGAGGGGGTCACCGTACACGACCGATGGATCGCCATGATTGCCGAACGAAACGGCGGCATCAAGGCCATTCCCGAAAGAGTGGTCCAGTATAGAATCCATGGAGCGAACGCCGTTGGCGGAAAATCCAGTTCCTCCATGAGCAACACCTTGAAACTCCAGGAAATCTGGGCAACCACTATCCTGGAAAATCTTACCCTCCTAAAACTGACCGACAGCGAAATTTCCTTTACCCAGAGATTGCTTTCCATTACCAAGCAACGAATGAACCAGAACCTGGTACTAGACGAAATCTTCTGGATCTTTATGAACAGAAAATACCTGTTCCTGGAAGCGCCCCAGCTGACCACAGCAAAGCGAATTTTGTTCTCCGTGGTGGGGCTCCCCCTGGCAAAGAAACTGTGGGGTAAGGAATAATGCGTATCGGCATCGACATCAAGTGCCTGCGCACCAATAACAGCGGTATCGGCAGATACACCCGCAGTCTTCTGGACGCACTCCAGGAGGTGGACCTCATCAATGAGTACGTACTGTTCTCTCCCAGCCCCGTGGACTACAAGCCAACCAATCCCAAGTGGCGTTCTGTAGTGGTACCGACCAAGTTGCCAGGCATTCTTTGGCAGCAGCTGGCCTTGCCCTTGGCGCTCAAGGACGAGCACATCGATGTCATTTGGGGGCCGGAACAGACAATTCCAGTGATAGGTCTCAGCAAGGGTTACAAGGCAACAGGAAAGGACCACAAGGAAATCTCTAGTTCAACGGAAATCGCCTCCGTACTGACCATCCACGACTTCGTTTATCGCCGCTTCCCAAAAACAATGCGCAAGTCCGTACTTTGGATTACTCGAATTTTCGGCGGGAAATCCATCAAGAAGGCAACGGTCATTGTTCCTGTATCTGACTTTACCAAAGGTGAGTTGCTTCGCTTCTATCCAAACCTGAATGAAAACAAGGTGGATGTTGTAAGCTGCGCAGTGAACAAGCCTACCGAAGTTGAACGTGTCGCGACGAATTCGGGCAATGAGCCTCGCAAGCGCCAACTGCTTTTCGTAGGCAGCCTGGAACCCCGCAAGAATTTACCCACATTGATCCACGCTCTTGAAATTTTACAAAAGCGCGGAATCACAGTGCCTTTGGTTTTGACCGGCCCCAAGGGTTGGAAAAACAAGACATTCAAAGATCTGATGGAAAGCTCCAGCGTGGCTGAAAATATTTGCCATAAGGGCTACGTATCCGACCAGGAACTGCGCCAACTGTATCAAGAAAGCGCCGCTGTGATTTTTCCATCGGTGTACGAAGGTTTTGGCTTGCCCATTCTTGAGGCATTGAGCTGTGGAACTCCGGTTCTCACCTCCAAGAAAACTGTGATGGAATCCATTCTTGGAGACTGCGGATTGTACTTCGATGCAAACTCTGCCGAAGACATGGCTCGAGTTATTGAGGAATTTTGGAACTCTAGTTATGAAGTGCCGGAGTCGTCCCGCAGGACTTTGCTTGCTAGATACACTTGGGAGAATTCCGCCCGCAAGTTGATTGACGTTTTCCAGAAGGCATGCCATGGCTAATACGACTGCGATTATTCTGGTAACCTACAACGGATGGGAAATGACGAAGGCCTGCCTGCAGGACCTGTTGCCATTGCTTGACGGTTGCGCAAAAAATTGCGCCGACGAAAGCACCAAAGAATGCGCCAGGGAATGCGCGGAGAATCGCACTGAGAATCGCGCGGCCTCCAGGTTCGTGGTGGCGATTGCGGACAACGGCAGCTCCGACGGAACGGTGGAAAACATCCGCAAGGAATTTCCTGCGGAAAAGTTCCCGAGGATACATGTTTACCCTCAGGCGGGGAACCTTGGTTTTGGCGCGGCGAACAACGGCGCTATCCGCGGGCTCATTGACGATGGCGTGCAGTTCGATGCAGTTTGCCTGCTGAATAACGATACACGATTTGAGGCGAAGGCGCTTGTAGAACTGCGCGCAGAACTTGACCGCGTCGGCAAAAATGCGGTTCTCGCCCCCACTACGTTCAACGTGGACGGAACACGTCAGAATAATTTCTTCGCAGGCTTGGGTCCCGAGGGAATCGGTTACATGAACTTCCTGAGGAACGCCTTCAGAAACGAAAGAGCGGCGGCCCGGGTATTGGAAGGCACGCCCAAGGCGACTGCACTTGAAGACATTCAGGAGACGCACTGGAGCAGCGCCGTCTGCTGGATGATGACCGCGGAACTGTGGAACCGCGTCGGCGGCTTCGACGAAAAGATCTTTATGTACTACGAAGACGCCGACATGGCGCTTCGTTGCCGCAAACTTGGGGCCAGGTTCTTCATCACCGGCCGAAGCGCCATCACCCACCTGGGTGGCGGTTCCGCCCGCAGCACCTTAAGCCGCGCCCTCCAGCACGACCGCTCCCAGGAATACGTTTTCAAGAAACATTTCGGTCTGCGCGGACTGTGGCTATCCAAAAAATTTCGCATTCTCCGCAGTCTGGTTCGCATCGTCGCCACCGTCCCCCACGCAATCGTGGGTAACAATGTAGCCGAAAAACGCGCCTACATCAAGCATCACCTAGCCTTGTTCAAAGAGGCCGTTCTATGATTTTTCGTAACGCCATTTTCGCACTGACTATCGTTTGCGCATTCGCAAGCCAAGCCTTTGCGAGCGCAGCACAAGTTTCCCGTTCCACAAACGCAAACGACCCTCAGGTCACCCACTTCAGTTTTCAGGATTCCGCCAAGAATCACGAAGTGAACATCCGCGCCCAGATTGTGGATTCCCTTTCCATCACCAATCTGAAGAACGCCACCACCCATTACGACAACAACATGTCCGTCCGTCTTTTCCTGGACGGCCACTTCAGCGACGCCCTGCAATTCGCCGCCAAGGTCATGGTCATTAACGACTACACCAACCGCTTTATTCCGGATCACTTCTTCAACCCCGACGAAGGCCTCCCCTACGTAAAGCAAAGCGACACCCGCCGCACCTGGGACATGTTCTCCGCAAATGTTTCCTACGAAACCAAGGCCATCAAGCTTCTGACAGGGTACGATTATCTCCAGTGGGGTCCGGCCCGCCGCAACAACGTAATCCTCCGCGGCGAAAAGAGCAATTACCGCCCTTGGCAAGATTCTACCGCCCACCTTACAAGCCCTGCTCCCATGCCCTATTTCGGATACCAGCTGTCCGTTGGCCCTGTAGTCTACACCCAGTACGCCATGATGCCAACAGAGCGCAAGAACTACAGCAAGTATCTTCACGCCCATCGCTTGGATTTGAACCTTCCCAAGAACATCACCCTGGGACTTACCGAAACCGCATTATACGGCAGCACCACTGAAGACGTCTCGAAGAATCCCAATCCCAATTTCGACGCCGACAGCACCG
Source organism: Fibrobacter sp. (assembly GCA_024398995.1). Classification (GTDB taxonomy): domain Bacteria; phylum Fibrobacterota; class Fibrobacteria; order Fibrobacterales; family Fibrobacteraceae; genus Fibrobacter. The sequence goes on from JAKSIE010000047.1 coordinate 9,230, forward strand.
ATCGCGATTTCCAGTGGGCCTACGTCATCCCCTTCCTCATGTACAATTTCGAGGAACACATTCTGGGCGACCAGGACAACATTTCCATGTCCTTCGACATTAGCATCAAGACCATTCCCCATTGGGAAATCTACGGCGAACTCATGTGGGACGATATGAAGACACCCACCAGCATGTTTGACGATTCCTGGTGGGGAAACAAGTGGGCAGCCTCCATCGGCGTAGCCCGCGACAGCATTCGACTGGGCAGCGCCTACTTCAACTGGTATACGGAATACACCCGCGTAGAACCTTGGGTTTACACCCATCACAAAGGCGGCGGATACACCTACTCTCATTACAGACAAAATCTCGCCACAGATCTAGGCCCCAACAGCCAGGAACTTTATACAGAACTGACTGGAGTCTATAAGCACGATCGCGGAATGTTCAAGGACGCCATTGTTCGCGGGACGCTTTATGCTAGCGCCGTAGCCAAGGATACAACTGCCGGTGGCAACATGACCGACATCCATGACTACGACAAGCACGGCACAAACAAAGTATTCCTGAACGATGCCACGACCATACGATACTTGGAACTGGGTGCAGGCATCGAGCTTTTACCTTGGCATTGGATCAGTTTCCGTGCCAGATATTCCCGTTTCTTCGGCGACTACGAAGGCTATCACGCCTCCATGACCGGCTCCTTCCAGTGGTAAACCGACTTAGCAGCACTTGGATTTCTTTTTAGGAATCAAGCCAATCACAATCAAGAGGGCAAGAACAGCGGCGCAACCGTAGTCAAACCAGCCCAAGCCTTCTCCATGACATGCAGCACCCGTCATCGTGATGGAACTGAGGAAGGTATCCATCATGAAGGTATCCACCACCCATCCGAAGAAGAATGCACCGGCAGCAATGCTGAACAGGTAGGCTGCAAGAGTGCGCTTGCCAAAGGTCTTGCCCACCACCACCATGGAGGCGATGCTTGTAGCAGGACCCGCCATCAGCAATACTAAGGCAGCTCCCGGAGGCAAGCCCTTTTCCATCAGCGCCAAGGCCAGCGGGATGGAGCCTGTAGAACAGGTGTACATGGGCATGGAAATCAAGAGCATGGCGAACATGCAGAGGATGGGATATTCGCGGATGGACATGAACAGTTCATCGGGAACAAAAGCCGCAATCAAAGCACCAAGCACCAAGCCCACCAATAACCAACGGGTGATTTCAGGAAGCAGGTCGCCAAAGCCATATTCGAAGGTTTCCTTCAGCTTGCCCACAAAACCGCGGCAGTGTTCTTCTTCGTGTTCATCGTGGCAGCAGCAACAACCGTGTTCTTCCTTATGGCCGCAGCACTCATGCTCTTCATGTTCTTCGTGACAATGATCTTCGTGTTCGCAGCAACAGCAGCACTTGTGCTCTTCGCTTTCTTCATGGCAATGTTCGTCATGGCAGTGGTCGTCATCATCACAGCAGTCGTCATCATCACAGCAATGACCCTCGTGCTCATGGCCACAACCGCAACTTCCGCAACCGCAACTTTCCTTGGGAACTTCAAGTTTGGAGAGATCTTCCTTGGCCTCCCCGCGGGTCACCACATTCGTTAAAATTCCGCCAAACATGGAAGAAACGAATGCCGCCACCGGGCGAAGAATGGCGAAAGGCAGCCCCAGCAAGGAATATGTCGCCAGAATGGAATCCACGCCAGTTGCCGGAGTAGAAATCAAGAAACTGACGCTAGCGCCCTTGCTTGCACCTTCCTTACGTAAGGCAACCGCCGTAGGAATCACGCCGCAGCTACAGATGGGCAGCGGAATTCCAAATAACGCCGAAAGAAATACAGATGAAAAATTTGGCTTACTGATTTTGGGCACATACAGGGAACGAGGTACCCACACATGCAAAACGCCTGCCAGCAAGAAACCTAAAAGCAGAAAGGGAGCCATCTCTGCAAAAAGTTCCAACAACTCCGAAAGAAAAATCGTTACGTATTCCATCTTTTATTCCTTTTTCCCTGCATCATTCAAAGCTTCCAGGGGGTTTTTAGGGCCTTGGCCCATGCATCATTCTAAAACATGGGCCATGCCCTGATTAAAAATCATCTTCACATGTTCATCGGCCAAGGAGTAATAAACTACGCTCCCTTCCTTACGATACTTCACCAGGTTGGACTGTTTCAGAATTCTCAGCTGGTGAGAAATGGAAGACTTGGTCATGCCCAGCAGAACAGAAATATCGCTGACGCACATTTCCGGGCGGCAATCATTGGCATGGCACTCACCATGGCATTCATGCTTCTTGGTACCCTTGCCGTGATCGCAATGTTCGGACATGTGGTCTTCCGCCTTCATCAAGGCGCATAGAATCTTTACGCGGGTAAAGTCGCTAAAAATCTTGAAGGTATCAGCCAAATCCATCAAGGCCTCGTCCTCGTGCATCATGGGGCGAATAGCGTTCACCACTTCTTCGTGAATGGTACTGCAGTCGGAGCCTTCGAATTCCACTTCTTTTTCAGCCATTTTATGTCTCTTTTCGTTTTTTATTGAAGAGTTGAATAATTGTTCAACCGTTAATATAAAACAATAAAACCTCTTTTGCAAGAGGTCTTTCAAAAAAAACTGGAAAAATTTACGAACCGATTTATTTCGGACCAGAATTATCCAAAAAACTTATTTATCGAACAACCATTCAAGAATCCCCATTTTTTCCTCACTTAGAGATTGTCATTACTCAAAAAGAGCCTTGATTTCTGCATCTGTGGTTACGTTCAGGGCCTGGGCCTTCCATTCGGGATTCAGCATTTTTTTCGCCATATCCGCAATGACCATAGTATGGGCCGTGGCAGATTCCGCCGGAGAAAGAAGAACGCACATGAACTTGGCTTTTTCTCCCCCACGGATTTCAATTCCAGTCAAGCCCTCGGGGCAAACCACAAAGGCCATCAGAGGCTGAGCAAGCCCAGGAACTCGAGTATGGGGCAACAGCAAGCCTTCGCCCATGTAAACACCTTGCTTCACACGATCCACAAGGCCTTTCCAAGTCGCATTGGCATCAAAGGCACAAGGTCCATGAACAAGAGCATCATAGGCAAAACCCAAGGCACGACCAAAGGTTTCCGCCTGCGCATAATACTTCGTATAAATTAAAGCCATCTTAAAACCAAAAAAAATTACGAGAAATAAATTCTCGTAATTCATAATTCGTAATTAAACCAAAGCCTTGTCCATGAATTCAAAGACTTCTGGACTAGTTGCCTTTGCCACTTTCCTAAATTCATTGAACAGAGCACGAAGCTGGGCCTTGCCCGGTTCAATGTACTGTTCGAACTTCTGGATGCCCTTTACCTTGGAAAGGAAGCAGTAGGCGCCCATGGCCTGCATAACGCGCTGAAGACTTGCATAAATGAAAGCTTCCCAGGCGTCCTGCTGAGTATAGGTCTTTGTTCCGCGGAAGGAAGTTCGCCAATATTCAAAGAAATCCTTGATTTCGGAGACAGACAAGCAGACGTAAGGATCCCACAGCAAGGAAGCCAGGTCGTAGAACATGGAACCACGGCGAGCACCCTGGTAGTCTACAAATGCGATTTCAGAATCGGGCTTCACCATGATGTTCTGGCTCTGGAAATCACGATGCATCAAGGCCTTGGGCTGAGCATCCACAGAAAGTGCCAGCATGGAATAGAAGTTGCGCACAGATTCCGGAATTTCAGCAAAGCCCTTGTGAGCCTTCAAATAATTCTCGGTAAAGTAGTCCGTTTCCCACTTGAGAGCGGCAAAGTCAAAGCGACGGAGCCAAAGGTCGGAATGGGAGCTGAACAAGGAGCGGGAAACTTCCTGCCACTTGATAAGGGCGTCAATCACGACCGGATAAATGATGCGGACATTGCCGGACTTTTTACCCTGGCCTGCAGGAACTATGTTATCCAAAAGATTATGTGCGCCAAGATCTTCTTGCAGAACGGAGCAGGAAGCTTCGTCTACAAAGTAAACTGCGGGAACAGGCAGACCGTATTCAGCAAAAGTCTTGGAGTAGTCAACAAAGCGCTTGAAATCATCATCTACAGAAGCGGAAACCTGCAATACGCAGCTACGTTCGCCACTTGCAATGCGGTAGTACTTGCGGCCCGAACCGGCACCGGCGATAGTTGAAATTTCAAAGTCGGCACCATAGCCGTGAGACAGAAGAAAATCTTTAACAGCAGAAGAAACAATTTCAGTATTCATGGTAAGCAATATATAAAAGACGAGAGACGAGAGACGAAAGACGAGAGAATTTTTCTAAGAAAATTTGATTCTAGGGTCTACCATGGTGTAAAGAATATCACTGAACAGGCGGCCGATCATGGCCATCAGACTGCTCAAGAAAATCACGCCCATCACCACATTGTAGTCACGGTTTACCATGGAGTTGTAGTAAAGAAGGCCCATGCCATCGATATCAAACACCTTTTCAATAAGCAAGGCACCGGCAAACATCAAGGTGCAGATTTCAGAAAGACGGGTGGCAATGGGGATCAAGGCGTTGCGGAGAGCGTGGCGAACCAGAGCCTGATTGAAACTCATACCCTTTGCAAGCGCCGTACGCATGTAGTCGCGGCCCAGTTCCTCCAAGGCGGAGTTTTTCATCAAGAAGGTCAGGAATGCAAACTCGCTAATCATGTAGCAGAAGATCGGCAACACCAGATGATGAGCCAGGTCCAAGACCTTTTCAAAGAAACTGAAATCCTCAAAATCGTCGCTGGTCAATCCACCCAAGGGGAAAATATCCAGATAGGAACCACCAGCCAAGAAAATAATGAGCAAAATACCCAGAGCGTAACCCGGCATCACGTAGCCGGAAAAAATGACGCCACTGCTCAAGGAGTCAAGCTTGCTTCCGTGGTGCACGGCCTTCCATAGGCCCAGAGGAATACAAATCAAGTAACTGAGGAAGAATGAAGTAAAGCCAAAGAATAGAGAGATGGGGAAACGGCTGGTAATCACATCCCACACCGGCAAACCATAAGTGTAGCTCGTACCCAGGTCCAGATGAAGAACATTCCAAAGCCAGGTCAGATAGCGCTGCCAGGCCGGCTTGTCAAAACCGAAGTACGCCTGGATTTGTGCGATCTGGTCTGGCGACAAGGCCTTGGACGCATCTACCCCACCCTTCATGGCAGCGGCCTGCTGGGCGCGGGAAATCATTTCTTCCACAGGGCCACCAGGCAACAGCTGAATCAAGATGAAGCATACCAATGAAATCCCGATGAGAGTCGGGATCATCAGCAGCAAACGTCTAAGGATATAGGAACGCATATTAGTGATCAGTGATTAGTGGCTAGTGGTTAGGACATCGGAAACGAACTTCACCTGTCATCCCGTTTACTAACCACTGTTTACTAACTACTAATTATCTCATCTTACCGGAGCGGAGGACGTCCATCATGTTGAAGGGCTTTGCAGTGCCGGCGGCAATCTGTTCTGCCAGGAAGTTCACGGCGTCCACGGTACCTTCGGCGTAGATCTTACGGCCGCACACGTTGTGCTGGAATTCGAAGTGGACGGTGCCGTCTTCGCTGTCCAGGCTGTAGGTGTGGAATGCATGACCGCCCAGGTATTCTTCGGGCACGCCCATACGTTCCATCTGGCTCTTTTCGTCACGGACCTTTTCAATATCGTCCGGAGTGTAGCTGAAGCCCATCTTCTGGAAGGAGCCCACCACGGCGCGAGCAGTACCGCTGGTGTCGGCCTTGGTCTTCTGGTGGCTTTCAACCACAGAAAGCTTGTAGCCGCTAAAGGCTGTGGGGAATTCAGTAGCCAGCCATTCGATCATGGTCTGGAAAGCAACAATCTGCTTGCTCATGTTGGGAGCGATCACGCTGGGATGGTTTGCATCGGCAACCAGTTTCAGGAGTGCGTCGCGGTCACCGCCGGTGGTGCCCATCACGAAGGGGATCTTATGCTTCACATAGAAAGCAGCGTTGTCGTTCACTGCTGTCGGATGAGTGTAGTCCACGCAGATGAGGTTGGGGTACTTGGCAAGAACTTCACCGATGCGTTCTTCGCGATTGCTGGGCTTCAAGAGCTGAACAGTCTTGCCGGCAACTTCAGATTCGTTTTCGACGATGATTTCACCAGTCAAGGAATAAGGAACAAGTTCCAAACCGCGGGCAACGCAAGTTTCGGCAACGATCTTGCCCATGTTACCCGGAATACCATTTACCATAACCTGTACGGACATAAAAACTCCTTAGTTTTAACAATCACAATATAGTATAAGTAGCAACGACTACGAAAAAGCGCCGTTATACAACAGCGCCTAAAATCACTTTTCGTCATCAGAAATTGCAGCAGCCTTCCCCATCAAAGGAGTCTTACGTCCTTTCATTTGGGAAAGTTTTTGATCAACATCATAAGCAGGATTTTTTGGAGGAAACCTTTTGGTGCTAATGGTCGATACCATTCCCGTCAACGGGACGCTTTCCTCTGATCGCAGAGGTATTTTGGGAGTAATACCAGAAGAAGTATTCCGACGAACACATATAGAATCAAGCGCCGCCTTTGCGCCGGAACTTTCAATGACTGACGTGGAATCAGTTTTCGTTGAATCCGTGGAGGAAAGCGGCGGTTCAGGTTCCTCTATACGCACAGCCACATCACCCGCTAAAGCCTCAGGTTCATCCTTGGAGCAGGCTCCTAGCCCCAATCCAGCAGTCAAGCCAAGGGCTGCCATAGCCGCAGTCTTGGCAGCCACAGACCAGGCCTTATCCTTTGGAACTTTTTTCTTTTGAATATCCATACCGACCTCCCTTTTCAACCCAATAAAATCAGTTTTTTACAAAGCCAGCTTGTAAATTTCCATGGTAGCTGAGGCATCCAAATCCATATAGCCCTTGAGAACCACACCCTTCAACTTATGGAGACGTTCGTTCAAAAGTTCCAGGTTGGGATTTTCTATGCCAAGCTGTGCGAATGTCACGGGCATGTGAAGCTTGTCGTGGAGCCAGGTCTTGAGGGCAAGAGCACCCGCCATAGCGTCGGCAGCTTCGTCGCCGGAGTTCGCAACGCCTAACACGCGATGAGCCAACTGGGCAACCTTATAAGGATTATGCTTGGCCGCATACTGCAGGAATGCAGGGAAAATCACCGCAAGGCCAGCGCCGTGGGTAACGTCGTACTCCGCGGAAATTTCATGTTCCATGGCATGGCTGTTCCAGTCTTCCACGCGGCCGATGGAGCAGGTATCGTTATGAGCCACCGTGGCGCTCCACATAATGTTGGCGCGGGCTTCGTAATCGTTCGGATTCGCAATGACCTTTTCTGCACATTCCATAATAGCAAGGAGCATGCCTTCGGCAAGGCGGTCGCCAATCTGCACGTCGGGAGTGTTGCTCAGGTAACGTTCCAGAATGTGGGCCATCATGTCGCTGACGCCGCTGGCTGTCTGCCATTCCGGCAAAGTCATGGTCAACTCCGGATTCATCACCGCAAACTTCGGGCGAAGCAGCATTGGGTAGCGGATACCCACCTTCACCTTCGTAGTGGTATTGGTAATCACCGCATTGCCGGAGCCTTCGGAACCAGCTGCAGGAATGGTCAGCACCACGCCAATAGGCAGCGCGCAATTCACCGAGGCCTTCTTCTTGCCGCCTACCACTTCGTAAAGATCCCAGAAGTCACCTTCGTAGTAGTAGCCCACAGCCATGGCCTTGGCCGTATCGATAACGGAACCGCCACCTACCGGCAGCAAAAAGTCCGGTTTAAATTCGCGGGCTATCTCAAGCCCTTCACGGACCTTGGTATCAATGGGGTTCGGCTGCACGCCGCCCATTTCAGCAAAGGCAATTCCAGCAGCAGCCAAGGAATTCTTGACGCGTTCCAAAAGGCCGGAACGCACCACACTTCCGCCACCGTAAATAATCAACACGCGGGACGCACCATGCTTAGCGCAAAGCTCCCCCACCTGGGATTCTGTGGAACGACCGAAAACAAATTCTGTAGGACTATAGAAAGTAAAGTTGTTCATGGAAAGGAAATATAAGTTTTCATTTCTAACAATGAAGCTAAAAAACTTCTATTTCCTCAATTTCCTACCAGCAATAAAATTTTTCACAAGACTTGATAAGATCATCCAAAAACCATAATCAAGCAGGCCCAAAAAAGCAAGCCATTTCATGGGCGAAATTAAAAAGGCTATGGCAATAAGGGTACCGCCAACAAGAGGCACCCCAGACGAATAATGTCCGCTTTTCTTGCTAGAAATCAAGGCACCATAGGTCATCACCAAGAAGAACAGACCTAATCCGCCAATTACCATTGTCAAAGCCCACTGATTCATTGCAAAAAAATAATTAAATCAAGGTTTCCTGGTTATAAAATTTTCCTTCATAAGCTCTGTGACCCGCCGCAAAAGCCATTTTCCGCAAAAATGGACTCCCAAAAGGCAAACCAAGCTAATTTGGAGCCCGTTTCATTACTTTGTATTCAACGAACATAATAAAGTTTGTTCAAAAATAGGCTCCAAAATGGACAACAATGAAAAAAAGGAGTCCATTCAAAACTTAGACAACACGGTAATCCGCCATTTTTACGTTAGTTTGTCTAAAAACATGGACTCCAAATCCGATAAACCAATTAAAATGGAGTCCAAAAATTCGAAAAAACGAAACAAATACAAGAAATGCGACCCCAAAGGGCCGCACTTTAAAAGTTGCTAGATCCTTCGCTAACGCTCAGAGCCTGCCCTGAGCTTGTCGAAGGGATGATATCTGAATCAAATTTCGCTTTAGAACCAGGCATTCAATTTTGTTCTAGAGTCAAACAATTTTTCGTCGAGATGTTAACAAAAAACAATAATCAAATTTCGCTTTAGAACCAAGCAAGACAAGAAGCGAGGACCGAAGGCGTACTAAAGTACGCCGAGAAAGTCCTCGCGACGCCGTATTGCGCTGTGTTATGAAGCGAAATTTTAAACCTTCAGTTCGCCTGCGTCAATCTTATCCCAGTCAGAGATAGCTTCGATAGCCGGGCGGACTTCTTCGGTCACGAACTTCACGACCTGACCAGGAGCGCGGCCAACGAACTTGCGAAGGTCAAGGATTTCCTTCAGCTTTTCTTCGGTGATGCCCAGCTTCTGGAGCTTTTCGTTCTTGAGGACGCGTTCGAGCAAGTCGTTATCCTTACCCTGTTCCTTAACGACGCGGCCAGCTTCCTGGCTCATCACGCGGATTTCTTCGTGGAGTTCCTGACGGTCGCCGCCATTCTTCACGCCTTCCATGATGATGTTTTCGGTAGCCATGAACGGAAGTTCAGCCATGATGCGCTTTTCGATCACCTTCGGGTAAACAACGAGACCGTTGGTCACGTTTTCAGCGATGATGAGCATTGCATCCATAGCGAGGAATGCTTCGGGAATGGCGAGACGCTTGTTGGCGGAATCGTCCAGAGTACGTTCGAACCACTGGGTAGCCTGAGTGATGGCGGTGCTGTTCACCTGGGCCATGACGAAACGGGCCAGAGAGCAGATACGTTCGGAACGCATGGGGTTACGCTTGTAAGCCATGGCAGAGGAACCGATCTGAGTCTTTTCGAACGGTTCTTCCACTTCCTTAACGCCCTGCATGAGGCGCATGTCGGTTGCAAACTTGTGGAGGGACTGAGCGATGGAGCTGAGCACCTGGTTCACGCGGTTGTCCCACTTACGGGTGTAGGTCTGGCCGGTGATGGTGAGCACGCGCTTGAAGCCAGCCTTGGCGGTCACGCGGCGGTCCAGTTCCATGATCTTTTCTTCGTCGCCGTTGAACAGGTCCATGAAGGAAGCCTGGGTACCGGTGGTGCCCTTAACGCCGCGGAACGGCAGCACTTCGATGAGGAAGTTCACTTCTTCCAGGTCAATGAGGAGGTCCTGGAGCCAGAGGCAAGCGCGCTTACCCACGGTGGTGAGCTGAGCAGCCTGGAAGTGAGTAGCACCCAGCTGAGCCATGTCCTTGTATTCCATGGCGAACTTGGAAAGCTTATCCATCACGCGGCAGAGGCGCTTACGGACGATGATCAAAG
>JAKSIE010000048.1 GCA_024398995.1 Fibrobacter sp.
TTGCTTAGCAAGTACAACGATTTTAAGACTCATAATGTTATTTCTTTAGCGGGTTTAAATCGCCAAGTATGTTAGTTTAATGTTAGATGGTACAAATGTACAAAAAAATGGGTGCCCTTCTTGAATCTATTCATTGTCACAAGTGAATTTTTGTAAAAATTATTACAGTATTATTACAAAAAACTTACGGTAAATGAGGCGAAATTTTTCCCAGGACTCTATGCACTACTGAAAAAGTCCCCCGATTTCTCGGAGGACTTTTTGCGCTTCTTAACCCGCAAAAATATGAATTAGTCTTCGACCTTAACGGCGCAGAATTCCTTGGTGTTGATCAACTTTTCAGTGGAGAGAGTGGAGGTGTTGATCAATTCCAGGATGGGGGAGCCGTAGTAGGCGACCCATGCGGTGGTGGCGCTGGCGGCAACCATGTCGTAGGGGTTCTTGCCGATAGCAATGGACTGCTGGACTTCGCCGGAGGTTGTGTTGACCTTGGAGATGGATGCGGCATCGCCACGGGACATGACGTACAGTTCGCCGTTGACTACAGCCAGCTTGGAATCCTGATCGAATTCAAGGCCCTTGTCTTCCAAATCAGCGTAGTTGAGGTAAAGCGCTCCATTGGTGTAGTCAGAAACGAATACGTAGGGAATACCCTTGATGACCTTGATGCTATAAGGCTGACGAGTTTCGTATTCGTCCTCTTCTTCATCAGGATTGGAAAGTGCGGTGAGGCTTGTCCCGTCGTAGATATAGGTTCTGATGGCCATGAAGTTCATTCCGTCGCGGTCACCGATGTAGAGAAGTCCGTTTTCTTCATCTAATTCCAGGGAACCGGAAGCATCGGAAATACCGCTAATCTTTGTTACGGAACCTGTGGAAAGATTGATTTCTGAAACACCGACGCTACCATATCCGTAGTAGACGGATACGAAACCCTTGTTGTTTTTCTTGTCTACAACGAAGTCGGTTAAACCGCCGCCCAGCTTGGAACCTGCGATGAATAGGCTGGATTTCTTATTCTTCAAATCAACCTTTTCGATGCCGCGAGTGTTGTCTGCGGGCAAGCTCCAATATGCGTCGTATTCGCCTGCGGTTGCAACGTAAACGTTACCACCAGCGACCTTTACGGCGGAGGGATTTTTGGTGGCCAACTGGATGGTGTCCAAAAGATCGCCTGTAGCTACGTTGTACAAGGCCAGCAAACCGTTGTGATGGAATTCGGTATTGTAGCCGACAGTTGTGGAGCGCTGGAAAATAGCGAACAAAGTGTCGCCGGAAATTTCCAGGTCGGCCAGGTTTGGGGTAGTGCTTTCGTATTCAACAGGCTTTGCGGGTTCTTCGCTGGAGCTGCTTTCTACCGGCTCTTCGGAACTGGAAGAGTCAACGATTTCTTCGGAAGAGCTGGAAGAATCAATAGCTTCTTCAGAAGAACTGGAGGAATCTGCAGTTTCTTCTGCACTGGAGGAAGATTCGTCCTTGCTATCAGAAGATTTGTCGTCCTTTGCTTCGGAGGAACTGGATTTGTCATCATCCTTATCTTCCTTTGCGCTGCTGGAAGATTTGTCCTTGTCTTCCTTTACACTGGAAGAGGACTTGTTGTCTTTCTTGCTGCTGGAGGATGATTTGACGCTGGAAGAGCTTTCGTCTTCATCGTCGAGGCAGTCTTCGGTATCATCGCAGGTGACTTCCGGGCCTACGCCGTTCTTTTTATCGTCGCCACCGCAAGCGCTCATGAACAAGGCGAAACTTGCGACGGTAAGGAGTGATAGGATTTTGCGATTCATGTCGTTTCCTTTTTTTTGGTTTGACATTCCCGGTTTGAACGGGAAATGTGTTGTGGTTAGAAGTTTTGTAAAATCGTGAAGTGCCATTCCCTGCCCGGTGTGGGGTTGGGAGAGTAAATGTTCGTGTAGGTTTCGTCTGAAATGTTCGTGAGGCTAAAAATCAAACGGGTGGATTCCCAGGGGTTGTATCCGAGAGCGGCTTTGTATCTTGCCACGTCGGGCTGGCGAATCTTGTTTCCGCGATCCGTGTAAATATGGGTGCGGTAATTAACGTCAAAAGACAAATCAAAATGGAGGGGGAGGTAGAACTTTCCTTCTACGTAATAGCTGTGAACCGGCTCGCCCGGCAATCGCTTACCTGTGTATAAACGAATCTTGCTTTCGTCACGGGGATCCTGGATGGTGCCGCGCATTGTAGTTTCAAAGAAGTCGACAGGTTTGCTGTTTAATTCCAGCTCGACACCCTGAATGTTTGCTGCGTCCACGTTGAAAGCCTTCATGGCGTTTGTGCTGACAATCCAATAAATTCCATTTTCCAAACGAGTGTCAAAGTAGGTGGCCCGCAAGGTGCTTTTTTTGGAAGGGCTTTGCACAAATCCGCCAACTTCAAAACGAACGGCGGTTTCGTCTTTCAACTTGGGGTTGGAAAGAACGCCTTGGTAGACTCCGTAAAGTTCCATGAGCTGAGGCTGTCTGTAGAAACGGCCAATGCTGATGTTGCCACCGAACCAACTGTCTTTCTTGCCTAGCTTTGCCTGGACCATTCCGGCGTAACTCAAGTCGCGGGTTTCGGCGTCGCTGATGATTGCAGTGCCTGTGGGCATTAAGAATTTTCCACCGTCAATTTCATCGTTAGTCTTAAGGATATTTCCTTCTGCAAAGAGGCTTAGCCATTTCGTAAAGGCGAACTCGCCGTTGGCAGCAATAGATGCTGTGTATCGAGAAACGCCAAAGTCGCGAATGGTGCCGCGGGCGCCCCAGGTTTCGGCGCTAGCCGCTGCACGGATTGTTGCTTCAAGGCGGTCTAGAATCAAGGTTCCGATAAGCTCGGGCACCAAACGGTATCCGGCAAGACCGTAATGAATAAAGTCGGGGTAGCTATAGCCGATGTAATCCAGCGGATAGTAGGATCCAGAAACATTCTTCTCGAATTTGCCTGCCACGCCTGCTTCTAGCAACAGGCATTGCAAAAGCGCCGGAGTTTCCAAACGGTATGAAACTTGGGCGTTGTCGCCCACGAATTCCGCTACCTTGGTCTGGGAACTTTCATGGCCTGGGTTGCCTGCTTCCGTGTGAGTGATGCTTGTGGAAATGGTGGAAAAATAACCGCCCTTGTGGAGTACGCGGTACTTCAAGTTGCCGGAGTATTCCGTGAACTCGGCGTTTTCCCGCTTATCCATGAAGTCGTCGTCTTTGTTATAGGCGGTGCCGTTGCGGTTCAAAAACTCGTAATCGTTGTCGCTATGGCGGGCAGAAATTGTTGCAGAGAATTGTACGCTGTCCTTTGGGCTTGCAGAAATCTGGGCGGAACCTTCGAATGAATTGTGGGAACCGATGGTTGCCAGAACGCGCCCGCCCTTGTTCAAGGAATTCTTTGTGACGAAGTTGATGGCGCCGCCAAGACCTGCGCCTCCGAACTTGGCGGGCACGCGATCCTTGTAGACTTCAATGCGTTCTATGTTATTTAAGTCAATGGTGCCTAAATCGGCAGCTCCACCGCCTGCGTCGTTTACGGGAACTCCGTCAATGCAAATCAAAATGTTGCGGGCGGCAATGCCTCGGATGCTTACGGTCTGGAAACTGCCCATGCCGCCTTGCTTGTAGCTTTGAATGCCCGGCAATGCTGAAAGAACTTCTGCTGCGGAAAGACCGCGGCCTTCCCAGGCTTCGGGCTTGATTTCTTCGTAACTGGGAGCTACGTCGGCAGGGGAGGGAGGAGGCTCTACGATTTCGGAAACACCCAAGTCCTGAACTTCGGCTGCGTCAACGGCGCTGACGTTTGCCCCGAAGGCAAATGCCAAAGCAACGCAAAAACGAACCGCATTTGCTGCGGCTATGGGACTTGATGTCTCTCGCATCGTACCTCAACTTATGCTCGACCTTCTGCGACAAACCATTGTGGTTTCGAGAAAATTGAGCGACCTGTGTTTTTGCAGTTCTTCTGGCTTGGGGATCATCCTACTTCCGGCTCCTTCGCATGAGGGTTGGCTACCTCACACTGGTTTTGAAATTTACCGGTTTCGTACTCCCATACAGCGGCGGGACCGTCCCGGATTCACACCGGGTTCTCTCCTTTATATTCTTGCAGGGTTCCTGCGACGAAAACAAAGAGCTTTTCAGGGCACAAAAACTATTTGCAGAAAATTTAGTTTTTATTCACTTCAATTCCAAGGCGGTTCACCTTGTAATGCATAACGCGGGGGCTTAAATCCAGGTCGCGGCCGGCAGCACTCATGTTTCCCTTGTGGCGGCGCAGGGCTTCGCTGATGATTTCGCGCTCGTAGCTGTCGATAAGGGTGGACAGGGGAGCGGTGCCTTCGGGCAGCAATGCTGTTCCTGAGGTGACATCGGTCTGTAGGGTAGGGGGCAAATCGTAGGCGTTGATTGCCACGTCGGTGGTTACCAGACAGGCGTGCTCGATACAGTTCTCCAGCTCGCGAACGTTTCCGGGCCAGTGGTAGCTCAGAAGCATGTCGATGGCGGGGGAACTGAGGCGCAAGATTTTCTTGCCGTATTTCAGGTTCATTTTGGCAATGAAATAGTCGGCGAGCAACAGGATGTCGGTCTTTCGCTGGGACAAATCTGTCAGATGGATTTGAAATATGTTTAGACGGTAGTAAAGGTCTTCGCGGAAAAGACCCTGCTGGATCATTTGCTCTAGGTTTCGTGCGGTGCTTGCGATGATGCGTACGTCGGAATTCTGCACGATGTTACTGCCTTGACGGCTGAATTTGCCGTCTTGGATAAATTGCAGGAGCTTGAATTGTGCCGAGGGCGAAAGGTTTGCCACTTCGTCAAGGAACAAAGTTCCCCCGGCGGCTTGTTCTGCTTTGCCGAGGCGTCGGCTGGTGGCGCCTGTGAAGGCTCCGCGTTCGTATCCGAACAATTCACTTTCGAAAGTGTTGGCGCTGTTGATTACTGCATTGCCATTGCTGTCGCTTAAGGTGCTGCAGTTTAACATCACGAAGGGCTTTTCCTTGCGGTCGGATAGCTGGTGGATGCTTCGGGCCACGTACTCCTTGCCAGTGCCTGCATTGCCTCGCACAAGAACCAGAGCGATGGATGTGGCGATGTGTCGCACCTGGTCGCGGACCGCTCGCATTTCGCTGGTGTTGCCGATAAGTTCGCCGGGCTTGCCTTTCACCAGGTCGCGAATTTTATCGCATTCCTCTTGGTGTGCGGAGCTTGCTTCTTGAAATTTTTCTGAAAGAATGGAATGGATTTTGTCTAGTTGGTGCTCACGCTTGCGTACCGAGCGCAATGTCTCGGCAATCTGGTCAAACGTGGTGCTTTCTAGTACGTCAAAATCCATTTTTCCTTGCGGTTGTCATCCCGGGCGGATGCGTGTCATCCCGGCCACCGAGCCGGGATCCCCTAAAAATATTGCTGCGCCGGGGCTAAATGTCTAGGAGTACTCACCCCGACGCAGCCTGTTCTAGGAGAGAAATGTGTCCTAAATATACAAAATATTTTTGAAATGTTTTACTTTTTTGTAATAAAAATATCTTTCTTTACAATTTTGTAAAGGAATGTAGCGAGAAAAGGTGTTTTTTTTACTGACTTAGCCTCTTTTTCTTCCTAATTTGTGCCTTACACAAGGAAAAATTTTATGAGTTCTTATAGAAAGGATACCATCGCTGAAATTGCCAAGGCCCCTACCGCCCCGGCAATGCCTGCCGCTCCCGTTAACGTGGACTATTATGGCGAAGACGTGTTTAACGCCAACGCCATGAAGATCTACCTCCCCAAGGATGTTTGCAAGAAGTTGCTGGCCACCATCGAACAGGGTGCCCCTCTGGATCCTAGCATCGCTGGCGAAGTTGCCCACGCCATGAAGAAGTGGGCCATGGACCGCGGCGCCACTCATTTTACTCACTGGTTCCAGCCCCTCACTGGTTCCACTGCCGAAAAGCACGACTCCTTCTTGGAACCGGAAGGCTGCAACGCCATTATGGTGTTTAGCGGCAAGAACCTGATCGTGGGTGAACCGGACGCTTCCTCTTTCCCCAACGGCGGTATCCGTTCTACTTTCGAAGCCCGCGGCTACACCGCTTGGGACCCGACTAGCCCTGCGTTCATTAAGCGTCATGGCAATGGTGCAACCCTTTGCATTCCTACCGCATTTGCAAGCTACACTGGCGAAGCTCTTGATAAGAAGACTCCGCTGCTCCGCTCCCTGCAGGCTCTTTCCAAGTCCACCGAACGTTTGATGGCTTGCTTCAAGGCCGGTAAGAAGAAGACTACCGTGACTCTTGGCGCCGAACAGGAATACTTCCTCATCGACAAGCGCTTCTATCTGCAGCGCCCGGACCTGTATCAGGCTGGTCGCACCCTCTTTGGCGCAACTCCTGCAAAGCATCAGCAGATGGATGACCATTACTTCGGTTCCATTCCGTCTCGTATTCTGAATTTCATGAACGAAG
This sequence comes from Fibrobacter sp., assembly GCA_024398995.1. Lineage (GTDB taxonomy): Bacteria > Fibrobacterota > Fibrobacteria > Fibrobacterales > Fibrobacteraceae > Fibrobacter. The sequence continues at coordinate 6,428 of JAKSIE010000048.1, forward strand.
TGGAAATGGAATTGTGGAAGCTTGGCATTCCCGCCAAGACTCGCCATAACGAAGTGGCTCCCGCCCAGTTTGAACTTGCCCCCATGTTCGAGGAAGTGAACCTGGCTTGCGACCATAACATGCAGGTCATGGAAGTACTTCGCAATGTTGCCGACAAGAACGGCTTGGTTTGCCTCCTTCATGAAAAGCCTTTCGCTGGTGTGAACGGTTCTGGTAAGCATAACAACTGGAGTGTTTCCTATGGTTCTGGCAACCTGCTGAATCCGGGTAGCAATCCCCACGAAAACGCAGTGTTCCTCACTACCCTTTGCGCAGTGATTTACGCTGTGGATTCTCACGCTGATTTGCTCCGTATGACTACTGCAGGCGCTGGCAACGATCACCGCCTGGGTGCAAACGAAGCTCCTCCGGCGATTGTCTCCATGTACCTGGGCGATCAGCTCATGGATGTGATTGAACAGCTGGAACAGGGCGCTCCCAAGTCCAGTAAGCAGGCCGGCGCCATGAAGCTTGGTTCCGATAGCTTGCCGCCGCTACCCCGCGACGCCACGGATCGTAACCGCACCAGTACTTTCGCTTTCACTGGCAATAAGTTTGAATTCCGTGCACCGGGCTCCAGCCAGTCCTGCTCTGAACCTAACGTTGTTCTGAATACCATCGTTGCCGAAGCTTTCGACATGATTGCTGAACAGCTTGAAAAACTGGACGACAAGAATTTCCATTCCGGTCTCCAGAAGGTTCTCCAGAAGATTGTGAAGGAACACAAGCGCATCATCTTTAACGGTAACGGTTATACCGACGAATGGATCGCCGAAGCAGAACGCCGCGGCCTTCCCAACATCCGCACTTCCCTGGAAGCACTGAAGGCTTTGAAGAACGAAACCAACATTGCCCTCTTCGAAAAGTACGGCGTCATGAACCGTGTAGAAATGGAATCCCGTTACGAAGTGAACGTGGAAGATTACCACAAGCGTGTTCGTATCGAAGGTGAAATCTGCCGCGACATGGCCAAGAACATTATCCTGCCCAAGGTGGTGGAAGCTTACTCCTGCGCCCTCAAGACTAATGAGATGGCTCTCAACCAGGGCTTCCCCGGTGTGGACGTTTACGTAAAGTCTTTGGGCGAAGGCTGCCGCGACTTGACCGCAGCTATCTCCAAGGTGGAAACCGCTCTCGCTGGCGAACATCAGGATATTCTCGCTGCCATGGCAGAAACCCGCAAGATCGTTGACGCCCTCGAAAAGGTTGTCTCCGACGAAATGTGGCCCCTGCCTAAGTATCGCGAGATGATGTTCATTTATTAATGAACATCATGGCCGCCCGTCGAAGGTGGGCGGCAAATGTCCCGTTCATTTACTAATAAGAGTCGCACTGTGTCATCCTGAGTGGCGAAGCCACGAAGGATCTAGCAGCACAAAACAAAAAAAGAATCCCCGACACCATCACAAGTGCCGGGGAATTTTTATAAGTGCTATTTCTGTTTTTACCAGAACAGGTTCTTGTAGCTTGTTCCTAGTGCATCGGCCAACTTATGAGCCATCTTGCGACCGATGGGTGCGCGGCCTCGCTCCATGGCAGAAATTGCCTGCACTGCAATGCCCACTTTTTCGGCAAGCTGACGCTGGGTCATCTTGAAGTTGGTACGAAGGAGTTTGAGGTTGCTTCCGGGTGTCATCTTTGCACGGATTTCTCTATGCAAGTCGGTGTCTTCCCAGCGGACTAATTCATCCTCGTCTTCGGATTCTTCTGCTGAATTGGTGTCCATTATCCTGATATCTGCAAATTTACTATGCAGATACTTCATAACGAAATCAGGAACGTCTCCTTGAATGGAAAAGCATACTGGCTCAATGCTTTGCATACGGGGCGCTCTCACGACTGCCAACATACGTTACCTCCACTTGTATTCCTTGTTCTGTTTCAACCCAGCATGCAATCCATTTACGGGATAGATGGCAGTGATGGGTGTTTGTTCCAACGATGATGCCGTAATTAGTCCAATTGGAACGTATTGGTCCTAACAAGGCTATTTCCTGAGTCAGCAACTGGAATTGCTGTTGTTCTTTTGTCGGCATGGATGCAACCGACTTTACAATTTTCTTTTTAATTACAACTTCATACATAAGTATAAATATTTTTTATTTATGTGTCAATAGTTTTTATTTACATTCAAGGCGCATGTAGTTCGCTTAACTTAGAAAGTCATAATCATTCCATGTCAAAGAAAACCGCATTGTCTGAATGCGTGGAAGGAGCCGTCTTTACGGCCCAAGTTGAAAAATGTTTCCTTTTAGGATGATTTGCAAAGTCCGATGGCAGAGGTATTCTCTGGCGTTACCTGCGCTACCCAAGGTAGCGAACTCGAACCGGTCGTGTTCCGGTCAGCTATCCAGCGTCTTTTGCAAAAGGTTTGTGAGCCCATTCGGGGATGCTTACGCCCCAGTCAACAGGATTGTCTAGTTCAGTAAGAAATATAAAAATATTTAGCGTTTTGCGGGTTCCACGAAGAGGGAGTAGGAAACTTTGCGGCTGTGGCTACGTTCATCCTTGAATAGCGTATTCACTTCGATTTTTTCGCCGTTGGATAAGGTGGCTATGCCGTGGTATACGTCGCCATCGTTGCCTATAACTTTTACGTTCGTGCAGGAAAGTCCTTGTTCTGCAACGCCTTCGCTGATGGTGTTCTTGGTTTCCTTTTCGATCCACCAGTAACGTCCGGTGACAGGACCCGGAATGGCGATGGTAGCGATCCAGAGCGCAATGACTCCGACGGAGATAAGCCCTTTTGTTACGGAGGGCAGATAGGAACCCTTGTTCATCTTGTTGACGCAGACCAGCACGTAGAAAGCCGCACCGAGGCCTACTAAAAGGGAAACATAGCATGGCCATGTCTTGAGGAACATGAAGTAGACGAATACGTAACCAGAAATAATGTGAGACGCAACGCCCAAGGCTGCCAAACAGGCGAGGCAAATTAAAATTGTCTTTGAAGGATTCTTCTTGAAGTTTTCGCAGAATTCTCGGGCTTCAAGAAATTCCTTTGTGTTGACTTCGGGAAGAATTCCTTTACCTTTGCAGCATTTACAAGCGGATCCATCGGATGCAACCTTGGTACCGTTGCACTGAATGCAATCCAGCATCTTAACAGAGCCAGAACCGCAGCAGTACGGACAAGGTCTTTTGTCTTTCTTGCCTGTTCCCTTGCACTTTTTACAGGTCTCGGCACTTCTTACGGGAAATTCAACGGCTCTGCTTAAAGACTTGATATGAATGTGAACTGTTTCTTGTTGTTCAGACATTTGTTCTCCTTACCATTTTGTATGGAACAAAAATAGTAAAGGGACGCTGAAAAAATTTAGAGCGGCAATTTATAAATAAAGGACGCCGAAACGCGGGTGAGTTGGAGTTCTCTTTTCATGGGGGTAGAAATTTCGGGATTTACGATTATTCGTCCCGATTCAAATGAAAAGCCTGCAAAAATTCTTTGTTCTTCCATACGGAATTCGGGAATAGTGCGAGCGCCTGCAAATAAAGAGATTTCAGGAAGAATTCCTACGATGCCGCGGATTTCGTAAGCAAACATTAAACCGATTTCGCTATCGTTGGAAACTTGTGCTGTTGCATCAAGGCCAAGTCGTTCGTTAATCCAGGACCCTTTGAAATTCAATTTACCACCCACATCGTAAAAGGCTCCGTCATAACGTGTGCCCGCAAAAAGAGCGTAGCAGATATTTAAATTGAGTACGAGAGGTGTTTTGTAGAAAATGACTGCTCTACCATACTGTTGTTCCGCCTTTTGGACGAATATGGAACTTTCAAGAGATAGTCCGTAATTTCCGTACTGTCCGCCGATAAATGCGTATCGGGAATTCTTCATGCCAACAAAGACTTCTTTGCTTGTTGTAGCAAAGGATGCGACGGCTCCTAACAGCAATAGCAGTAGAATTTTTCTCACAGTTTTTTCCTCACTTCCGCGCTAAGCGCTTCGTATCCATCGGCATTGAGGTGAATTCCGTCAACGAAGAAATCTTTTATCAGGGAATCTCTGTTATCTATAAATGCGGGATAGGCGTTGATGAACGTGCTCTTTGTGCTGATTTCTTTTAGGGTCTTTTGCAAACTGTCATTGATGTCGTGGATGACATTGATAATGCGAGGATCTTCAGTAAGGAGAATACGACGAGGCAGTATGGAAATGGCGTAGAGCTTGGAAGGCTTTATGTTTTTTACAAGAGCTTTGTATTTGGTGTAAAAGTTTTGACTAAGTAAGTTTGACGTGGAATCGTTTGTGTGTTCCAAATAGTCGATGTTGTTTGTGCCAATGAGCAATACGGTGGGTAAGTCCTGACAGGCGCTTAAGTCCCATTCCATAACGTCTTCGACTTTGGATCCGCCGATTCCGTGTTTATGAATGAAACGTCCGGGAAAATGATATTCTACATCCCACAGGTCTGTTATGGAGTCGCCAACGAAGCAAATCTCGGAATTGTCCTCGGCTTCTGTTCCACAGGATGCGAGAAGAAAAGACAGGGCTAGAAGTAGTGCGTTCCTCATGCCCAATCCCTTTTTGATTTTAGGCGAACAGCCTGACGACGCGCTTGATGCCTGCGATAAAGCGGTCTACGTCGCGTTCGAGGGTGTACACACCGAAGGAGAGACGCAGCGTTGCGTCCACGCCGAACCTGTCCATGACAGGTTGAGCGCAGTGGTGGCCACTGCGCACAGCGACGTTTTCTTCGTCAAGAATCATGGCGGCGTCGCTGACGGCGATTCCGTCCAGCGTTACGCTAATGAGGGCGCCACGATTCGTGGGATTCCCAAGGACCTTGATCTGCGGGATGGTTGCCAGCTGTTCCAAGGCGTATTTCACAATCTTTTCTTCGTGTTCACGAATGTTGTCCAGGCCGATTTCCTGGAGCCATTCTACAGCCTTGCCCAAGCCGAGAACTTCAGCAATGGCTGGGGTGCCTGCTTCAAAGCGTTCGGGGACGTCGGCGTAGGTGGTCTTTTCGAAGGTGACGTTCTTGATCATTTCGCCACCGCCATGCCAAGGAGGCATGGAATCCAGAACATCGTACTTGCCGTACAAAACGCCGATGCCAGTGGGACCGTACATTTTGTGGCCGCTGAAAGCGATAAAATCGCAGTCCAATTTCTGCACGTCGATCTTCAAGTGAGAAGAACTCTGGGCGCAGTCAATCAAAATTTTTGCCTGGGGAGCCAACTTGCGGACGGTCTTAATAATGTCTTCGATGGGGTTAACGGTACCGACGGCGTTGCTCACGTGGGTCACCGCCACCATTTTGACTTTTTCGGTCAGCAGTTCCGGCAGCTTCTCCAAATCCAAGTCGCCGTTGTCCAGAACGGGAATGACCTTGATTTTTGCACCCTTCATTTCGGCAACAATCTGCCAGCTGACGATATTGGCGTGATGTTCCAGACCGCTAATCAGAACTTCATCGCCTTCGTTGAAAAATTTGCGTCCGTAGCTCCAGGCCACTAGATTGATGCTTTCGGTGGTGCCGCGGGTAAAGACGATTTCGCTTTCGGATTTTGCGTTGATGAATTTGGCGATGTTTTTGCGGGTGGCTTCGTAAGCCTCGGTAGTGCGGGCGCTTAGGCGGTATACGCCACGCTTTACGGAACTGTAATGTTCGCGATAGAAGTCGTCCATGACGTCAATGACGCAGGCCGGCTTCTGGGTGGTTGCTGTACTATCTAAAAAAGCCAGGGGCTTGGCTTCCTTATCGCCGGCCACCAACATAGGAAATTCTCTACGGATTTTTTCAACATCAATCATGGACCCAAATGTAGGAAAAAAATAGAGGTCGCGTGCAACCCTTTTTTCTATATTGTGGGCTGAAATTTTGGATAGGAATCAAAAATGAAAAACTTTGCGCACATTTCCTTATTGGTGGGATCTTTGGTGATGTCTACGTTTGCCCAGGATGCTCTTCGCGAAGCTGTGGATAATGGCGATGTTGCTACCGCCCAGAAAATCGTAAAAAAGGGCGAAGCCGAAGAAATTTACTGTGGTAAACTTTCTGCCAACGACGCTGTGAAAGTTTATGATAAAATTTTCAAGGCCATGCCCGACGAAAGTTTTGCTGCTTGCCCTAACCAGTTTACCTATGGTTATGGCGAAAAAGTCTGTAGCAATGCCAAGGCAATGAGTGCATGTACCGAAGTTGTTTCTTATCTCTTGATGGAAGGTTCTGCCGGTAACGTCAACGCCATCGACATGTTAGACAAGGTTACCAAGGCTGCTCTCAAGACCAAGGCTTTTGCAAAACCAGTCAAGGAACCTGTGGACACTACCGTTTGGGTCGCTTGTCCCAAGAAGGGTAAGGACCGTGCCGATTGCATTATTGAATGCAAGAACCAGGCTGAATCCATGAACGACGAAGAACACAAGGCTACTTGCGATTCCAAGCCTGAACATTTTATCGAAACCACAATTTCCGTGACCAAGCCTTCTCCGCTTTATGAAAAGCTCCGCACGGGTTTGGCTGAGGGCTACTGGAAGTCTCCTATGTCTGTTGCTCACAAGTTTGCAGCGTTGGCTCAGAATTACGCCAAGAGCCTTTCTATCGCAGATACGGCTATCGTGAATAACGATTACATCGCTCGTTGGGCTGATTCTCACAAGGCTGATAGCTCCGCTCTCCCTGGTGGTCAGCTCTTCCGTTTTTGCGCTGCATGGCAAGCTCAGGTGGATTCCATCCTGAAGGAGAAGGAATTTGAAACCCGTTGTCCGGTGTTTGAAACTTTCGTGGATCCCCGCGATAACAAGAGCTACAAGGTCAAGGATATCAATGGCACCAAGTGGTTTGTTCAGAACCTGGATTACGAAATTGCAGAACAGTCCATGTGCTACGATCGTGAAAACGAAAACTGCGAACTTTATGGTCGCCTTTATAAGTTTGACGGCGCTCAGGTTGCTTGCCCCGAGGGAACTCATCTTTCTACTGATGACGAATGGAAGGATTTGGAAACGTATGCTGGCGGTGCTAGCGAAGCTGCAGAAAAATTACGTAGCAATGGCTCCGACGACTATGCCTTTACAGTTCTGTTCGGCGGTTACACCAACAAGAATGGAATCTCTGTGATTGTGGGTGAAGGCGCATATTTCTGGACAGAAAAGGAAACTGCAGATGGTCGCGCTGTGGCTCGTTCTATGTTCAGTACCGATCGTGATGTAAGCTCCATGCCTGTGGAAAAGTCCTTTGCAATGTCTGTCCGCTGCGTGGTTAACGCCTCGACTGCTGCTGTAGAAAATCCGGCTGAAGGTCCGGTCGAAGAGCCGGTTGAAGACTAATTAGAACTAGGGTAGGGTTAGTTTTTTGGGAAGAGAGAATGGAAGAGAATAAGCTACAATTCGCACCGACTTGCGATCGTAAAACGTGGATTGCGCGTCAAGCTTTGATGAATAAGGTTCGTCAATTTTTTGTGTCCCGCAATTGCCTGGAAGTGGAAACGCCTACGCTTTCTAATGCTGGTGGAACTGATCCTCAGTTGGACTACTTTGAAATTGCTGGCAACGTTCCCCGTTTTATGATGACCAGTCCGGAATTCCACATGAAACGTTTGCTTTCTGCGGGTTTCGGAGATATCTTCCAGATTGCGAAGTCTTTCCGTAAGGACGAATTCGGTAGCCACCACAACAATGAATTCAGCATGGTGGAATGGTACCGTGTGGGCATGCCTCAGGAGCAGTTGATGGATGAAGTCGAAGCTCTGGTCGGTGAAATTCTTGGTTCTCCAATCAACGCGCGACGCACCCGCTGGATTGATGCCTTCAAGAACTACGCCGGCGTGAACCCGTTCTGTCATGATTTGAACGATTTCGCATCCGCCTGCCGCGCGCATGATGTCCCTGTTCCCGAATCCTCCGAAATGATGAGCCGCGAAGACTGGTGGGATTACCTGATGGTGTTTATCGTAGAACCCGCTTTGGCAAGTAATGGCCCGGAATTCATTATGGACTACCCGCCTTCCCAGGCAGCCCTCGCTCAGACGTATAAGGACGCCGACGGATTTACCTGGGCCCGCCGCTTCGAACTGTTTGTGAATCAGGTGGAACTTTGCAATGGCTATACCGAACTGACGGATGCTGTTGAACAGCGCCGCCGTTTTAACGATGACCTTGAAATTCGTTGCAAGATGGGCAAGCCCTTGCCGCCTTTGGATGAAAACTTCCTGGCGGCGCTGGATGCGGGAATGCCTGCCTGCTCCGGTGTGGCCCTCGGTTTGGATCGTCTATTTATGTTGGCTTTGGATAAACCTGAAATTGCCGATGTCATTCTTTTCCCCAGCCCCATAGCATAATCGGACCGGCGGTGATTACATCTAACGTAACAATTTTCTGATGGCGCGATTCATTGCGCCTTCGTCAAAAATTCCAGAGTTTATCTGTACAATGCTGTCCAGTTCATTTACCAGGTAGGTTACGGGCAAAACTCCGGGATTTCCAAGATTATTCATTAAGTCGTAATTCCAGTGGATAACGGTCCAGGGTAATTCCTGCTTTTTCTTGAACTTGGCTGCGATCTTCACGTTGTCGTCTTCGCTGACCATAAGGATTTTGAATCCTTGGCTGTTGTATTCCTGGTGAAGTTTTTTGAGCATGGGAATTTCTGCCATGCAGGCGGGGCACCAGCTGGCGCTTAAGGTTATCAAGGTGACCTTGCCTTTTTGCTCCTGATAGGTGGTTTTGCCGCCGTCGATGTTTATTGCGGTGAAGTTTGCCACATGGCCCGGTATTTCGCTGAAATGCTTGTCTATATCTCGTTGACTGAGAACGAAATAGCCAAAAACGCCTATGACAGCGGCAATAACGAGGTATTTTATACGTGATGAGGCCATTTTCATGTTGAATTTATCAATTTTTGGCCTATGATAATGTTATATTCTTTGATATGGCATACAATATTCAAGATCTTCTTTCTGAAATGGTGAAAAGAGGCGCATCTGACTTGCATCTTACTGCAGGCGCCCCTCCCCTTATTCGTCTTCATGGTAAGCTGACCCCCATTGGCGAGAACAAGCTGAAACCCGATGAGACCATGCGAATGACCTACAGTTTGATGAACGAACTGCAGAAAAAGTCTTTCGAACAGAACAAGGAATGCGACTTCTCCTTCGGCATTGCAAATTTGGCCCGTTTCCGTGCTAATGCATACCTCCAGCGTGGTTGCGTCGCTCTGGCCCTCCGTATTATTCCTCTGGATATCAAGACCTTTAAGGAACTTGGCCTGCCCAAGATCATGGCTGAATTCACCACCCGTCCGTCGGGCTTGGTTCTGGTGACAGGTGCAACCGGTTCCGGTAAGTCCACCACTTTGGCTGCAATGATCGATAAGATCAACAAGGAACGTCACGACCACATTCTTACTGTGGAAGACCCTATCGAATTCTTGCACAAGCATCAGAATTGTATGATCAATCAGCGCGAAGTGGGTAGCGATACTAGCAGCTTCTCCGCCGCTCTTAAGATGGCCCTCCGTCAGGACCCTGACGTGGTGCTTATCGGCGAAATGCGCGACCTTGAAACTATCCGTGCTGCATTGACTATTGCAGAAACGGGTCACTTGGCCTTTGCCACCTTGCATACCAACTCCTGTGTGCAGACCATTAACCGTGTGGTGGATGCGTTCCCCAAGGGTGAACAGCAGACCGTGCGTACCCAGTTGTCTTTCGTGCTTCAGGGCGTTATATGCCAGACCCTTTTGCCGAAGATCGGTGGTGGCCGCGTGATGGCCTACGAAGTCATGAACGTTACCCCGGGTATTCGTTCCTTGATTCGAGAAGACAAGGTTCACCAGATTGAATCCATGATTGAAATCGGTCAGAAGTTCGGTATGAACACTATGAACATGTGCTTGTGTGACTTGGTCAAGAACCACAAGGTCGACCGTTTCGAAGCTCTTTCCCGTTCTCCTAGTCCGGACCAGCTTGAACAGCTGTTCCAGAAGGAAGGTGTCTAATGGCAGAATTTCTGTACAAGGCTACCAATAGCGCTGGTAACAAGTTCGAAGGTTCCATCGAAGCAAAGGACAAGGCTGAAGCCGAAGCCCTCTTGCTTCGTCGTCGCCTGATTATCGAGAACCTTAAGAAGAAACCGACCGAAATCAAGATCAAGTTCGGTACCGGTATTAAGCATGCCGACATTGCTCGATTCACCCGTATGTTCTCTTCCATGAGTTCTGCTGGTCTTCCTATGTTGCAGTGCTTGAACATTCTTGAAGAACAGTGCGAAAATCCGGACCTCAAGACCGTGATTCACAAGGTGACCCAGTCCATTAACGGTGGTTCTTCCTTGGCAGACGCTCTTTCTTTGCACCCCAAGGTTTTCTCCTCCTTGTACACCAACATGGTGGCTGCAGGTGAAGCTGGTGGTATCTTGGACGGTATTCTTGCTCGTTTGGCAGAAACATTGGAAAACAGCGAACGCTTGAAGCGTAAGGTGAAGAAGGCTCTGACCTACCCGGTGATGTTGATCATCGTTGGTATCTTGGTTGTGATCGCCTTGATGACTTTCGTTGTGCCGACCTTTGCTGAACAGTTCGCCGCCTTGGACGCAGAACTTCCTGCTCCGACTCAGGTGGTGATGAGCATTTCTGACTTCTTGCGTGATAACCTTGCGTTCATTATTGTGGGTGTCATTATCTTTGCCATTGTGTTCAAGCTGGCGATGCGTGTGCCCAAGATTAAGTTCGCGTGGGATGGTTTGATGCTAAAGGTGCCAAAGCTTGGTGACCTTCAGATCAAGTCCGCTACTGCAAGCTTTGCAAGAACTCTCGGTACTTTGCTTAACGCTGGTGTGTCTGTGATGGACTCCCTGAAGGTTGTGGCATCTACCGTTTCTAACAAGGTTGTAGAAAAGTCCATTAACAGAATTGCTATCGGTATTGCTGGTGGTAAGTCCATTGCAGAACCCATGACCGAAGTGGGTATTTTCCCTCCCATGGTGATCCAGATGACCGGCGTGGGTGAAAAGACTGGTAACCTTGGTGGCATGCTTTTGAAGCTCGCTGACTTCTATGACGAAGAAGTGGATGCTGCTGTGGATGCCGTTGTGGGTATGATGGAACCGTTGATCATCGTGTTCCTCGGTGTCGCCGTCGGTGGCCTCCTTATTGCAATGTACATGCCGATGTTCTCCATGGGCGATGCCATTAAGGGCTAGTCGCCGGAATGACATACTTGATACAGTTTGCATGATTTTGACATTGGGGCGCTTGCGCCCCTTTGTTTTTTTGAGTAATTTATGGAAAAACGAGGTAAGACTATGAAAAACAAGATTCTTCTCCCTTTGGCCTTCGGTCTTTGCGCAGCTCTCTTTACTGCTTGCGGTGACGATAATGGCACCAATCCTGGCGAAACCCCGAATTCTTCTGCATCTGTTGAACTTCCGGGCTCTTCTGCCGATGCAGTTCCGGGCTCTTCCGCAGTCACTCCTCCGGTAACTACTGGTGGCGCACCTGCAACCCCGACTTTGGATGCTAATGGCAATGCAACCATGTGGGTCCGCTCCGATGAGGGCCTTGCTACCTTCCCGAAGAACGATACTATCTCTGTTCCCAATAGATCCGATTACACCTATTATGGCGCAGAGCTTACTGGCAAGGATCAGTTCCATTATGGTCGTTTCGAAGCCCGTATGAAGATGGCTTCCATCTCCGGTTCCGTAAGCTCCATGTTCCTTTACTACGATGATTCCTATCGTAAGGGCGACTATGTTTGGAACGAAATTGATATTGAAGTTCTCGGTACCAACGTTGGTGTTTGGCAGTCTAACCTGATTACTCGTGAATCTGACGAGGTTACCGGTAAGAAGACCAATAACATTACTTCCGAAGCAAAGCACCAGTTTGGTTTCGATGCTACTGCAGATTTCCATCTGTATGGCATGATCTGGACTCCGGAATACATCTCCTGGGAAATTGACAGCGTCGAAGTCCGTCGTGACTATGTTGGCGAAAAGAAGGGCCAGGTGGAATTCATGACCGAAGAACAGTCCCTCCGATTCAACCTCTGGGCATCTAAGAGCGTTGCTTGGGTAGGCAAGTTCACTGGTGGCGAATTGGCAAACGGTCCTGTGGCTCAGTACATCGACTACGTTCGCGTGTACAAGTACGACGAAGCTACCAAGACCTTTACCATGGATTGGCAGGACGATTTCGATGGCGATGAACTCGATAGCGAACATTGGTCTGCTGGCAACTGGGAAATGGAACACGTGATGCTGAATCGCGATAACGTGGTTGTGGAAAATGGTTACTGCCGTCTGGAAATGAGCCGCGTAGCTGACTAATCCTCACTAAGATTTCTCTCTATAAATCGTAAAACAGTCCCGTTTCGGCGGGGCTGTTTTTTTATGGTCCGTGACGTCATTCCCTCAAATTTCTAAATTTTCCGCCGTAAAATTATAAAGGGACACAATATGCCTACTATGACTTCTGCGCAGGTGCGCGAATCTTTTATTA
>JAKSIE010000049.1 GCA_024398995.1 Fibrobacter sp.
CTGCGGCGTTCATCAGGTTTCCCATGACGAGGCTGCCGTCATTGATGTAGGTGCCGGAAGCATTGTTGGCATCGCGATCGGCGATGACAATCAGGATGACGGGCGCGCCATAGAAGGGATCGAAACCTTCTTCCCAGCCGCCAATCTTGCGGTTTTCTTCGGCAATCTGGTCGCGGACTTCCTTGTTGGTAACAGCAATGATGATGGAAGATTGCTGGTTCTTTCCGGAAGGGGCGAAAGTGCCTGCGCGAAGTACGGCTTCCAATTCCTCGTCGGTAATCATGTCGGGCTTGAACTTGCGGCAGCTGCGGCGAGTTTCCAGAGTCATCAGGGTTTCGTTCATCATTGTCTTACCTATGGCGAAAAAGTTTTGCCGAGGGCCATTTGGCACCACGTTCATTATAAAAATAGCATTTTCAAATAACTGACTTTATAAAAAAATGAAATTTATTTAAACAAGGTCTTGACCTAGAGTCAACTCCAGGTGATATATTATAACAAAAAGAGGTTTCAATGAAAAAGATCATCCTCATCCTTTTAACAATCCTTATGGGGGCTGCCATGGCTGCTGAATCCAAGAAACTGGTCATCTATTATTCCCGTGCCGACGAAAACTATAGCGTGGGCTATATCAAGAAGGGCAATACCGAAATCGTTGCCGAAATCATCGCGGCAAAGACTGGCGCAACGCTTCTGAAAGTGGAACCCGCCAAGGAATACCCGAAGGTTTACGATGAGTGTATTGCGGTTGCAAAAAAGGAATTGGCAAACGACGCCCGTCCCGAAATTAAACCGGTTAGTGTCAATCCGGAAGAATACGACGAAATCTATGTCGGATATCCCGTGTGGTGGGGCGAAATGCCTATGCCCATGGTAACCTTCTTCGAAAAGTACAATCTGAAGGGTAAAACTATTCATCCTTTTGTCACTCACGAAGGTAGCGGCCTCAGCGGTGTAGCCCGACTTAAGAAATTGACCGGCGCCAATGTTACTATGGGTCTCGCCATTTATGGTCACGTTGCCCAGAACGAAAAGTCCAAGGCCGAAAAAGACGTGGAAAAGTGGATAAGGTAAAAGGACATTTTTCCTTGAGAAATACAGCTGTGTCCGTTTTGTAATGGATATGGCTTTTTTATTTTATTCTAAATTTACTGTTAAAAATGAATCGAATTCTTTCCATAATTTTGATTTTTCTTTTTACTGTTCTTGCTCACGGGCAGGAACCGGTTTCGGATACAACGGTGGTTCGTCAGTCAACGGACCATAAAAGTAATTTAGCCTCCGTTACTTTGTCGCCTTTCGATCACCTGGGTCACAATATGTTGTGGAGCGCTTTTGGTTGGCCTCTTGCTTTTCATGTCGTTGGTGGTGGTGCGACTTATTTGCTTTCGACGAACAACGTGGATTTGAAGGTGGCCAGGTTCGCGGCACGTCAAAATGAATTGGCTTATGGAATCGCCTTTACCCCAGGCATGGCAATGGGAACCTTCTTTCCGGTTCTTGTTCCCGGGTACATGTATTTTCTCAGCAAGGATAAGGACTGGAATAATACGGGTGCTGTGGCTGCCCAGGCCACTGCGGTAGCGTTTCTCTACGACAATATCTTGAAGGCGATTTCCGGGCGTGCACATCCTGTGGCTGACAGCAATACCAGTGCACTTTCCAAGGATTTCAAGTGGGGATTTTTTAAGCGAGGAGTATTTTATGGCTGGCCCTCGGGGCACTCCATGACAAATGCCGCCCTTGCCATGAGTATCGCCAGTTATAATCGTGATAATCCCTATGTGGTTGCTGGCTGTGGCCTCTTTGCGGGCTATGTGGCGACCAGCATGGTTCTTGGAGCCAAGGGCGAAGCACATTGGTTCTCCGATGCTGTCGCTGGCGTTTTGATGGGAGCTTCCATTGGCTGGTACATTGGAAATACTTTCTATAAGGAAAAGAAGGGCTTGCGCAAGGATGGCGTGCAATTGACGATTGCTCCTTGGATTGATGACCATAATAAAGGCCTTTTAGCCTTGGTCTATTTTTAGTTCTAGTTGATAAGCGTTTTTCAGTTTTGTAATTTTTGGCTAGAAAAAAGGTTTGTAAAATGAATATTCTTTTGACAGGCGGTGCAGGCTATATTGGTAGCCATACAATTGTAGAGCTAGACAAGGCTGGTCATTCTGTTGTGGTGGTTGACAATTTGGTCAACTCCAGCGAAGAGTCCTTGAACCGTGTGGCAAAAATTATCGGTAAGCAGGTGCCTTTCGTAAAGGCCGACGTCCGTGACGCTGCCGCCATGAACGATCTCTTTGACAAGTTCAAGATTGACGCTGTCATCAACTTTGCAGGTCTCAAGGCTGTGGGCGAATCTGTTGCCAAGCCTTTGGAGTATTACGAGAATAACATGAACGCATGCTTCGTTCTGTTGGATGCCATGCGTAAGCACAATTGCAAGAACTTTATCTTCTCCTCCTCTGCAACGGTTTACGGCGATCCGGCTATCATTCCTATTACGGAAGAATGCCCCAAGGGCCAGTGCACCAATCCCTATGGCAAGACCAAGTCCATGCTGGAAGAAGTTTTGATAGACTTGCAAAAAGCAGACCCGGAATGGAACGTGGTGCTGTTACGCTACTTTAATCCCATTGGCGCTCACCAGAGCGGTCTCATTGGCGAAAATCCCAACGGCATTCCCAATAACCTTATGCCCTATATCACTCAGACTGCTGTGGGCCTCCGTAAGGAGCTGGGTGTTTTCGGTAATGACTACGATACTCCTGATGGCACTGGTGTTCGCGACTACATTCACGTTTGCGACCTGGCCAACGGTCACGTTTGTGCATTGAAGGCTATAGAACGTAAGTGCGGCCTCGCCATTTATAACCTGGGTACTGGCCATGGTAACTCTGTGCTGGACGTGGTGAAGGCTTTTGAAAAGGCCAACAACCTAAAGGTTCCCTATAGCATCAAGCCTCGCCGTGCAGGTGATATTGCCACCTGCTACTGCAATCCTGCAAAGGCAAAGGCGGAACTGGGCTGGGAAGCCAAATACGGTATCGAAGATATGTGCCGCGACGCCTGGAACTTCCAGAAGAATAACCCTGAGGGATATTAGCGGAAAGCTTAAAGAATTATCTTTAACGATAGTTTGTATAGAATTCCAGACTTGTTTTGGGTAAAGAACGACATCTTGATTTGTAAGAAGGAAACAAAGATGAAAAAGAAAATTTTTATGATGGCAATGTTTGCCGTGTCCGTGGCGACACTTCATGCTGCTCCAATGGATACACTCTCTGTTGAGGAACTGAATGGTTTGCTGTCCAAGGATTCCGTCGTTGATTTGGGCTTTAGCGTCAAGTGGGCGAACATCAATATCGGAGCAAAGGCTCCGTATGAACACGGAAATTATTACGCCTGGGGAGAGGTTGAACCCAAGGATCATTATGGTAAAGGCAACAGCCTGACATATATGAAAAACACCGCTGAGTTGAAACAGATGAAGATCCTGGACAAGGTCGGTGAGCTGACTGCGGAGTATGATGCAGCCATCAAGAATTGGGGTAGCCAGTATAGAATGCCCAGCTACGAAGAAGTGGATGAACTTCTGAGCAATACAACTCGGTCTGAAAAAGTCGTCAAGCTTGAAGACGGATCCTATGTATTTGGCAAACTGTTTACTAGCAAGAAAAATAAGCAGAGTATTTTCTTGGCCTATCCCGGAGTTCATTCTGATGGTGGATACAAGCCATACGATGGAGATGCCTATTCTAATCCGGGTACCTTTTGGACAAGAACCAACCATCCCATGGGTGCTGCAGACATGGCCGTATTTTTCCAGCTAAGTAGATATGGTGCTTATAGACATTTTGGTCTTCCTATTCGCCCGGTGATGGAAAAACCTCTCCCTGATGATGTGGAAGATCTGTGGGACGAATTTGTGGTAAAGGCCGATGTTCTTGAAAAGAAGCTTGGCAAGGAAACCTGGGTAGATTTGGGTACGGGCATCAAGTGGATGAATCGTAATCTAGGTGCAAAAAAAGTGTATGAGTTCGGGGATTTCTATGGTTGGGGTGAACTTGAACCAAATAAAAACCTGGCTGATGGCAAGTGCACGTTCTGCGGAAAGGATGTAGATGCTCTTTTGAAAAACAAGATGGTTCAAAAGGGGGACTCTGTTTTTGGCAGACGAGGAAGGGTGCCTACGTATACCCTTTTGCCTAAGTACGACGTCGTAACAAAGAAACTTGGGAAAAAAGCTAAGATCCCGACATCTACTCAGTTGGATACAGGCCTCTGTTATTACTGCGATCATAAGTGGCTGATTGTTGTCTTGCCCAACGGTGACCGCATGAAGGGAATGCTGCTCAGAAGCAACGGCAAAATGCTTTTCCTTCCTGCTGCTGGAGTTCGTTATGAAGGTGCCCCCCAGTTTGAATCGTCAAGAGCTGTACTTTGGTCTTCTACCCTGCAAGACGGTTTTTCAAGAAGCTTAGTTAATGGTGAAGATTCTCCTCTTAATCCCTATTATGAAGTTCCTGTCCGCCCGATTATGGAGAAGTAGTCTGCGTTAGTAACTATTGCTTTGTTGAGTAGTTTAATTGAGGCGTCGGGTTTGTTCCGATGCCTCTTTTTATACTATCTTTTTTTTGAAAATAAGGATTTATAAAATGAAAAATGTCGTTCTTCTCGGTGCTACCGGTTCCATCGGAACTTCTACTGTAGATGTTTGCCTTCAGCATTCTGACCTCTTTAAGGTTTATGCGGTGGCTGCAAACTCCAGCGTTGAAAAGGTTGCAGAAATTGTCCGCAAGTTCCATGTCGAACGCGTCTGCATGTTCAAGCCCGAAGCCGCCAAGGAACTGAGTGCTATGCTCAACATGCCGGTGCTCGTCGGTATGGAAGGCCTTTGCGAACTGGCCGCCGACCCCAAGGCAGACATTATCATCAACGCCTTGATGGGTGCCGTAGGTTGCCTTCCTACCATTACTGCTATCGAACACGGTAAGCACGTAGCCCTCGCCAATAAGGAAACCATGGTTATGGCTGGCCCTGTTATCTGGGACAAACTGGCCGAAAACCCCAAGGCATTCATTACGCCTATCGACTCTGAACATAGCGCCATTTTCCAGTGCCTGGCTGACCGCCCCAACAAGGAAGTGGAATGCCTGGAAATCACCGCTTCCGGTGGCCCTTTCCGCACTTGGCCCATCGAAAAGTTTGAAAACATCACCGTGGCAGACGCCCTCAATCATCCGGTGTGGAGCATGGGTCGTAAGATCACTATCGACTCCGCTTCCATGATGAACAAGGGCCTTGAAGTTCTGGAAGCCCACTTCCTGTTCCACATTCCTTACGAACAGATCAAGGTGGTGGTTCACCCCCAGTCCATGGTCCATTCCCTGGTGCAGTTCCGCGACGGTTCCCTCATGGCTCAGCTGGGTGCTCCCGACATGCGCATTCCTATTCAGGTGGCCCTCACCTGGCCGGAACGCCTGCCTCTCGAAACAAAGCGCTTGGACCTGCCTACTCTCGGTCAGCTCACCTTCTTCGAGCCGGATTTCAACAAGTTCCGCTGCCTGGCTCTCGCTTTTGAAGCAGGCCGCCGCGGCGGTGTAGTTCCCGCCATGATGAATGCCGCCAACGAAGTTCTTGTTGACCGCTTCTTGGATGGCAAGCTGAAGTTCACCGACATTCCCCGTCATGTGGAAACCATCATCAATGGCGCACCCAACCTGACAGGCCATCTGACCCTGGATCAGGTGCTGGAAGCCGACGCCGAGGCCCGCCGCTTGACTCTGGACCTTATCAAGTAAATCAAGCCCGTTGCTCACGCATGTCATCCCGAGCCTCTTTTATTTTGTCATCCCGGGCAAACGTTCATGTCATCCCGGGCACCGACCCGGGATCCAATCCCCCTGAGCATTTCTCAGGGGGATTTTTTTTGCCTGAATTTGACCTAGAGCACACTTTGAGAACACTTGTTACACTTGTATACACATCTTTGGGTGATTTTGTTTTGAAAGTTTTCAAAAAGGCTTATATTATACTTTGGAAAATTAAGGAGTATGTTATGTTTTCAAGATTCGGTCTCAAGCAGTTTGTGCCTTTTGCAATTTCTGCCCTGACTTTCGCCTCTGCCGCCTTTGGCGCCACCGCCTATATCAACCAGATTGGCTACCGCTTAAACGATGCCAAGGAATTTGCTCTTGCCGATGCTTACGGTACCGTTGAAATTGTGGATGGCAGTGGTCAGACTGTCTTGACGGCAACTCCTAAGACCGCATCTTCTTGGGATGCCTACAATCAGCAAATACAGCTGGTGGATTTTTCCGATTTGAAGACTCCCGGAACCTACTCCATTAAAGTGGGCGGTCAGGTTGTCCGCAATGATCTGAAGGTTGCTGATAAAACCTTTGAAGATGTAACGAAGGCAGCCCTTAAGTGGTATTACTACCAGCGTGCCTCCATGGCCTTGGACCAGACTTATGCAGGTCAGTGGAAACGTGCTGCGGGCCACACCAACGCTACAGTTCAGCTTCACAGTTCCACGGGTAAGTCTGGCACTATCAACTCTTCCAAGGGCTGGTACGATGCCGGTGACTACGGCCGCTACATTGTGAATTCCGGCATTACCACCTATACGCTCCTTTCTCTGTTCGAACACTTCCCGGAATACTTCAAGACCTTGAAGTGGAACATCCCCGCCGAGGGTACTCTTCCGGATCTCCTTGCAGAAATCAAGTACAATCTTGACTGGATGCTCACCATGCAGGATTCCGATGGTGGTGTTTTCCACAAACTGACATCCTTGGGCTTCCCGGGCGATGTGATGCCTGCGAACGATACCGATCCTATTTATGTTATCGGTAAAGGTACTGCCGCGACATTCGACTTTGCCGGTGTCATGGCTGCTGCCTCTCGTGTTTATCAGGCTTACGACGCAACCTTTGCTGCCAAGTGTCTTGAAGCCGCCAAGAAGGCTTATGCCTGGGGCGTACAGAATCCGAATAAGGCTTTCAGTAATCCGGGTGGCTACGAGGAAACAGGCACGAATGGAATAGTTTCCACCGGTGAATATGGCGACAGATATCTTGGAGATGAAAAGCTCTTTGCTGGTTCCGAGTTGTATCTCGCCACCAAGGATGCCTCCTATAAGCAGAATATCGATGAATCCGGTGTTCCTAACTGGGGCGATGTAACTGGCCTTGCAGTTTATGGTTCTGCAACCTACGGCGGCGATGCTCATAGCAAGCAAATCTTGACTAGTCTTGCCGATGAATTTGCAGCTCGTGCCACAAAGGGCTTTGGCGTAGTTATGAGCAAGGATGACTTTGTTTGGGGTTCTAACGCTGTAGCCGCCAACCAGGGCGTTTGGCTGCTTCATGCTTACTATTTGACCGGTGAGCAGAAGTACTATAACGCTGCGGTGAAGGTAGTTGATTATCTGTTGGGCAAGAACCCGTTGGATATGTCTTTCTTGACAGGTTATGGTTCCAAGTCTCCCAAGAAACCTCATCATCGTCCCAGTACCTCCGACGGCGTTTCTGCCCCTGTGCCTGGTATGCTTGTGGGTGGCCCGCAGCCCGGTGGTGAAGACATCGGTTCTCAATCCTGGGAATGCAGGGATTATCGTACTGGTCAGGCAGCAACCTCCTATACCGACAACAACTGCAGCTACGCAACCAACGAAGTGGCTATCAACTGGAACGCACCTTTGGCTTACCTTGCGGGTGCTATCGAAGCCCTTAACGCAGGATACGCTCCCAGCTTCGCTGTGGATGGTGTTGCAAAGACTGGCACCTCTGCCATCAAGCCTGCTATGGCCCGCGGCGCTGTTGCCGAAGATAAGATTCGCCTCCGCTTTGCAGACCAGAAGGTCTTCATTGAAAGGGCTGGCAAGCGTTTCGACTTGAAGGGCAACCTCCTCAAGTAAATACAGCTCGTCATCCCGGTGAAGGCCGGGATCTCCTGCAAAAGGCGGCCCTTCGGGGTCGCCTTTTTTTGCCTATCCTATAATGAATTTCTATATTTCAAAACGATGAGTTCTATTCTTGACAATGTTTTGATGTTTGTCCTTGGCCTTGTGGGCCTCAGTTTCCTGGTGACTATCCATGAACTGGGTCATTTCCTTGTGGCCAAGTGGAATAACGTGAAAGTGAACACCTTCAGTGTTGGCTTCGGCAAGAAACTTTTCAGGTTTAGAAAGGGTGAAACGGAATACTGCATTTCTGCCATTCCTTTTGGCGGTTATGTGGCCATGGCTGGCGAAAATCCTGACTCCTTTAAGGACGGCCAGCAACCAGGTGAACGTGACTTTACCGGAAAATCCGTAGGTGCCCGCGCCGCTATCGCATTTGCAGGTCCCTTTATCAACATTGTTTTTGCCTTTATTCTTTTGATAATCCTTTATATGGTGGGTGTCCAGGAACCTGCCAACAAGGAACTGATTATTGGTTTTGTGGGCAAGGGTTCCCCTGCCGAAGTTGCTGGCATTCTTCCTGGCGATACCATTACCGCTATGAACGGAAAGGAAACCCAGGGTTGGGATGATTTCCGCGAGCAGATCGGTGTGAGCCTGGGTGCCAATGTGGAACTGGAAATCCATCGTGGTGGTGCTCCGGTAATGATTACCGTGGTTCCCGAAGAACTGGTAATTCCCGCCAAGGATTCTACGGAATCTGAAACAAAGATGGGTATTGGTGATATTGGTATCTATCCCCAGAATCGCGTGATTGTTCGTTTGCCGCCTATGGCAGGCTCCGCCGCCGAAAAGGCCGGCATCCTCCAGAACGATACCGTTTTTGAAATCAATGGCAATCATATTGGCCGCTACGAAGATGTGGTTCGCCATATTGATGGCTCCAAGGGCGAAGAAGTGAAAGTCACCGTGATTCGTGGTGGCGACACCTTGACTCTTCCCATGACGCCTGCCTATAGCGAAGAAACCAAGCGTTATATGATTGGCGTTCAGATGGGCTACGTTATGTTCCGCGAAACGAAATTCGTCCGTCGCGGTCCCATTGAAGCACTGGAAAAAACTTGCGCAACGAGCCTCAAGATGACCACCAGCATTTTCCGTTACTTTGGCCGTCTCTTCAAGGGTCAGGTGAAGGTAGACGCCTTCTCCGGTCCCGTCTCCATCGTGGCTGTCATGGGTAACGTATGGATGAGCGGTTTCCAGGAATTCCTCATGCTTCTGGCTCTCATCAGCATTAACCTTGGCGTTATGAATTTGCTGCCGCTGGCCATTACCGATGGAGGACTTTTGATGTTCCTCGGTATCGAAAAACTCCGCGGCAAACCCCTTTCTACAAAGACCCAGACTGTTATTCAGAACGTGGCTGCAGCATTCTTCATTTCGTTCTTTGTGTTCATCACAATCCTCGATTTCGGAAAGCTGTCCCTGTTCTTGAAATAGCTGCCGTAGGCGTGTCATCCTGAGGTTCAGCATGAATAAAAAATTCT
The DNA here is from genome assembly GCA_024398995.1 of Fibrobacter sp. Classification (GTDB taxonomy): domain Bacteria; phylum Fibrobacterota; class Fibrobacteria; order Fibrobacterales; family Fibrobacteraceae; genus Fibrobacter. The sequence goes on from JAKSIE010000049.1 coordinate 9,451, forward strand.
TCCTGGTGCTGTCATCTATAGCTGTCTTACTCTCCGCTTGCGGTGGTGAAAGTGGTAGTAATGCTAGCGATGACTTTGATTCTTCCTCTAGTGTTATCTTGAGTTCATCCTCTGTCTCTTTGGATTCTGCCCTGGAATCAAGCAGTAGTGAAGACTCTGACGAATCGTCTTCTTCAAGTGACGTCCTGGTTTCTTCTTCTAGTATTGATTCAAGTTCATCCTCTGTCTCTTTGGACTCTGCCTCGGAATCAAGCAGTAGTGAAGGCTCCGACGAATCGTCTTCCTCAAGTGACATCCTGGTTTCTTCTTCTAGTATTGATTCAAGTTCATCCTCTGTCTCTTCGGACTCTGCTCCGGAATCAAGCAGTAGTGAAGGCACTGACGAATCATCTTCCTCAAGAGATGTCCTGGTTTCTTCTTCTAGCATGGAATCTAGTTCATCTTCCGTCACTCCGGAATCAAGCGACAGCATGAATGATGGCAGTGTGTACGATGTCGCAACCAAGACCCTCAAGGACCTTCGCGACGGCAAGACCTACAAGACTGTGACCATTGGCACTCAGGAATGGATGGCCGAAAATTTGAATTACGCTTATAATAAGGTGAAGTTCAATTACGGCGGCTACACTTCCGATTCTACCAGTTGGTGTCATGAGAACAAGTCTTCCAATTGCGACAAGTATGGCCGTCTGTATCTGTGGTCTGCGGTAATGGATTCTGTTGGAGAATTCTCTACTGCGGGCAAGGGGTGCGGTCTTGGCGAGTTCTGCAAGCCAACGGGAAAAGTTCGTGGTCTTTGCCCTGAAGGTTGGCACTTGCCGACTAAGGCTGAGTGGGAAAAATTATTTGACGCAGTAGGTGGCGCAAGCTCTGCAGGCAAAATGCTGAAGTCTATCAGCGGTTGGTATAACAATGGCAACGGAACGGATTCCTACGGTTTTAACGTAATCCCTGCCAGCAGCCGAGACTTCTCTGATGTTAATCTGTCTAGTCTCTATCCTGGTAATGCCAGAACTCGCTTCTGGTCTGCTAGCGAGTACACTGTCAATGCCTATAGGAGCGCGTACAACGCCCACTTCGATTACATGGACGACTCTGCTGACATGGAGGACTTCTCCAAGTATTTTGGCATGCCTGTACGATGCGTTTGGGACGAAGTTCCCGATCCGGAATCTTCTGTCAGCAACGGAAAAGATGAAAGTAAATACAATGCTGCGGCTAACACCCTTGAGGATTTCCGCAATGACAAAACATATAAGACTGTGACCATCGGCACCCAGACTTGGATGGCCGAGAATTTGAAATACGCATATAACAATGGATCTGCCAAGAGTTATTGTTATGACAACAGTGCGGATTCTTGTGCTAAATACGGCCGCCTATATACTTGGTCTGCCGCGATGGATTCTGCGGCTGTATTCTCCACTTCTAGTAAGGACTGCGGCTACAATAAAACTTGCAGTTCAAGTGGAACTGTCCGTGGTGTATGCCCTAAGGGGTGGCACATGCCTAGTAAGGCTGAATTTGAAACGCTAGAAAGTGCCGTTGGTGGTACTGGTGTTGGAACGAAACTGAAATCTACAAGTGGTTGGAATGACGATGGCAATGGAACCGACGATTATGGTTTCTCTGCGCTTCCTGCAGGCTACAGTTATCCCCCCCGTGGCAGTTTCTTCAGTGCTGGCAAAACCGCCTCATTCTGGTTTGCTAGTGAGTATAACGATGGCTACGCCGATATCATGAAATTGTATCATGACAGCGGTGCTGCCCACATGGGGGTCGACGAAAAGTACTACGGCTTGTCCGTCCGTTGCCTCAAAGATTCCGATTAGAGCAAACGTCTCATCGCATCAGAAAGTCTTCCGTCAATAACGGAAGACTTTCCTTTATACGCAGTAAAAATTGTCCACGTAATTCTAATCAAAGATGGTTTTGCGGAAAATTTTGGATGATTATTTTTTCTACCTTTGATATAGTAAATATTTCACAGAGGTCCTTATGAACATTCTCGTAGTTGGTAGCGGCGGTCGTGAACACGCCATCGCCCTCGCTGTTAAGAAGTCCCCCATGTGCGATTCTCTCATCTGCGCACCGGGCAATCCTGGCATGGCAAACCTGGGCAAGTGCATCCCCGTTGATGTGGCTGACCCCAAGGCAATCGCAGACCTGGCTGTGGCTAACAACATCGACCTCGCCATCATCGGACCGGAAATTCCTCTGGTGGCTGGCGTCGTAGATGAATTCCGCGCCCGCGGTCTTCGCGCTTTCGGCCCCACTGCAGCCGCTGCAGCTCTCGAAGGCTCTAAGGCTTTCAGCAAGGACATCATGAAGAAGTACAATGTTCCTACTGCTGCTTTCGAAACCTTTACTGACCTCGCTTCCGCCAAGAAGTTCCTGGCCGAACATCCCGCTCCCATCGTGGTGAAGGCTTCCGGCCTTGCCGCTGGTAAGGGCGCCATCGTCTGCATGACCGACAAGGAAGCAAACGACGCTGTGGAAGAAATGCTTGGCGAAAAGGCAGTCTTCGGCGAATCCGGCAAGACGGTCGTGATTGAAGAATTCATGGACGGCGAAGAAGCTTCCATCTTCGTGGTTTCCGACGGCAAGGATTACACCATCCTCTCTTCCGCCCAGGACCACAAGCGCGTCTTCGATGACGACAAGGGCCCCAACACCGGTGGAATGGGTGCATACTCTCCGGCTCCGGTCGTTACCGACGCCCTGCTGGACGAAGTGAAGAAGACCATTATCGAACCTACCCTCAAGGGTATGGCTGCCGAAGGCAAGCCCTACACTGGCGTGCTCTACGTGGGCATCATGGTAACCAGCAAGGGCCCCAAGGTTGTGGAATACAACTGCCGTCTGGGCGACCCGGAATGCCAGATTGTTCTGCCCCTCTATGATGGCGACGTTCTCGCATTGTTCGACGCTGCCGAAAAGGGCGAACTGGCCAAGCTTGGCGCTCCCAAGGCTCCCAAGGGTTCCGCTGCAATCGTGGTTCTCGCAAGTGCCGGCTATCCTGGTTCCTACGAAAAGGGCAAGGTGGTTACCGGTATTGAAGAAGCCGAAAAGAACGGCGCTCAGGTTCTCCACGCCGGTACCAAGATGAATGGCTCTGACCTGGTCACCAACGGCGGCCGCGTGTTCGGCGTCGTGGGTCATGGCGCCACCCTGCAGGACGCTCTGAACGTTGCTTACGAAGCTTGCGAAAAGGTGCAGTTCGAAGGCAAGTTCTACCGCAAGGACATTGGTAAGAAGGGCCTGGCCCGTCTGGCAAAGTAGTCCGCGCAGCTCCGCCCACACTTAAGAGGTTTTAAAATGTTTAACTATACTGAAAATGCAAAGGTCGGTATCGTTGCTGGTAGCAAGAGCGACCAGGAAGTTGTAGACAAGATCACCGCCGTGCTGGATAGCTTCGGCATCAAGTGGGAATTGAACATTCTCTCCGCACACCGCACTCCCAACGCTACTGCAAAGTACGCCAAGGAAGCTGCCGACCGCGGTCTCCAGGTCATCATCGGTGTTGCTGGTCTCGCCGCCGCTCTTCCGGGCGTGCTGGCTGCCCACACCATTCTCCCCGTGATCGGTCTGCCCTGCGCTGGCGGTCCCCTGAACGGTGTAGACGCCCTCCACTCCATCGTCCAGATGCCCGGTGGCATTCCCGTTGCAACCGTGGGTATCGGTAACGGCAAGAACGCCGGCTACCTGGCTGCCCACATCGTGGCACTCTCCGATGCCGACGTGAAGGCTAAGCTTGTGGAATACCGCAAGGGCCTGGGTGACATCGAAGGCTAAAAACCAATTATGAATTATGATTTATGAGCTACGGGATTATTCTCGTAATTCGTAATTCATAATTCGTACCTTACCGCTCTCCACTCATGGCTCATCGCTCACAGTTTTCAGCTCATAGCTCTTGGCTCATCGCTCGCAGCTTCCTGCTGGTGCTGTGTTTTGTGGTGTTCTGTTTTGCCGGCGAACCGAATCTTCCCGAAGTCAAGGCTCCCTGGATGAAGGGCGAACGTCTGGAGTTCAACTTGAGCTGGGGCCCCATTACGGCTGGCACAGCCACTCTGGAAGTCAAGCCTTCCACCGACGGAAAGACCGAGTTCTACACCATGGCCCACGACAAGGGCGCGTTCAAGCGAATTTACCCGGTGGCAGATACGATTTATACTCGAGTCCGTAACAAGGGCTTGATGACCGAGGTTTTTCGCAAGACCCTTCACGAAGGCAGCTACCACAATAAATCTGTTATCCGTTTCGACCGCAAGGGCGAAAAGGCCTGGCTTTCCGACACGGTCTTTACCGACGATAAGGTCCGTAAGGTAAAACGTTCTGCCGATACGGTAGTTGCAATCCAGGGCATGGAACACAGCATTATGTCGGCCTTTTACCTGGTTCGAACGATGCCCTTGACCGTAGGGGGAACTTCAAGGTTCTCTGCTGTCAGTGGAAAAAAGCGTTACGAACTGAAAGTTGTCACCCATGGCCGCGAAAAAATGAAAACTATCCTGGGCGAGGTTAACACGGTCAAGGTGGAGCCTGTGCTGGATGGCGATGGCATTTTCGTCTCAAAAGGCAGAATTTTCATTTGGCTGACCGACGATGACCGCCGAATCCCGGTGTTAATGGAATGTGAAATAGCCCTTGGATCCATAAAAGCCAAGCTAATTTCGGCAAAATAGCCCAAAATTACGCATAAACCAACATTTTACAAGAACTTTTTGTTAAAAAATCCCATAAATAAGTTATATTCCGTAAGTGATTATATAATCTGAGGCTTTTGATGATAAAAAAATTGCTTTTGACAGTTTGCTTGACCGCTTTCTTGGCTTGGGCTCAAGATGATGAAGATGATGATGAAGGCTTCGTTTCTGCCCCTGCTGCAGCTCAAGTCGATGCACCTGATGACGACGACGAATGGGCATCCGCACCGTCTGGTGGTTCTACTGCCACTATGGACGAAGGCGGCGAGTCCTCCGAAGACTTTAGCGAAGGCGGTCTGTCTTCTGCACAGCGTCAGGAACGTCTTGACCGTAAGAAATTCGAAGAAGAAATGCGTTTGGATGAATACGCTAACTCCGAACGTCGCCGTGACTGGCTCCGTAACCGTCTGATGCTTCAGATTGGTATGGGTTCCCGTTACGCCTTTATGGGTGAATCTGGTATGGGTATGAGCTTCGGTATTGGTGCCGAATACATTCTCCCCGATTTCCTGATTCCCGTGCATTTTGGTGTCTTCGGCTCCTTTGGTTTCCTCCCCAAGGGTGACGATAGCGACGAAAAGGAATATTCCTTGGAAGGCGGTTCCGGTTATAAGGTTGGTTTGAACATGTACCTGTTCCCCAAGAACCCGCTTCACTTGGGTCTCTCCCTCTCTTACGGTACCGTTTACTTCGACCACGACATCGAACCGAACAAGACCACCGGTGTTCGTCCTTTGATCGCTGTCAATGGTTACCAGGCAGACATCTTGATTTCCTACCTCACCAACGAATGGTACTATCTGCAGTTCTCCGTTGGTATGTACTACGCTCCGATCCTTGCAAAGACTGGTGCCGAAAACCCCAGCTTCCGCGAAAAGGCTAACTCTGATTCCGACCTCGAAGTGGAATACGTTACCCGCGTCGTGAACCCCAAAGGTATGAGCAAGCAGGGTATTGTGTTCGGTCTCGCTATCGGTTACGCACTGCCGGAACTCTTCCCGGATGACACCGAAAAGCGTCGTCGTGAACGTGAAAAGGCCCGCGCCCGTTCTGGCGCTGCTGGTCGCTAATTTTTGCGAACGAAATCTGCTTGCGAATTTTCGCAATCAAGAGATTAAAAAAGACCGCTATAAAAGCGGTCTTTTTTTGTTTTTGAATACCCATGTCCGGAGTCGAACCGGAATAACTCCCTTCGGAGGGGAGGACACTATCCATTGTGATACACGGGCAAAATCCTAAAGCAGTCTGACGGTCAGTTCGTGGGGCTCTGCATCGATGACCAACGCCTGGCGGAATGTTCCCACTTCGCCGTCACCTTCCAGCACCTTCACGATGTCGTCGGTATCCAGGGAATTGCCTTCGGTGCGGCCGTAGAAATGGTATTCGCTATCTTCGGCGACCTCATCCAAAATGACGGTGACGGTCTTTCCGATCATTTCTTCGGCGCGTTCTGCAGCCAGTTCTTCCTGGAAGTCGGTGATGGCGTCTAGACGGGCGCGGGCATCGCTTTCGTCTACGGGAGCCAGTTTCTTCATGCTCATGACCGGAGTGCCTTCTTCGGGACTGAACACGAATCCGCCAAGGTGCTCGAACTTGATTTCCTGGAGAAGGTCCATCAGGTCCTCGAAGTCTTCGTGAGTTTCGCCAGGGAATCCCACCAGAACGGTGGTGCGCAAAGTGATGTTGGGCAGCTTGGTGCGAATCTTGCGGAGAATGTCGCGGAGTTCCTGACGGGTATACTTGCGGAGCATGTTCTTCAGTACGCTGTCGCTGCTATGCTGGATGGGCATGTCAATGTACTTCACCAGACGAGGCTCGTTTGCCATCAGGTCCAGCAGTTCATCATCGATAAATGCGGGGTACCAGTACAGCATGCGGATCCAGGGAATATTGGTCTCGGCGAGGATTGCCTTCAGCAATTCTGTCAGGGTTTCGCTCTTGTTCTTTTTTTCTCGGCCAAAGTAAGTGGTGTCCTGGGCGATGAGGGTCAGTTCCTTAATGCCCTGGGCTTCCAGTTCCTTGGCTTCCTTTACCAGTTCCTTGATGGAAACAGACTTCTGGAGACCGCGAATATTAGGGATGGCGCAGTAAGCGCAACGTCGGTTGCAGCCTTCTGCGATTTTCAAGTAAGCGTGGTGGGGAAGACCACCTAAATTCAAACGGGGCAGCTTGTCCGGATTGCAACCAGCTGGCTGATCAATACCCATCTTTGCCAAAAGTTCACCGGGCTTGTATGTGCCAACCCAGTAATCCACTTCGGGGATTTCCTTTTCCAATTCATCGCCGTAGCGCTTGCTGAGGCAACCGGCTACAATAAGCTTTTGCTTGGCCTTCTTGCCCTTTGCCTGGGATAGGATCGCGTTGATGGATTCCTCCTTGGCGGCTTCGATAAAACCGCAGGTGTTCACCAGAATGAAATCAGCTTTGGAAGCAGTTTCCGTGGTCTGAAAACCGGCGTTCAACATTTCTCCAACCAGACGTTCCGCGTCGACCTGGTTCTTGGAACAACCCAGGTGGACAACAAAAATTTTAGGCTTTTTTGTAGGCATGACCCAAATATAGAAAAAGCGAGTGCCTCGTGTGAATCGTTATTTGTTTGGATAAAAAAAGACCCGCCGAAGCGGGCCTTTGGAATACTTTTGAAATGGCTTAATCCCAGTCGTCGTCCAGGTCGTCTGCGGGAGCCGGAGCGGCGGGTGCTGCAGGAGCAGCCGGAGCAGCGGGAGCGGCAGGAGCCGGAGCAGGTTCGGCCTTGGGAGCGGGTGCCGGTGCGGGGGCAGGAGCGGGAGCTGGTTCGGCCTTAGGTTCCGGTGCGGGAGCCGGAGTAGGTTCAGACTTGGCTGCCGGAGTTTCCTCAACTTCTTCTTCGGAATCTTCCATGGAATCGTCGGAATCGCTGCCAGCGGGATTGCCGATTTCATCGTTCTTGGTCTTATCCACCCACCAAGCGTAGTTCAGTGGGCTGAGAATTTCCTTACCATAGGTCTGTGCGTCAGCGGAGCTGCCGAAGTAACCTACGCGGATGCGATAGTAGGTGCCTTCGAGTTCGCCCGGATTTTCAACGGAGGCGATGTAGGCCTTGACGTTGCTTTCGGCCAACTTGTTAACGATTGCGTCTGCTGCCTTCTTAGAAGACTGGATGCTAACCTGGATGACATAGTCGCCGCTTTCCAGGGGCTGGATGCTGCCGGCTGCCTTGGGGGCTGCTGCGGGAGCTTCTTCCTTGACGGATTCTTCCTTGGCGGCGGTGCTGAGGGTCTGGATGGGAACCAGCTGGGGCTCGTCTGCTGCGGGCTTGACTTCAGCGACGGGTTCGGCTGCAGCCTTGGGTGCCGGTGCGGGGGCGGCCGCAGGGGCGATCTTTGCAGGTTCCATCTGAGGGACCAGGTCTTCTTCTTCGTTACAAGCCACAAACAAAGAGCAGGCCAGTACGACGGAACTCAAAGAGAGTGCAGAAAAGGATTTCATCCAAATCTCCAGTTTTTATTGAAAAATACGAAAATAAAGTGATATTTTTTAGATACGAAAAATATACATAAGTCTTTGATATTCCGCAAGTTATAAAAATAAAAACCCCGTTTTTTTTGATACCCTTGACGGAATTCTAGGGAATAAATATATTTGGCTATCCAAATTTGAATTTTTAACTTAACCAAAGGATTATCGTGATCGGCGTTATTGTTAAGTCCAACGAACCTTTCGAACGCGCTCTCAAGCGTTTCACCAAGTCTTGCGAAAAGAACGGCATCATTTCCGATGTCAAGAAGCGTCAGCGCTTCGAAAAGCCTTCTGAAGAAAAGAAGCGCATCGAAACTGCTGCTCGTCGCAAGCGCCTGAAGGAAATCGCTGACCAGAACCGTAAGCGTCTCTACTAATCTGGCCGCCCGAATTTCGGGTTCCAGTTAGACGCAACAAGCGAAACTTTCTACTTTATGAGTCGCTGACCAATGGTCGGTGGCTCGTTAGGTGTTTATAGAATTTTTTTTGTGTCATCCCGGCCACCGGTAAGCTGTCATCCCGGCCACCGAGCCGGGATCTCCTAGGAGTGAAAATATGGCAAGTGCATTGCTTACTCGAATTCTCGACGACGTCAAGGCCTCTATGAAGGCCCATGACTCTGAAACCCTCAGTGTTCTCCGCACCCTTCATTCCGATATCAAGAACGAAGCCATGAAATCTGGTGCTACTCCCGCCCAGATTACCGATTCCATCACCGACGAAATGTGCGTGGATGTTCTGGCCAAGAGCGTGAAGCAGAAGCAGGAAGCCATTGAAATCCTCAAGAAGGGTGGCTTCGAAGATAAGATTCCGGCCGAAGAAGCCGTCATCGCCATCTACAAGAAGTACATGCCCGCCGAAATGACCGAAGAAGAAGTGAAGGCCCTCATTGCCGAAATCAAGGCCGCCACTGGCGCCTCTTCTCCCAAGGACATGGGCAAGATCATGAAGGAATTGCAGCCCAAGGTCAAGGGCCGTTTCGATGGCAAGCGCGTCAGCGCCCTGGTCCAGGAAGCTCTGAAGTAATTCTTGAGGCGTCATCCCGGACTCTGTTAATGTCATCCCGGACTCTG
>JAKSIE010000005.1 GCA_024398995.1 Fibrobacter sp.
CAGAAACGCCCATCTTTTCCCAGGGCTTCTGAATGTATTCGGAAGGACGAACTCCAAGTTCAACAAGTCGAGTCAACTTGTCGCGAGAAATGCCTTCTTGCTTTGCTTGCTGGAATTCCCACTGGGTAAGACCCATTTCTTCGTAATTGAAACCCTTCCATTCGTTGTCGGAAGCGTTAGCTTCACCGACAGATGCGGAACCTTCGTCAGCGGATTCTGCTGCGACGGATTCTTCGGTGGTTTCGGAGCCGTAGGAGTAGCTCTCTTCGGAAGATTCGTCATCAAACTGAGCGAAAACAAAAGACCCGCAAAGGAGTACAGCCGCAATGGATTTACGCCAATTCAACATCTTTTATTTCCTTTTCCTTTAATGCCGGGGGAGGGAATCGAACCCTCACAGAGTCACCTCTACCGGATTTTGAGTCCGGCGCGTCTACCAATTTCACCACCCCGGCTGGGGTTGCCACAAATATAGAACACTTTTCTTTTTTTTGTAGGCAAAAAACTGAAAAAATACGGGTTTTATGTAAAATTATTTCCTAAAAAGGGGCTGAAACTCCACTTTTAGGGGGGCGAGTTGCTTTGCTCCGTAGTCTACCGCGGCATCTTTTGTTGCAAAACGACCGGTTTGAACAAGGTAAAGTGTCTTTTCGCCGCGGGGCTGTTCCACGATGTTTGCTTGGATCTTACGCTTCTTTAAGGTGGAAACCAAAAGGTTTGCGTTGTTCTTTACGCCAAAGGCACCCAGCTGCAGGACCCAGTAGGGTTCGGATGCGTCGGTTGGGTCGGCCTTAACCACGGGTGCTGGTGCGGTCTGTGCAGGAGCAGGTTGGGCTGTGGGTGCTTCCGGGGCGGATGCTGCTTGTGCGGGAGTTGCAGGAACTGCCTGTGCGACAGGTGCTGCGGGTGCAACGGGAGTTGCTTGTGCAATAGGTGCTGCGGATGCAATAGGTGCTGCTGCGACACTGCTGGAGGATTGAACCTTAGGTTGTTCCGCTGTCTTGGAGGCGACGGACTGTGCTGCTGCGGAACTGGATGCCGGGGCCGCAACGGGTTGAACCGGTGCTGCAGGCTGAGCAGCCGCAGCTTGTGCGGGAGCCGCGGGCTGAACGGATACTGCAGAGCTGGAAGACTGGGCTGGGGCGGCTGCGGTTGCTTCGGGCTGTGCTGATGTTGCAGAGGTTGCGGTCTGTACAGAAGTTGCGGTCTGTACAGGCTGTTCAACGGGTTGAGGATTCTTCAAACTTTCACAACGCTCAGCCAAGTTTTCGTTGTGAACCTTAGTCTTGACTGCGCTGCAAACTTTCTGGAGCACCACATTGTGATGGGGCTTGGATGTCTCGATGGCATGGATCAAGTCTTCAGCAGCCTTGTCGTACTTACCTAGGTATAAGCGGAACTGGGCGCTGGTCATCATCAAGTCGGCGTAAATATCTTCCTGAGGGTTGACTTTCTGCACCAGGCTGTCAAGGCGCTTGCCTGCCTTTTTGAAGGAGGCTGCTTCACCGGTTTGGGAAAGTGCCAGCACATTCCAAAGCAAACATTCCGGTTGCTTTTCCTTGGGCTGCAGGGGGCAGGCCTTTTCGTATGCTGCGGCAGCAACTTTCCAATCACCACTGACGTAAGCCTTCTGGGCGTCGGCCAATGCAGAGGCGGCGTCCTGGGCGCTTGCGAATGCGGCAAGCATTGTAGACAAAAGAATAATGGCGCGTTTCAATTTATTTCTCCAAAAGTCTTAGTCGTCAAACGTTAATCCAATAATGTTCCGCGCAAAGTCCATCCGCGGATGTCGTCGATCTTTACCTTCACATAGTCGCCGGGCTTGATGATGCGACCTTCGGAAGGCTTGAAGATTACCTTCTTGAAGTTGTCGGTCTTGCCCATGAATTCGTTTTCGTCGCGGCTGGAGCAGCCTTCCACCAGGAGCGTCTCGGTGCGGCCGATCATCAGCTCGTTACGCTTCTTGGTGATGCCGTTCTGCAGTTCCACCAGGCGGGTGTGGCGGGCCAGCTTTTCTTCGGCGGTGAGGGTTTCCGTTTCCTTGTAGGATTCGGTACCCTTTCGCGGACTGTAGATGAACATGAAGGCATTATCGAACTGGCAGGCTTCAAAGGCCTTCATGGAGTCTTCGAAATCAGCGTCTGTTTCGCCGACGAATCCGCAAATCACGTCGGTAGAAATACCATACAGCGGGTCCTTGCTGCGGAGTTGCTCGATGACGCTCATGTACTGTTCCATGTTGTGCTGGCGGCGCATCTTCTTCAGCATGGCGTCGCTACCACTCTGGATAGGAATGTGGGCGTAGTGGCAGACCTTGGGATTGTTCAGCAGCACGTCGATTAGTTCGTTGGTGTAGTGCCTCGGATGAGGGCTGGTAAAGCGGATACGCTGAATGCCGCCAATCTCGGACACGCGGGTGAGCAGGTCTGCAAAATTGTGGTCGCCGTTCTTGTAGGCGTTTACCGTCTGGCCCAAAAGCATGACTTCCGTAATGCCCTTGTCTGCGGCCTTCTGAACTTCCGTCAAAACGTCGTCCATGTCGCGGTACTTTTCGGGGCCGCGGAGGTAGGGCACAATGCAGTAGCTGCAGCGCTTGTTGCATCCACGCTGGATGGTAACGAAGGTGCTGAAGTCGTGCTTCACCTTGGCGTAATCGCCGATGTAGTTCTGGGTGATGTCTTCGTCCAGGAACATGCGGTGGTGAGTCTTGTGCAGCGGGCTATCGGGGCCTGCCAACAGCAACTCGGGAATATTCTTGTACTGGTCCGGACCTACGACGTAGTTCACCACCTTCAGTCGCTTGAGAATTTCCGGGCCGCGGTTCTTGGCCATGCAACCGCAAACCACCACCTTCAAGTCCGGGTTAGCTTTTTTCAGCTTGCGGTACTTGCTGATGTTTGCAAATGCGGTGTCCTCTGCCTTTTCGCGAACGGAGCAGGTGTTGACGATAATGAAATCGGCTTCGGTAATGTCGCCTGTTTCCATGCAGCCTTCCATGTCCAGCTTCTGGGCAATGAGGGCCGAGTCATATTCGTTCATCTGGCAGCCGTATGTGGCCAAGTAATATTTCTTCATGAGGATCGCGGTTTGCTTATGGTTTTAACGGTGGGTAAGATAGAAAATTTCAGGGTGTGGGCTGCTGCGCGGGGTGCTTGCGAGGGACTTTTCTGCGGAGGATGAGGTGTTTTCCCGAAAAATGGGCTCCATTGGATGGGAACGTTGAAATTTGGAGTTTATGATTTTGAATAAATTAGTTGAAAATGGGGCGGTTGAGTAAACTGTAGGCCGGACATTGGACTCCAATATGACCAATATTGTTTATTTGGAGTCTATATAAATACCCATAACACAAAATATACTATAGACAAAGTAATTTTATGGGATCCATTTACCTACTAACTGACGATTTGGAGTCCAAAAATCACCGAAAACTCATTTTGCAACCATGAAAATGTGCTTCTTGCGGGCTGACTTTTGTAAATTCATCTTGTGCGTGAGTGCGCACTGTTTTGTATATGGCCCATAACCAAAGGTTTTTATGAAGACTTTGGAACTTTTACCGCCAGATACAATTCTGGCGTCAGTCCAGAAACGTGCAGAAGAACTGTACTCCATTATCGAAGAAAAGAAGCGCTCCTTAAGTAAGGCGCCTGCGGGGCGAATCAAGCTGATTCGTCGAGGAGGGAACATTCACTGCTATCATGTGACAAGTTCTGCAAAACCTGCCGGCAAGTACATTCCCGTTTCGGAGCAAAAATTCATCAAGGCGCTTACCCAGAAGGAATACGATCAGGCGGTTTTAGCGGAACTGCAATACCAGCTGAAACTGATAGATAATTTCATAAAGAAGTATAATCCCTCTAAGGTGCGAGAAATGTTCGGATCCCGCGGAGAATTGCGTCGCGGTTATATCTCTCCGGTGACGCTATCCGATGAGGAATATGCGGCCCGCTGGCTTGCCCAATCATACAAAAGCAAATCATTTCGTGAAGGGGAGCCTGAATTTCTCACCAGTCGCGGGGAACGTGTCCGCTCCAAGTCTGAGATGATTATTGCAGACATCCTGGCGAAACATGGTGTGCCTTACAAGTATGAATGTCCTCTGCGGTTGGAGGCTGGCGAAGGTTCTGGTGCGTTGACGGTCTATCCAGATTTCACCTGCTTAAACCTCCGGACTCGTGAACAGTTCCTGTGGGAGCATTTTGGCCGTATGGACGATCCGGAATATTCCCACAAGACGGTGGCAAAACTTCGGGGCTATCGTAAAAACGGATTTATCCTTGGAAAAAATTTACTGATTACTATGGAGAGCGACGGCTTGCCCTTGGACCGCAAGGACGTGGAATCTCTTGTAAAGTACTTTTTGCGGTGACCTGCAACCCCGACTTCAAAGACATTCTTATATTATAGCCATGGCTCGAATTGTTATTGGATATTTCGTTGTGTTGGTGTTAGCCTCTGCATCTATGTTGTGGGCAAATCCATCAGATAGTGTAGAATATCAATCCCGGATTTACAAAAAAATAGATGGAACACTTCGATCTGGTCCTCACGATGAATGGGTCTTCTTGGAAACACCATATTCCAAAATCACCCTTTTTCATGATCTAGATATTTTTGACGACACTAGCTGTGGCTTAGATACGTTTGCTGTTTTTTTATACAATAATATTTCGATAATCGAAAAAGAATTCAAGTTGTATCAGCAAAGAAAAGAGGAAGATAGATATGATTTTAGCTTGGATATAGATAGTCTTGGAAAAATTCGTTATCTTTCTCTAAATACGACGACATTCTGCTTTGACTGCAATGAGGAAAAGGATCCAGATTCATTAGAGGACCAAATTCAAGAACTGTTAAAGAAGGAAGAATGGGTAAGGTCAAGAACGAAAAAACTTGAAATTATTGGTTCGATTACTTCGCAGGAAGCTGAGCGTAAAGCAAATGAATGGCTAAAAAAAAGAGAGGAAGAAGATCGTAAAAACTGCAAAGAAACCGCACAACCTTACAATGATTCTATTGTATATAGAACATTAAGGACTATTGAAATTCCTGTTTTTACTAAATGATTTTTTTAACTACACTAAATCCTTAATATGCCCGACGGTGTATTTGGGTTCCAAGGGCAAAAGATTTTCGGGACGGCCGAAACCTTCCAGGCAAATAATGCTGTCGATGCCGGCGTTCTTGGCTGCCATCACGTCGGGGGTGTCGTCGCCAATCATTACTGCCTTTTCGGGAGCGACATTCAGTTCTTTCAAAATGGCGTAGATGCCGCCGGGGCCGGGCTTGCGTTCTGGTGTGGTGTCGCCACAAAGGTAGTAGAAAATCTTGTCGGCGTCGCGGCTACTTTCCGCGCAGTGACTAGCGGCGTTTGCATTGCTCAGCAGTCCAAATTTTTCCAAAATCTTTTTTGCAGGTGCCACAGGCTTGTTGGTCAGCATGGCGGCCACTTTCTTTCCTTCGCCGCGGCTTTCACTTCCGCAAATCCAGTCAATAAATTCCAGGACACCTTCGTAAGGTTCTGTTTCTTCGGTGCAGTGTTCCCAGTAATAGCCGGAGTAAGTTTTCAGGACCTCGTCAACCTTGGCTTCGTCAAAGCCTGCGCCTTCTAAAATCGCATTTACCGCTTCCTTGTCGCGAACGTCCAAGTGGTCAGCGGGATTCTTTGAACCGTCCGGTTCGCCGGCGGTCTTGCCTGCGCCGTACATAATGCCCGAAGCCACAGACCTGCGGATCAGATTCCTTGACCCGTTCCCGATGCAACTTCTCACGTTGTCCTTGGAAATTTCCTGAATGCCGAACTGCTTTAACGCATAATTCACTGCCGGAGCCAAGTCCCCCAGGCTGTTGAACATGGTACCGTCCAGATCGAAAATGAACAGTTCCTTGCGGGCCAATAATTCTTTCAGTTCTTCGCTGCTAGTCATTTCAAAAGCTCTTTGATTTTTTCTTTGACGATTTCGAGATTGTTGTTGGTAAGAATGGGTATCAAACTATTGATTTCTTCAATGGATTTGTCCCACCATTTCCATTCTAGCATCAGGTTGATGAGTTCGTCGTCAAAACGTTTGCGGATGGGTTTTGCTGGGTTCCCTGCGACAATGGTGTAGGGGTCTACGATTCCTGAAACAACACTGCAAGCTCCGATGATTGCGCCATCCCCAATTTGTGTTCCCGGGAGGATTGTCGCATTCTGACCAATCCAAACGTCGTTGCCGATGACTGTATTCCCCTTGAAGGGCATGTCCTCTGGCTTTGGCGGAGCCATATCCCACCCTTCAAGAGTGTAGAAGGGGAATGTGGACACGGAGTTCATTTGATGATTGGCGTCGTTCATGACAAACTCAACACCCGCTGCAATCTGGCAGAATTTTCCGATAATCAACTTATCTTTGCTCCAGGGGTAAAAATGGGTGACATGACTTTCGAATTCAGAATCAGCTATATAAGTAAAATCCCCAACGATGATGTTTGGATTCGGATTCATATCAGCTATCAAAAATAAAAAACTATTTTTGCATCCATCAAAGGCTGCTTGGTTTATGTCTAAATTCATAGATTATATAGCCTTCCAGTTCGGAAATCCCCGAGGTTTTGTGGGAAAGGTTTGCTGCCGTTTCATCCGTCAACAGGTGGATTTTGAGAATCACCAGGTCTAGGATATTGTAAAAGGCAAAAGCTTTGTGGTTATTTACACCAAGACGTAAAAAGTTTGTATATTCATGCCATGAAGAAATTTTTTAGTACCCGCGCAATTATCGGCGCATCCATTTTTGCTTCGGCCCTTGCTACCGCTGCATTCGCCGTTGATCCCGTTGTTTTTGCCCCGGCAGTTTACCCCATGGGTGAAGTAAACCAGGGCGATGTGAAACACTTCGTTTTGAAGGGTGCCAATGTCTCTGGCAAGACCATCAATCTTGAAACCGTCATGTGCCAGGGCACCGGCTGCTCCAACTTCAAGTATCCGACCTCCGTCGCCAACAATAGCGCTATTGTCGTTGAATTTGACATGGACTTCTCCGGAATGGAAGGCCCGGTCAACGCCACGGTAGTATTGGTGGGGACTGATGGTAAGCCTTATACCGCAAACTTGGAAGGTATGGTAAAGGCTCCCATCTTCTTTGGCGAAAAAATGTTTGATGCTGGCTACTATGCTGCTGGCGAATCCCGCGAATGGACCTTCTACGTGTGGGAAACCGACAAAAAGGCGCGCCCCGATCTGGCTCTTTCTGACGAATCTGCCAAGGATTTCTCTATCAAGACCAAGAACGTGAAGGTCAAGGTGGACGAAAACGGCAAAATTACCGAAGGTGGCAAGATTCCGGCCCTCAAGGTCACTCTCAGCACCAAGGGTATGTCTCGCGAGGGTTGGGAACTTAAGCAGAAGAGCCTGCGCAAGATAGTCTCCTTCAAGAGTAAAAAGTTCCCCAAGGCAACTCCCGAGGTGTTGATTATCGGCTATTGGAAGTAATTGGTTGTAAATTTTGACTTTTTTTGGGGTTTTACCTTGCAAAAATTGAAAATTTAACTACCTTTGGTCTACTCTTTGAAAAAAGACCTCGGGATGTAGCTCAGCCTGGTAGAGCGCTTGAATGGGGTTCAAGAGGTCGCTGATTCGAATTCAGTCATCCCGATAAAAAAGCTCGCAACGAAAGTTGCGGGCTTTTTTGTTCTAAAATTTGCTGCGGGTTTTAGTCGTAAATTTATGCTCTAGTTACTTGGATTCGTCTTTAAAGGAAATAGTGACCTCGTCGGGAGTCGTGTTTCCTTCAATTGCCTTCATGGCCTGAGTTTCCTTATTCTTCTTGGCTTCTGTCATTTCGATTGCGGCGGCTTCGTAGTCGGCTTCTGTAACCCACTCGGGCTTCCAGATGACAACCTGATTACGTCCGTTTTCCTTACCTTGGTACAGGGCCTTGTCGGCCAGCTGGATGCTGCGGTCGGCGCCCAGGCGATGGTCAAAACGGGCAACGCCCAAGGTTACGGTCACATTGATGGCGTAGTCTGCATAATGGACTGTCATCATTTCGATCTTGCGACGGAAACGTTCGGCAACAATGGTTGCGCCTTCCAGGTCGGTTTCCGGCAGAAGCGTCAGGAATTCTTCACCGCCGTAGCGGGCGAATATGTCGTACTTACGCAGGAGGCCGCGGATGGTCTGGGAAACAGACTTTAGAACCACGTCGCCGCAGGCGTGACCATAGGTGTCGTTGATGGACTTGAAGTGGTCAATATCGATAAAGATAAAGCAGAACGGTTTCTTGGTTCGCTGGCATCTTCCAATTTCGTTTGCGATAGTTTCGTTCATGTCGCGACGGTTGGGGAGTCCGGTAAGTTCGTCGGTCCTGGAAATGAGGTCCAACTTTTTGTTGGCTTCTTCCAATTCCTTGGTGCGGTCTCGGACTTCCTGTTCCAACATGTTCCTATGGGCTTCCAGTTCCTTCATTTGGCGCTGGATGGTGCTGTGCATCAAGTTGAATGCCTTGGACAATGTGCCGATTTCGTCCTTGCGACGGCCCACGTGAATTTGTTCAATATCGAGGTTTCCGTCACTGATCTGGCGGATGTGGCTGGTCAGGCGGTTCAAGGGGAGACCCAACTTCAGGAACATCCAGGCGGCAATGGCCAAAATAATCAGGATCGCCGCAATCAGGATAATGATACTGCTTTGCTTGATGGAAGCTGCAAGTACGTCAATTTCACTTTTGGGCTGGAAGGTGAAAATACCAAAGTCGTAGTTGGAGTCGTAAACATAATTGATGAGGTAATAGTTCTTGTCAATGAGTTTTACGAACCGAGGAGTCTTCGTTTCAAAATTACGAGGATCTACATCCACCAGGCCCAGCTCTGAAATCTTATGGGTTCCGGAGAGCCACTGCTTGAGGTCCGGGTGGTAGAGGATTTCTCCCTGGGTGTTTACTGCCACCAAAAATCCTTCCTTGCCTATCTTGTAGTCGGCAAAATACTTCCAGAGTCTGCGGAGGGAGAAGGAGGCTACCAGGCTTCCGTCGCCAGAAGCTCTGTTGGTAATGTTTATGCCGAACATTCGTTCGGGAGCAGCATCATTTTCACCTCTGAACCAAGGTGTAATGTAAGGACGGTGGGGAGTGATTCGAGAAAAGTCAATAGGGTATTTTGCTTCTGTTTCGATGCCAACCATGGAGTTGTTGCACAGTAGCTGCCCTTGTCTGTCGTAAATAGAAACGGTTTCGCCAGAAATGAAAAGCGTGGAAATGTTGTAGCTCTTTAGGTAGCTGGCAGCCGTGTTTTGAACCATGCTCTGGATTTCAGAGGTCTTTGCCAAAAGGGACAGACGATCTCCGAACTGTTTCATCTCGTTGCTGGCTGTGGCGGCAATCTGGCTAAGCTGTGCGGCGTTGTTGTTGAAGTTCCATTCCAGCATCAGCTTGGTTTGCTTTTGCGTGTAAATGTAGATGCCGCCAGCGACCACAAAGGTCATGGCAATCGTCAAGATGAAAATGGACTTGACGATGATGCTTCGAGAGATTCTTACAATTGCGGAGTCTTTCATTGGCTATTAAAATCATTATTTCCGCTTTCTGCGGAAGTTGAACAGGAACCCGAGGATCACCATGACGGCGAATACGAAGGGTGCCTTGGAAAGGTTGCTTCTAACGACGGCGTCCTTGTCACTGGAGGCTGAACCAATGGTTGGCTTTACTCCGTGGACATGGATCTTTTCATTGAAAATTTTTTGCCACAAAGCATTGAATTCTGCGAATGTCAAGATGTTTGTGGACGGATAGTTCAGGGCCTTGTTGATTTCCAAAGTGTATTGCTTGAAAATATCGTACAGTTTTTCTTCAGAGTAGAGAGACTGGATCTCCATCATTTCCCAAACAGTGCTGAACATGGAAACCAGAAGTTGTTCCATGGAGCCCCATTCAGGAATGGTAGGGTAGGTTCTGCCTGTTTCAAGAGCCTTCACCAGTTCGTTGTAATCTTCATCTTTAGCCCATTCTTCAAGAACTTTTTTGGAAGTGGGAAGAAGACCGATCTGCTTGGTGTAGGCGTCCAGGTTCTCGTCGTTCACCAGGAAGAGGAGCAAATCCCTAGCTTCGGGACGGTTGTTCTTGGCGGGGATTGCAAGGTTGCTACCGCCGATGAAGCTAACGCTACCTGCTGCGCCGCGAGGGATGGGAATGACCATGACGCTGTCGAGGCCGATCTTTGCGTTGGACAAGCCTCCTATGGCTCCGTCATAACGGGTCTGCATTACGATTTCGGAGGTGCTGACAATAAAAGCCAATTCCCCGTTGTTGAAATGCTGGGCAACTTCGGCGGTGTTGGTCTGGAGAACCTCAGGTTGGACCAGGGTGTCAATTACAAAGTGAAGATAGCTGGCAATGCCCATGACGGTTTCTTCAGAAAGAATGTTGGCGCGCCACTTGCCGTTGTCATCCTTCTTGATGAAAGAACCGCCATTGCTCCATACCCAGGGGGCGAAGTTGTGGGGAATGTTCCAGTCGCTCTTGCCAGGGAAGGCGTAGGCGTGGATTTTTGTGCCGTCTTCCAAGGTTTCGCCGGCGTGCTCAATTTTCTTGACGGCATCCACAAAACCACGATAGGTGGATACAGTTTCCTTGGTGATGCCGTATTCCTTAAGGATTCGCTTGTTTCCAAGAACGGGGCGGATATCGATGAACCATGGAACAGAATAGATGACGGTGTCGCCGTCAAGGTGGGTTGTGTTCCAACTGACGGGAACAAAACGATCAGGCTTAATTTCCTTGAGCCAGGGGTTCAGGGATTTGATTTCGTTGCGTGCGGCAAAATAGGGAACCCACGTGGTGCCCAGCTGAACGATGTCCGGAGCCTCCTGGGAGCCGTTCAGAGCCTGGGAAATTCTATTCCACGCTTCACCCCAGTCCAAAACCTGGACCTGCGTGGGAATGCCGGTTTTCTTGGTGAAAAGTTCAAGACGCTGTTCCAGTTTTTCCTGAGGGGAGGCTCCGTTGGGCATGATCCAAACGGTCAATGGCTTTGTTGCTGCCAGAGAGGCCGTAACGGCAAGGGCCGTTGCTAAAATGGATTTTTTGATCGCACCCACCATAAAAAACACTCCTGGAAAAAATAAGCAGAGGGGACAGTACGTCCCATACACCCTAGTTTTGTAATTTAATAAAAAAAACGCCCAAAAATCAAAAAAAATGGAGGAGAGGGGGCAATGCTAGCCGTTTCTGGAATTGTTGTGAAAAAGGGTCGCGTCCTTTTGTGTCGTCGCAGAACAGGTCTCGGAAGGGGGACCTGGGAATTTCCCACCTTTGAAATCGAGGATGGTGAGACTGCAGAGGATTCACTGGAAAGGAATTTTTTTGACAGTTTCTCCGTGAGGGTATCGGGGATGCAAGGGTACGGTGCCCGCACGATGGATGGACCTCCTTTTGTAAGAATTTTTTTGTATGGTGCCCAAATCAGTGGAAAAATGGATTTTGACGGTGCATATGACCATTGTAAATGGTTGAGTATTAAGGGCTTAGCGCGTTTTCGCCAGTCTCCGGCTTGTGTGACCGCAATCAAAGGCTTGGAAAGTTTATAGCGACGGCTTGTTGACAATCTTTTTTTTTAATTATATTTCCACCCGTCGCGGATGCGATAACTCAATCCTTAAGGAGTATAACAAATGAAAAAAGCTATCATCACTCTCGCTTGCGCAAGCATGATCGTTCTCACCGGCTGCTATGGCTCTAACGCTTGCTTCAACAAGCTCCACAAGTGGAACGGTACTCTTGGTAACAAGTGGCTGAACTCCATCGTTCACTTCTTCCTGAGCATCTTCCAGGTGTACAACATCTGCCTCGGCCTCATCGACGGCCTCATCCTCAACACTGTTGAATTCTGGACTGGCTCCAATCCGCTCGCTGGTGGCGACTCCTACTATGAAAAGGACGCTCAGGGCAACGAAATTGCTGCTGTTAAGAATGCAGACGGCACCATGTCCGTTGAACTCACCACCGCTGCTGGCGAAAAGGCTAGCCTGATCCTGAAGCGCGACGAAAACGTTATCCGCGCTCTCGACATGGAAGGCAACGTTGTTGCTCAGCGCGAACTTGCTAAGTAATTCTTTTACTTACTGAAATCGATTTCGGAGATCCTCGCCCTTTGGCGGGGATTTCTTTTTTTATGTGCATAAATTGAAAATTTTTATGTATTTTGTGAACGTATGAAGATTGTTTTGGGCAAAAAAATCCAAAAAAACGCAAAAGTGCTCTTCAAGGCGATGGCAGTTCTAGCTGTGGCCTGTCTTTGTGCTTGTGTAGAGGATGACGTTGCCCGCGGAAACAAGGCTCTTCGTATTGGGGACTACAACCGAGCCATCGTAAACTTCAACAAGGCTCTGGATCAGGATCCGGCACATCGCGATGCCCGTTATGGTCTTGCCCTTTCGTACTACGCCCTTGCCGAAAGCGAAGAGCGCTTGAATGTTTCCTCCTTTGACTTGTGGGAACGTGCTTCCCGTGAATTTGATATTCTGTCTAAGGTGGATAGCAGTGGTCAAATTGATGCCAACTATTCTACTTGCTTGTTCTACTTGGCCCGCGCTATGATGCAGGCCGGCAACAGTGATGTGCTCTCCATGCTGGACAAGTCCATCCGGCTGGATAGCCTGAACTTCTTTAGCTATAACCTAAAGGCCCTGCTGCTTGCGGGCCTGGGCCGTTCCGACGATGCCAAGAACATTTTCGTCTACATTGTGACCAAGGAACCGAAGTTCAGTTCGGCTTACTTGAACCTGGGCAATATTTACTGGGGCGAAGGCGATATCGAATCTGCATGGGACATATGGTCCATGGGTCATGAGGCTCTGCCTAAGGATGCCGCGTTGGAACATTGGACCAAGGTGGCTGAAGATTCTCTAAAGGCAAAAGTTCTATCGGAAGGCTTATGAGCCGTAGCACCGTCAGTTCCAACTCGTTCCTTGACATTGCCGAGGACTGCTGCCTTCTTCACTCTGGTGGAGAGGCCGATGTGTACAAGGTTTCCGTTTCGGGTAAGGACTGCGTCTTAAAGTGGTACAAGTCCGGCTGCTCCTTTGATGCTGCTGTTCTGGATGTTGTAGCCAAGTCCCGTAATTGCGGGCATTACCAGTTGCGCGAGTATGGAACCCGAAAGGGAAAGTCTGGTGATACGCCTTATCTTCTTTACGATTTTATTGAAGGTATTGCGTCGGATCAATTCCAGAAGTTGTCGGTCCTTGTGGCGCTCTACTCTTTACGCCGTCTGGTTTCTACGCTTTCGGACCTGAGAAAAATTCAGGTTTCCCACGGGGATTTGGCGCCCTCCAATATTGTGTTTGCGGTGGCAGAATCCAAGACATCCAAAGACCTGCAGCCAGTGGTCATTGACTTTGGCATCGTGGGGCCGGGCGCCTTAGCCTACGCCGCTCCCGAACGATTCCAAGGCCAGGCTCCTTCCGAAAAAAGCGACCTGTTCAGCCTTGGTCTTTTGCTGTACCGCTGGATTGCCGGCACGAACTTGATTGCCGCCAAGGATTTCGAGGAATATGCCGCTGCGAGTTCCTCCATCGACTGCTCCAAGGTGTCCGAAGCGTTGTATGTAAGTGGGGGCTTTTCCGCCCAGGAATTGAGTGCCTTGGAACCTCTTTGGTCAGGCTTGCTCAACGCCGATCCCGAAGACCGTTTGGAGGACTTTGACGAACTGGACGAACTTTTGGAAATTGCGCTGGATAAAATTTCCGGTGGCCAGGTATCCTTGGTGGCACAGTTGCAAAAGTTCGTTGCCCAGTTGGAACAGGAAAAATTGGGAGAAATCGTTCCGACTCCAGAAAAGTGTGAACTGCCTTACAGACTTTTGGGCCAGCCGAAGAAATTGGGATTAGGCAAAATCTTTGTTTTTGCGTTTTTTGGACTTATATTGTTGATTGTAGCCCTGTGGTTTGCCGTTGGTTCTAAAGGAACTGATATCGATGCCATGGGAGCCATGCTATTGAAACAGTCGAGAAGCCTGGAAATGGATTCGGTCGGAGCCACTCCCGCAGAGGATGTGCCGATGGATGAGATTCTCCAGGATCTTCCTGTACCGGTTTCTGGTAACTAAGATTTTGAATGAGGTCGCTCTTGAAAACTGAATCTATGATCGCCACAGAAAAGATGTTGGATGTGGTAAAGATTCTTCTTGACGAAGATCAGCCGGGAACCCTGTTTCCGAAGATTCTTGAAGTTGCCAAGAGCGTTCTCCGTGCAGATGCTGCCGTCTTGGATATTGCCGGCGACAGCCAGTTGCATTTGAGCAATCCTGAACAGGTTGCTATTTCTATTTCCGCAGTAAAGCAGGCCAAGTCCGAGAACAGGGCTGTTATCTGGAACCAGGTGGACGACGATTCCGTTGACCTTTCCAAGTCCATTGTTCAGAACCAGCTGACAAGCATTATGGTTTCTCCCTTCAGAACCAAGGATTCTGAATCCGGCTACCTGTATTTGCAACGTGCCGCCCGCGAAGAGCCCTTTACTGCCGAGGATGTTGAGCTTTTTGATTCCTTTGTGGCTGTGTGCGAAAAGTTCGCCATTGCCGCTTCGGACCGCTTTCGTGACAGGCAGTCCCTGGACGTGCTTAAAAATGTTGTCCGCAAGGATGGTGTGGTATATTCTTCTAATGTCATGGCGGAACTGGTGGCCTTGGCCGACAGGCTTGCCCCGCTGCCTATGCCTGTGATTATCCGTGGCGAAACCGGTACAGGCAAGGAAGTATTTGCAAAGTACATCCACAAGCACAGCCCCCGCGCAGACAAGCCTTTTGTTGCTGTGAACTGCGGCGCCATTCCCGAGAACCTGATGGAATCCCTTTTGTTTGGCCATGCCAAGGGTTCTTTTACTGGGGCAATCGATAACCGTAAGGGCTTTTTTGAAGAGGCTGACGGTGGTACCATTTTCCTGGATGAGATTGGCGAACTGCCTATGAACATGCAGGTGAAGCTTTTGCGTGTTTTGCAGGAAAAGCACATTACCCGTGTGGGCGACAACCGCGAGATTCCTGTCAACGTCCGAGTGATTTCTGCAACCCATGTGGACCTGGAAGAAGCCGTTAAGGAAAAGCGCTTTAGAGAAGACTTGTACTTTAGACTGCAAGTGATGCCTATGGTGCTGCCGGCCCTGAGAGAACGTGGTCAGGATGTTGTTCTGCTTGCCGAGGAATTCTTGACCAGGTATGGAGCGGAATATGGCCGAGGCAAGTGCCATATGAGTCGCAATGCTGAAAAGGCCCTGCTTGGCTATCATTGGCCGGGCAACGTCCGCGAACTTGAAAACAAAATCCAGAAGGCTTTGATCCTGGCTGTTCATGGAGTCATCCAGCCGGAAGACCTGGGGCTGGGCGATTTGCAGAGCCGAGCCAAGGAATCTCCCAGGACTCTGAAGGAAGCCCGCGAAGCCGTGGAACGCGAAGTGATTGGTCGCGCCTTGAAGGACAGTAACGCCAACTTGACGTTGGCTGCAACCATTCTGGGCATTGACCGCAAGGTTCTCCGTGAGATTATGGAACGCCTTGAAATGAAAAAGGAAGATTTTAAAAACTAGGGTATTGGAATCTAATAGCGAGGACCGTGCATCAGAAAAAAACGGGATTGGCAATTTTTGGGATATTTTGTCACATTGGAACCTAGGTTCCCGAAAAAATATACCCGGATTAAGGTTGTTTTTTTATATTAAATGAGAGAATAACCGAAATTAGACGAAAAACGTCTAATGGATCGCCAAAACGGATAGTTGGCACGGAATTTGCAAAAACTGAAGGCATGAAGACAAAAATGAGAAATATTGGTTTAGTGTCCATTTTCTTGATGATGACGGCAACTGCGTTTGCCGGCGAGTCTTCTTTGCGTCCGGAGTCTTCTATCCCGACCCCTGCCGAAAAGTCTGGAATTTCTCAGGAAACTCCTACCTTAGGTGCAAAGGAAAGTGAAGATTGGAAGAAACTTCGTGAAGAACGTCGCCAGGCCCGTGAACAGATTTTGTCGGACCTGCGTGCAAGTTCTGCTGCCGAAAAGCAGTCTATCCGTCAGGAAGTCTCGAATAAACCACGCTTCGAAGGGGAAATCCCCAACAATTCTCGCGAACGTCGCCCCAATGCTGAAGATAAGAATCAGCAACCCACTGGCCCGTGGCGAGATCCTCACTTCGGTCCTCATATTCCTCCTGGGGATCCGTTTTTCCGCTAAATGTATAGGCTGGCAGTAGTTGCTATACTATTGCTTTCTTCTCTTCTTTGGGCTGAAACCCAGGAAGAGGTTTATTATCGTGCCATGAAGGCCGAGGAGTCCGGGGATATTTCTCTGGCGGTTAAGACTTTTGAGGAGGCTGTGGCCTTGCCTGGCCCTTATACCGAGGAACTCAAAGAAATTTTAAAGAACTATTATGAGGCCCTTGGAATCAAGGGGGAAAGTGAATCCAGTCCCTGGTCTTTCCGTTTTGGAGGTGACGCCGGTTTTAATGGCCTGAAATATAACGAATCGTCACTTAGCGCGGAAGCCCGTGAATATGGCGGGGATTTGTTCCTTTCGCTGACTCCATTCCTGGATTATTCTTCCGGGGATTGGCTTCATTCTTTTGGCCTGGAAGCTACGGGCGACTGGTTCTTGATGAACGATAATATGCCTGCCTTGGATACCAGCGACTGGACCTTGTCTCTTGGGGTGGATTACTCTCTGATTGGAACCGGCTTGATCTTGAATGTCGGGGCGAATGTTAACTTATCTGAAAAAGAGGATTTGTCCCTTTCGCTTTTTGGCTGGTTTCAGAAAGAGTTTTATAGAAATGGCAAGAATAGGTTTGGTGCGGCTTTATGGGCCTACTACAGGAATGATGGCCCTTTGTCCTCTGCGCTGTATGCCACCTGGAATCGTTCAGCGACCCATGGGTGGAATGGCTCGGTTTATTTAGGCGCTCGCTTCGAGGCTGATTCCGTTATGGATTACAAACGCTATGTCGCCGATTACAACAAGCAGTTGGATGAACTTCTTGATAAGGCTGTTGAAGAGGCTTCCAACATGATGGGGGCTTATGATTATTGCTGGCAGAACTTTGGTAGCAACTGTTTGGGAATGAGTTCCGATGAAATTGATTCTCTTTATTGGGAAAAGCTGGTGGATGACGCTATCAACTCGGTATCTGCAAAGCCAAAGTATAGCTATGGAATGTGGCTTGGACCTGCGCTTCGATCCAGGGTTTTCTACAAGTTTAAGACAGACATTACCTTGGAAGCTAAGGTAAACTTGTTCTACGGATTTGTCTTGAACGGCCCGGACAAGGATTACGAAAAGATTCAAAAGTTTACGGGCACTTTCGGAGGCATGATGTACTGGAAACCCAGTTTCTGCAAGCTGTACCTGGGGATTGAACAGATTTATCGGTACTATAACCTACCGGAATACTATAAGGATGTTTATCCGGAGAGCGGTGTGCTGACCCAGCTAAAGGCTGGCGTCAAGTGGGAGATATAAAAAGACGACCGATGGGCCGTCTTTTTTATGGAGGTAGGGAGAGTCGAACTCCTGACCTACAGATTGCGAACCTGCCGCTCTACCAACTGAGCTATACCCCCGTAGGTGGCTGGAATATAGATTTTGGCCTCTGGTTTGGCAACCGGTTATTGAAAACTATTCAAATGTTCACTATATTTGTGTCATGACAAAGTCCATTGATATTCGCGACGCCCACGAGCATAACCTGCGCCATGTTAGCCTGAATATTCCCCGTGATTCCATTGTGGTTGTTACCGGTGTCTCAGGTTCCGGTAAGAGCAGCCTTGCCTTCGATACTGTTTTCCAGGAAGGCCAGCGCCGCTTTGTGGAATCTCTTTCTGCCTATGCCCGCCAGTTCATTGGCCGCATGAAACATCCCGAGGTGGAAAGCGTTCGCGGTATTTCTCCCACCATTAGCATTGATCAGAAGACGGTGAACCGCAATCCCCGCAGTACGGTGGGTACGGTGGTCGAAATTCTTGACCATTACCGTTTGCTGTTTGCCCGACTGGGTGTGCCTCATTGCCCGGAATGTGACCGCGTGATCCAGGCCCAGACGGTGGACCAGATTGTAGATAACCTTTACGCAGGCGATGGCGAAATCAATGGCGTGCCTCGTCAGGTGACGGTGATGGCGCCTATCGTGCAAGACCGCAAGGGCGAATACCGTAAGGAACTGGCGGAGCTTAAGGAAAATGGTTTTGTCCGTGCCCGTGTGGACGGCGAAATCTACCGCCTCGAAGACGTTCCGCCTCTGGTTCGTTACGAGAAACACACGATCGAGGCTGTTATTGACCGCTTGACTTTGGAACGTAAGAACATGAGTCGCCTTCGCGAAGCCTTGGAAGGGGCTTTGAAACTTACGGAAGGTAAGCTGGTAAGCTTTTTATTTGGCGACGGGGAATACCGCCTGCAGGGTACTTTGCTGGCATGCCCCAAGTGCGGCATTTCTATTCCGGAACTGGAACCTAGGTTCTTTAGCTTTAACGATCCCAAGGGACGCTGCCCTGTATGCAAGGGCATGGGCGAATCCTGCGAATTTGACCTGGACCTGATTATTCCCGACAAGACGCTGTCCCTGAAGCAGGGCGCCTTGGCGGTGCAGAAAAAGGATACGGGAACTTTGCTGTTCAGCGACTATGGCTGGCGAAACCTGCGTGCCATTGCCTCCGAGATGAAGTTTACCATTGATACGCCTTGGAACAAACTGAAACCTGCCCAGCAGCACGCCGTTCTGTACGGCACACCCAGTGGTAGCGAACGGGGCGTCATTGATATTATCCAGGAACTGTGGGACATGTGGCACATTTTCCACTTCCGCAAGTTCATGCAGATTGGCGTTTGTCCGGAATGTAAGGGAACCCGCATTAACCGTACTGCCAACGCGGTAAAATTCCACGGTCATAACTTGACCGAAATGACGGAATGGTCCGTAGAGGAATCTGTGGATTTCTTTAACAAGCTGGACTTGAACGAAAAAGAACAGCGAATTGGTCGTGAAATCCTGAAGGAAATCCGAGGCCGACTGAGTTTTTTGAACGCGGTGGGACTTGGCTACTTGAATATTTCCCGAAAGGCTTCGACGTTGAGCGGCGGCGAGGCGCAGCGTATTCGCTTGGCTAGTGCAGTGGGCGCTGGGCTCCAGGGTGTGCTTTACGTTATGGACGAACCCAGCATCGGCTTGCATCCCCGTGATAACGATAAGCTTTTGGGTATGCTGGAACATTTGCGCGCCCAGGGCAACAGCCTGATTGTGGTGGAGCACGACGAAGATACCATGCGTCATGCGGACTATGTCATTGACGTGGGCCCTGGCGCAGGTGTTGAAGGCGGCGGCATTATTGCTGCGGGTACCGTGGAGCAGTTGGAAAAGAACAAGGATTCCCTGACTGGCGCTTACCTGAGTGGTCGCAAGGCTATCGAGGTTCCGGCACAGCGAAAGAAGATTACAGCGGAAACTCCTAAAATCAAGATTTGCGGCGCTGCCGAAAACAATCTGAAGAACATTGATGTGGAGATTCCGCTGGATGGCGCCTTGACTGTTGTTACCGGTGTTTCCGGCTCCGGCAAGAGTACCTTGATAAACCAGATTCTCCGTCGCGAACTGGCTCGAGTCTTTTTCAATTCCGAAGAGCCGGTGGGCAAGTTCGACCATCTGGAAGGTCTTGAGAATATTGACAAGGTCATTGAAATCGACCAGACGCCTATTGGCCGCACTCCCCGTAGCAATCCTGCCACGTACACAAAGATTTGGGACGATATCCGCGACCTGTTTGCTGCCATGGAAGAAAGTAAGATCCGTGGTTATACCAAGAGCCGTTTTAGCTTTAACGTAAAGGGCGGTCGATGCGATGCCTGTGAAGGTGCCGGCGTCAAGGAAATCGATATGCACATTTTGCCCAGTGTGCAGGTGACTTGCGAAGTTTGCAATGGCAAACGTTTCAATGACGCAACCCGCGAAGTCTACTTTAAGGGAAAGAATGTTTCAGAAATTCTGGACATGAGCATTAGCGAGGCTGCCGAATTCTTCAAGGACATTTCAAAGATTGCGCAGCCCTTGAACCTGCTTTGCGAAGTGGGCTTGGGTTACTTGACCTTGGGGCAGCCTTCTACGACCTTGAGCGGTGGCGAAGCTCAGCGAATTAAGATCGCGTCGGAATTGCGCAGGCCCGGTACCGGCAGGACCTTGTACTTGTTGGACGAACCTACCACCGGCTTGCACTTTGAGGATATTCGCAAACTAATGGATTGCCTGAATCGTTTACGTTCCCTAGGTAACAGTATCGTTATCATCGAGCATAATCTGGACGTTATCAAGTGCGCCGACTGGATTGTGGACCTGGGCCCTGATGCGGGTGTTCACGGCGGTAAGGTTATTGCGGCTGGAACTCCGGAACAGATTGCCAAGTGCAAGAAATCCGAAACTGGACGCTACCTGGCTCCAGTTCTTGCAAGAGCAAAGAACAACTACAAGCCCATAACCACCTTGATGGGTAACCTTGCAGAAAATAAGGCCCGCTACAACGCAATTTCTGCCCAGATGGCGGCGTCCATGAAAAAGAATAGCGATGGCCCGTCCCTGGATATTGAAGTTCGCGGCGCCCGCAAGCATAACCTGAAGAATATTGATGTCACCATTCCTCGCCATAAGCTGACGGTGGTGACTGGCGTTTCGGGCTCTGGTAAATCCAGCCTGGCGTTCCATACCCTGTTTAGCGAAGGCCAGAGGCGCTTTGTGGAAACCTTGAGCACCTACGCTCGCCGTTTCTTAGGCCGACCGGATCGTGGTAGCATTGATTCGATCTCTGGTCTTGCTCCGGCTATTGCCATTGACCAGAAGTCTGCCAGCAAGAGCCCCCGCAGTACCGTGGCGACCTTGACTGAAATTTACGACTACTTCAGAATTTTCTGGTCCCGTGTGGGTACGCCTCACTGCCTTCATTGCGGTAAGCCTGTGGATTCCTACGCAGCTGGCGACTTAATGCAGCTGGCCTTTGACCGCGATGCAGGCAAGATGGTGACGGTCCTTGCGCCTTTTGAGGTGAAAGACATCTTGAAGCTTTCCAAGATCCTGACGGAAAAGGGATACCGTAAGGTTTACATGGGCGATAAGCTTGTGGACCTGCCGCTGCCCAAGGTGCCTACTCGCGAAAAGAAGGTGCTTGCCGTTGTGGACCAGGTTGTTGTGAAGGAAGAAAATCGCGCTCGCCTGGTAGAAGCCTTTGAAAGAGGCTATCGCGACGGCAACGGAATACTCTATGTGGATTGCGAAGGTCAGGAACGACTTTCTGCCAGCGAAAAGCCGGGCTGCCCTGAATGCGGCTGGTACATGGACAGTGCCTTGAATCCAAAGCTGTTCAGCTTCAATACCCATTGGGGCGCCTGTGAAACTTGCCTTGGCCTAGGTGTCCTTAAGGATTCCAAGCGCGAATCGGGAAAGATTTGTCCGGCTTGCCACGGGGAACGCTTGAAGCCTGAGTATCTGGCAGTTCGAATTGGCGGAATGAACATTATGGATGTTCACCATATGAGTATTGACTCTGCCCGCGATTGGTTTGCCAATGTGTCTTTTGAAGGCGAAAAGAATGGGGTTGGTAAGGCCAAGATTGCAGAACCTCTGCTTCGCGAAATTATCGGCCGTTTGGATTTCTTGAAGAGCGTGGGCCTGGGCTACATCGGGCTGGATCGTTCCGGCGATACTTTGAGCGGTGGCGAATCCCAACGAATTCGTTTGGCAAGCCAGATTGGTAGCGGCTTGGAAGGCGTGCTTTATGTTCTTGATGAACCTACGGTTGGCCTTCACGAAAGCGATACTGCAAAGCTTTTGGATACTTTGTATCGCCTTAGAGACTTGGGCAATACCCTTGTGGTGGTGGAACATGACATGAAGATGATGGAGGCGGCCGACCATATCATCGATATGGGCCCCGCCGCCGGTGAATTCGGCGGCGAGGTAGTAGCCGAAGGCTCCCCGGCCGCCTTGGCAAAGCCTTATGCACTTCAGCAATTCCCCCGCAGCGAAACGGTGAAGTTCCTGACCCGAAGTAATCCGATTGCAAATCAGATTGAGGCAAAGTCGATTACTGAAGACACTGAATTTTACGAGTTCAAGAACTTGTCGAAAAACAACTTGAAGAACATTTCCGTAAAGTTCCCAAAGGGTGCCATTAGCGTGGTTTGCGGAGTTTCCGGTTCGGGCAAGAGTTCCATGGTCATGGACGAAATCTATCCTGCCCTTAAGCGAAAGTTCCAGGCCCGCGGCAAAAAGAAACAGTCCGGCGAAGTTCTGCTGGTGGACCAGAGTCCTATTTCTGGAACTCCCCGTAGTACTCCTGCCAGCTTTACCGGAGTCTTTGATGACATTCGAAAGCTTTTTGCCAAGCTGGAACAATCTAAGATCAAGGGCTTTGACTATGGTCGTTTCAGCTACAACCTTGCCCGTGGCCGTTGTGCCGCTTGCGAAGGCCGTGGCGCCATCTCTGTAGAAATGCACTTCCTTTCTGATGTATGGGAAGTTTGTGAAGCCTGTGGTGGCAAACGCTATAATCAAGAGACTTTGTCTGTAACTTTCAAGGGTAAGAATATAGCCGATGTCCTGGATATGCGTGTGGCTGAGGCCTGCGAATTCTTTAAGGATCAGCCAAAGATTTTGCCTAAGCTGGAAGCCCTCCGCGATGTGGGCCTGCCTTACGTAAAGCTTGGCCAACCGGTGACCACTTTAAGTGGCGGTGAAAACCAGCGCTTGAAACTTGCCGCAGAACTTGCCCGCAATAACGCCCCAGAAATGGTTTATCTCCTGGATGAACCGACTACAGGCTTGCATCTGAAGGACATTCAGACCCTTTGGAACCAGTTGCGCAAACTATCTGCCCGTGGAAACACGGTGATTGTAATTGAACATCACCCCGATATTATCCGATTGGCCGATTGGAAGGTGGAATTGGGCCCCGTTGGAGGCGGAAATGGTGGTCATTTATTGGAAATGGGCTGCAATAAGTAGTTTTAATATTATCTTTGTAAGAAATGGGGGCGCTTTGCGTACCTATGCGTGCTTATAGGAGATATGATGTCCTTTAAACGATTGTTGCTGCTTTTGTTGATTGTTCCGACATTTTTGATTGCCGGAAACGACAAACTGTTTCAGATTGCTCCGGATCAGTACAAGGAAGGCGTTCTTTTGGAAAAGAGCGAAAAGTTCGCTATTGTCCACGAAGGTCTTAATTCCGTCTCCGAATTGCCGGAACTACCTCTTCGCGCTCATACCTTCTATATGCGTCATAAGCGTGGCCCGAAGGAGTTTTTCTGGTATGTAGGTAAGGTTAACGATGAAAACTACGGCAAGCTTCACGCCTTTAGCATGAAGGAAAACCACTTGAAACCGGCCGAAGTGATTTACACTCGATTCTATGGCTCCCAGAAATTCAAGGCCTTCCAGGACGAAGCCGATATCTACTTCGATAAGGACTACATCTACTCTAGTCGTATTGCTACCCTTTATTTTATGAAGAACGGTCGCTGGGAACTTTTGAAGGAAACAGACCGTCCCAGTATTATTTCCATTGATACTTCCGTAGCCAATTTGCAGATTACTTCCTTGACCAAGCGTTTGAAGCGTAAGGTTAGCAAGATTTATCCCACAAAGCCGGGTTTGTACGCCTTTGATTTTGCGGCTCCTGGTTATCTGCCTTATGTGGATGTGGTGGACGTCCAAAAGTCCGAAATTGTCAATGTTGTTCCGCAAATGGTGGTTCTTGGCACGGATTCTGTGATACCCTATGAAACGGATTTGACGGTAGATGCTGTTAAAAACGCAGAAAGTCTAGAAGACGTCGAAGTTCTGTTTGATAAGTTCACCAGTGAAGTTAAGCCTATTCTTTCTTTGGTGGATACCAACGCCTTTGAAAAGAAATATCCGGAAATGAAGACTGCGGCCGCATTGAATGTTCCCGAGGATTTGCCAGAATATGTGGCTTACGTGGAACAGTACAATAACCGTCGTGCAGAGTCCAAGAACTTGTGGCGTACCAACAAACTGGGCGTTGTAGGTGTTTTGGACAAGAGCCTCCGTGATAAACTTGATGAATTCCAGCAGGAGACTCTCTCTGGCACCATAGTTCCCGAAAAAATTGAACCAATTTTCGAAGCGGTTCCTGGCTCCGAGGAAAAGAGGATTTCTGCAATTCGTTTGACCTTTGGTAAGGAATTGGAACGCTTTGACGTGGCTTGGGTTGGTAACGCAGAAGGCGTTGTTCCCGACACCCTGTATGCCATTCTTGACGCTGCCGCTTCTGTAGCTGCCCACTTGACTTTGGCAAACAACAAGCCTGTCTGGATTTACAAGGATGGAGAGCTGGTGAGCCGTCATCATTACCGCTACACCAAGTTGAAATTGATTATTGACGACCAGACCTACGTTTGCCAGGGAGAATTTAAGCTGCCGTCCTACATTGCCGATCAACCTGAAGTTCAGGAATGGATGAAACAAAATGCAATTGCCCCTGTGGATACTGCTGCGGTCGTTCCTGTGGATACAGCTGTCGCTGCGGACTCCGTTGCTGCGCCTGTTGATTCCGTGGTTTCTCCTGTTGATACTGCAGCTGTTGCCCCTATGGATACGGCTGCGGTCGTTCCTGTGGATACAGCTGTCGCTGCGGACTCCGTTGCTGCGCCTGTTGATTCCGTGGTTTCTCCTGTTGATACTGCAGCTGTTGCTCCTGTGGATACAGCTGTGGTGGAACCGGTCCAGACTACTCCGGCCCAGCCTGCCGCTGTCGCCAAGCCCGAAGACGATGATGACGATGAAGACGCCGTTCCTGGTGAAAAGGCTCTGCCTCGCATTTTGAAGGATGTTGCCCGTGGCACAGTGGCCTTGATCGATTCTGGTTCCTTCCGTTACAAGGGTAAGGTCGTTTCCTTGTCGCCTTTTGCAATCCATACTACAGAAGTCACTCAGCAGTTCTATCAAGAAGTGATGGATCGTCGCAAGGAAAGCGAACGCCGCAAGGACCGCTCCAGTTTTGTGGATCCCCAGAAACCGGTTCACAACATCTCCTGGTACGATGCCCAGGAATTCTGCCTTGCTATTGGTGGTGATCTTCCGACCGAAGCACAATGGGAATTTGCCGGTCGCGCCGACAACAACGAAGGTGCCCTTTGGAACCTGGATGAAAATCCCGACGCCGGTGTCTACGCCGTCTACCGCGAAAACTCCTACAAGGAATTGGAGGGAACTCCTGGTTATGGTCCCCAGGCTGTTGCAAGCAAGAAGCCTAACGAATGGGGCATCTATGATATGTCCGGTAACGTGGCTGAATGGACCAAGGACAAGTACTTTATGTTCTCCCTGTATGTTGAAGCTTCCAATCCCACCGGTGCCTGGATGGGTTCCCATAAGGTGTACAAGGGTGGCTCTTGGAAAGACAAGGAAAAGTACCTGAACTTGACAACCCGTGACGATGAAGATCCTCGCTACTGGTCTAATGGCATTGGTTTCCGTTGCGCTTTCCCGCGAAGTGCTTTTGAGGGCAAATAATGAGTGACAACACGACGAAAAAAAATAAGGACGAAAAGGCTTTTAGCCTGTTTAAGAAGATTACTGCACTTCCGTATTTGCTGGTGATTTTTGCATTGCTTATGCCTCTGGCTAACGTGTCCTGCAGTGAAGACCAGGTCATTGCTGCTCCTAACGTGTACGAACTGGCTTCTGGCTTGGATCTGGAACAGTCATTGAAGGAACCTGCTCTGGGACTGTTGAAAAAAATGGAAGCCGGGAATCCCGCCGCCATTGAAAAGTTCCGAGTGAATATGCCCAATTTCCCGAAACTGGAACCCATGCCCGCACTCTACGCTATTTTGTTGGGCGCGTTCCTTGCCGCAGTCTTTGCCTGGATTTCTCCCTTGGGCTCCATAGCCATGGGCATGTTGACCATGGTCGCCATGGGGGCTTTCTTTATGAAGATTACCGAGATTCTCTCCAATATGGGCATTCCGTTGCTTTCAGTAGGGACGGGGCTTGGATACAGTGCGGCGGTTATCTTGATTTTCATTGGTACCGCAATGAACCTGGCGACAATTATCAGGCCTATTGTTATTGAGCTGAAGGCACGAAGAGCTCAGAAAAAACTTAAAGGTTAAGGATTAAAAAAAGACCCGTGGTTTTGTGCCGCGGGTCTTTTTCTATTTGAGGCTGTTGCTTACACGTTGAAGCGGAACAGCATGATGTCACCGTCCTGCACCACGTATTCCTTACCTTCGGTACGGAGCACGCCGGCTTCCTTGGCGGCGTTCCAGCTACCGTACTTGACGAAGTCGTCGTAGCTCAGGGTTTCGGCGCGGATAAAGCCGCGTTCGAAGTCGGAGTGGATGACGCCTGCGCACTGGGGAGCCTTGAAGCCAGCTTCGAAGGTCCATGCACGGCATTCCTTTTCGCCTGCGGTGAGGAAGGTGCGAAGGCCGAGGATTTCGTAACCCTTGCGGACTACGGCGTCCAAACCGGATTCCTTGAGGCCAAGGTCCTTCAAGAATTCCACCTTGTCGGCAGGTTCCATCTGGGAGAGTTCTTCTTCGATCTTACCGCTGATCATGATCACTTCGTGGCCGTTCTTGGCGGCGTATTCCTTAAGAGCTTCTACATAAGCGTTGCCGGTGAGGATGTCGTCTTCCTTCACGTTGGCGCAGTAGAACAGAGGCTTTGCTGTGAGCAAGGCCAGGTCCTTGATGATCTGGTCCATTTCTTCGCTTTCGCCGGCGAGACCGCGGGCGGCCTTACCTTCCTGGAAGGCGTCGCGGAGCTTTTCGCAGGCGGCCAAGCGAGCCTTGGCTTCGGCACCACCCATACGGGCATTCTTGGCTTCGGTAGCCAAGCGCTTTTCCACGGATTCCAGGTCCTTCAGGATCAGTTCTGTTTCGATGATTTCGACGTCGCGGACCGGATCCACGGAGCCGTGGACGTGAACGATATCGCCGTCGTCAAAGCAGCGGACCACTTCCATAATAGCCTGGCATTCACGGATGTGGGTGAGGAACTGGTTGCCAAGGCCTTCGCCCTGGGCAGCGCCCTTTACAAGACCTGCAATGTCCACGAACTCGGTAACGGCAGGAACGATGGACTTGGGATTGTAAACCTTGACCAGTTCGTCCAGACGGTAGTCGGGGACGTTCACCATGCCCACGTTGGGGTCGATAGTGCAGAAGGGGTAGTTGGCGGCTTCGGCGCCTGCATTGGTGATTGCGTTAAAGATGGTGCTCTTACCGACGTTGGGCAAGCCTACGATACCACATTTAAAACCCATGATAATCTCCGTTTAAGGGGCGGTTTGTTCCGCCTTGTAATTTTTGCGTTGTAAAGTTAGTAAAAATGGACTTTCCGCGCGGTTCCGAAAATTCTATTTTACCCGCCCGAATATGGCAAATGCAAAGAACATGGACTTGCTCTCGGGCTCGATTTGGGATAAGATCCTTATGTTTGCCATGCCCTTGGCGGCCAGTTCCATTTTCCAGCAACTGTTTAATTCGGCTGACGTGGCTGTGGTTGGTAAGTTTGCTGGCGATGCGGCCCTGGCTGCGGTGGGGGCGAATACCTTTATAATTAATCTGATGGTTAATCTCTTTGTGGGGCTTTCCATCGGTGCCAATGTGGTGGTGGCTAATGCGTTAGGTGAACGTAGTACCAGGGTCGTGTCCAGAGGCGTCCATACGTCGATTGCGGTTTCTATTGTGTGCGGAATTTTGCTTTCGGTGGTGGGAATCGTTTTTGCAAGATCCATCCTAAGTGCCATCGCTACACCCTCCGACATTCTTGACGCCGCCGTACTTTACTTCCGCATCTACTTTGTAGGTATGCCCTTTATTATGTTGTACAACTTTTGTGCGGCAATCCTTAGGAGTAAGGGCGATACCAAGCGGCCGTTTTACGTATTGCTGGTTTCTGGTGCTATCAATCTTGCTCTGAACATTATCTTCGTCGTGGGATTCCATATGGATGTGGACGGCGTGGCCATTGCTACCGTCATAGCCAATGTCATCAGTTCCCTCGCGGTTCTTTACTTTTTGATGCACGAAGTGGGCCCCTTCAAGTTTGAATTCTGGAAACTTCGTGTTACGCCTTTCATTCTTAGTCGCATCATAAAAATCGGACTTCCCGCCGGTGTGCAGGGCGCGCTATTCTCCTTTAGTAATGTTTGTATTCAATCTGCAATTAACAGCTTAGGTTCTACTGCGGTGGCTGCATCCGCGGTAGCCATGAACCCCGAACTGATTGTGTATTTTTGGCTCGCCTCCTTTGGCCATGCCTGCGTCACGTTTGTGGGCCAGAACTATGGCGCACGTAACTTGGAACGTTGCCGCAAGGTTGTCCGTTGGACAATTTTCCTTTCGGGATTGTCTACCTTTACTTTGGGTGCCTTGACCTGCCTTTTCTATCATCCCATCCTTTCTATTTTCACCAACGACGAAAGTGTGATTGCCACCGGAGCCTACCGCGTATTCATTGTCATCGGCCTGGAATTTATCAATGTCCTTATTGACGTTACTTCTGGCGCCCTCCGCGGAATGGGCAAGTCTATGCTTCCCACCCTGATCTGTGTCTTTGGCATTTGTGGCGTGAGAATTTCCTGGGTGTTCTTCATGTTCCCCAAATTTGGCACATTCAAGGCTCTTATGCTCTGCTATCCCATAAGCTGGCTTACTGCAGGGACCATCTTGGTTTGTGTTTACATGGTATTTGTGCGGAAAACGCGAATGGAGTGGGCGAAAGATTCTTAGGGAGTTTTATATATTTCCTAATGATGAAAAGTTTTGCAAATAAAATTATGTTGTTTAGCTTGGCTTCTCTTTGTTGCCTTGCTATGACAGCTTGCGTTTATGAACCGGAACAGTATATTGCCAAGGAATCTGGCAATGATTCTGGGGATTCCGAGACTTTGGATGTGGGTACTATCTATGCAGTGAACCAAGGTTACCAGATTTGTAACCCCTCCATTAGCCAGGATCTTGATAAATATCCCGGGGCCATGTTGTGGTTGAATTTTAGTGGTTCTCTGGGTGTAAAATCCGACGATTCTACTTACAATGTAAAGAAGGCTGGCGAACACGATCGCTTAACCGTGTCGGACTCTACCAATAAGGTGCTTTGGTTTGTCAAGATTGATACGGCCAATGGTGACTGTGAATTCCAGGATCCGGAATGGAGTACCCATGGAAATTATATTGCCGCACTTCGTGCCTTTGACAGAACTGGCGGAAAATGCAAAAGTGAAAACCGTGAATTCGGCATTATTGCAATCCGTATGAGCGATAAGAAAAGATTCACGTTCTATAGCGAGGGAATCAGCAGTGAGGCAACTCCTCATTTGTGGATTGATCCTTCCGCTAAGCTGAATCCCGAAGCTGATGATTCTACCATCGAAGGTTTCTTTGGTACAAATAACGTTCGCCTGACCTATGTTGCAGAAGACAAGCAGAATGTTCTGTTCGTGGATTTTGCTGATGTAAAGTCTAAGAAGGACTTGGAAAAGGCTTTGGCCAACCCGAAGAAAATGAAGGGCCCTGAAGACACTAAGGATGGCTACATCGAAAGCCAGCTTTTCTCTCCTGATGGAAAGTTCGTGGTTTACAACGTCATTGAAAATTCCATGACCGGCTGGAACGCCTATATTCAGGAAGTGTCCGAAACATCTTCCCCGATCCGAATCGAAAAACTGGACGGAATGATGTCTGCTCCTGCACAACCTCACTGGTTCCAGTACGACGGTCGTTTGTTCGTGACTTGGGCTGAGTTCCCCAATGGCGAAATCATGACGGGCCAGCAGAAGAATCTTCTTGATAAATCCATGCATGATGGCTCTGGTGGAAGGACTGCAATGCGTGAGGTGTCATTGCTTGAAGGAGCTCCTGCGGATCTTGCGGTTACCTGGATCGGCGACGTGCGACAGATTTCTCCCATCCCCACGATTGGTGGACGTTCCTCTGATGGCCGTTTCCTTGCGACTGGCGATAGCAAGGCTTTCTTGATTAAACTTCCGTGAGGCTTAGAATGAAAATGAATTCGAAGAAAATTTGCGGAATGTTTGCCCTGACTGCGGTTTGCACTGTGGCCCTTGTTGCTGGCTTTAAGGCTCCTGTCGAAGTGGCTACCCCGTGGGAATCCATTGGCGGTTGCGGTGCTGGCGGCTCTGGCGGTGGTGCTGGTGACGGTATCAAGTGGATTGGTCAGGGAGTGTCTGGCGGTTACCTTGAAGTGGAAGCCTTTACCAAGTACACTGTGGGTCAGAATTTCTCTGGGGTGACCTTGACTCCTCATTTGTCCATGAAGCCCACCTGGTCTACAAAGCTAGGGCTAAGCATTCCTTGGATGAGCCATCGCGGCGAGGTACAGTATCGTACAAACCAGGTTCCTGCGGATCGTTCTACCGGTGGCCTTGGCGATGTGTCCTTTGACTTTAGCAAGACAATCGGTAGCGGAGGCGCAGCCTCCC
Organism: Fibrobacter sp.; assembly: GCA_024398995.1. Taxonomy (GTDB): domain Bacteria; phylum Fibrobacterota; class Fibrobacteria; order Fibrobacterales; family Fibrobacteraceae; genus Fibrobacter. The sequence goes on from JAKSIE010000005.1 coordinate 30,475, forward strand.
TTTCTGCAAGTCTTTCTTTGCCGACGGGGCAGTACGACATTAAACGTGGTACAGACGCTGCCCAGTTGATTTTGCCCAGTAGTTTCCAGAAAGGTTCTGGCTTGTACAGCCTTACCTTAGGCTGGGACTACAGCCGTGATACGGATAAGGGCATTTGGCTTTATGGTTTGACTTACACTCATCCTTTCGCGATGCACTTGTTCTCTGGCGAGAACGAATTTAACGACACCTACTGGAAGAATATTGAACGTAAGGGAGACCGATTCAACTATCGCTTTAAACCCTATGGTGAAAACGACCTAGGCGCCTATACGCCGCCTACGGTGGGAGGCTCCATTGCTTATGGTTATCGCGGTCGTCAGGGAATTGTGCAGTCCATCGGTTTGAATTTCTCCGCACCTCTTGGCGTGGCCTGGATTTCTTCTGAAAAGACTGGTACTTATGACCCTCGCCCGGACCCGGATCACAAGGCCTGGTCAGCAGCCATCGCCTACGGTATTGAATTCTCTAATGCGGATTATCCTGTGTTCTTGGCTTTGTCCATTCCTATTCATGATAAGGCTAACGCACCGAACCCGGATAACGAGTATGACGAAAAGCCAATGAGGGCGTGGAACGCTCCCGATTGGAGTGACATCGGCCAGCAGTGGACGATTGCTGTGGGCGTCAAGGGAAGTTTCTTCTAATGACGCAAGGGGGCTCCTCCCCCCTGGACCCCCTGGCCTGAAACTTACTTTGTAAGTTTCTAGGGTGTAGGGGGCACGGCCCCCTTCAACCTACCCCCGTCAACATATAAGAACCGCATGTTCGCCATAGGTTTTGCGGGATGTCTCTCGCCCTATCGTAAAGTTCCAAAGCTCTCGAAAAAAGGTTCCCGCAAAAATTACAGAAGGCAGTGCTTTTGGACGCCTTCTTTTTTTTGTTTCCGAAGAGTTGGGGCGAGTCGGGCGGTTTAAGATTTGAGTAGTATAAGATTCGGGGCGATTTGGCGAGCTTTGGAATGCTGTCCTGTCGGGAGGCTCCGCCCTAACGGGCTACACCCGCTTCGCGGACTCCCTCCAGTCCAGTTCCAAAGCTCTCGAAAAAAGGTTCCCGCAAAAATTACAGAAGGCAGTGCTTTTGGACGCCTTCTTTTTTTTGTTTCCGAAGAGTTGGGGCGAGTCGGGCGGTTTAAGATTTGAGTAGTATAAGATTCGGGGCGATTTGGCGAGCTTTGGAATGCTGTCCTGTCGGGAGGCTCCGCCCTAACGGGCTACACCCGCTTCGCGGACTCCCTCCAGTCCAGTTCCAAAGCTCTCGAAAAATCGCTACTTGATGGAATTGAGAAGAAGACGTTCGCCAGGACGCCTTCTTTTGTTTCGAATAATCGGGACGAATTTAGGGGTAGGGGCCCCCTGAGTAGGGAGTTTACTCCTCCCCATACGGGGACCAGCCACACTAAGGAACAAGTTCCTAAGTGTGTTGCAGCCACTCAGACACGAGAAAAAGTCTGGGTCTTGGGCACGAACTTTTGTGAGTTGGGGTTCCAGGCTAATGAACACTTAGGGCTTCAGCCCTTAGTGAGAATTGTCCTCACAGAGGACAAGTCTTTGTAAGTGCTAAAGCACTAACAAATGCTTCATCCACTCTGTGGACGCGCAAAGCCCCTTGCATCATCTTACGCTCGGGGGTGTGTCTTCTTGAATGCTTCCCTTAGTCTTTCGGCGCTGACGTGGGTGTATACCTGCGTTGTAGAAATGCTTTCGTGCCCCAGCATTTCTTTGACGCTCATGATTTCTGCTCCGTTCTCCAGCAGGTGCGTTGCGAAGCTGTGACGTAGAACGTGGGGGCTAGCCTTGCCCTCCCACCCGATGTCTCGGAGCAGGTCATGGATGTCGTTGCGCAAGGTTCTTAGACCAAAGGGCTTGCCGTCTTGGCTCAAGAATACGTAGCCAGTAGGGGAGGGCAAGTGACCCGCTTCCCGTTGTTTTTCCTTGAATTCATCGATGCGGGCCAGCATTGATTCAGTAACGGGAACGATGCGTTCCTTGTTGCCTTTACCGATGACGCGTACCAGGTGTTCTTTCTCTTGAATCTGGTTCCAGCAGAGCCCTTGGCATTCCGAGATTCGCAGGCCGGACCCGTAGATAAGTTCAAGCAGAAGTCGAGCGCGCAGCTGGGGCAGGGTAGGGTTTTCAAGCTCTGGAAATTTTTCCTCGGCCAGGTCTTTTTGACTCATGAAATTCACCAGGCGCTTGGGGCGCTTGGGCATGGGTACGTTCCCTGCAGGATTCGTAGACAGGACCTTGGAACGGACTAGGTACTTCCCGAAACTTTTAAGTGCCGCAAGATGTTCGCAGATGCTTGTGGGGGCAAGGCCCTGCTTAATCTTCATGTTCCAAACAAAACTTTTCACGTTGGTTTCGGTGAAGGCCTCCAGAGCCGGCGCGGAACTTTTAGCGGTACCTTCGGCGGATCCTCCACTGTTGCCTAGATGCTCCGTAAACTTATCAAGGGACTTTCGATAGGTGTCCACGGTACGGGGCGAGAAGTGCCGCTGTACTTCGAGATAGGTTAAAAAGTGCTGGATTTGTTCAGAAAGGTCCATTTATGTATATTCTTGAAATATTGGTACTCCAAAAATAATCTATCTTGAAAGTCAAGTTATGACATTGACAGGAAAATTTTTCTCTTTTGAAAAGCGAGGGGTCTGTGGTCTTCTCGTTGCTCTCCTGTTGTCCAACGTCTCCTTTGCTGCCGACCGCGTGGTTGGTGCAAACTCTTCCCTTGAAGTTAATCCCGGTGCCCGTTCCGCGGCGTTGGGTTCCGCAGCCATGGCTGTGGATGGAGATTACCTCGGCCTTACAGCCAATCCTTACCAGTTGTCCAACGTGAATTACGCCTGGGCATCCCTTTCCCATACGGAGTATTACGAGAATACCAAGTTTGACTATGCTTCTGCAGTTGTTCCTCTTGGAAAGGACCAGGGCCTCGGTATTTCTTTCGCACGATTTGGCGCCAACGATATTCCATACATCAAAGATGGTGAACCGCTTCCGGAGGGATTCCTTTACAATACCCTTTCCATTGCGGACTGGATGTTCTCCGTATCCTACGGCAGAAAGCTTTTTGAACGGTTCGATGTGGGTGTTTCTTTCCACGGTCTGTATCGAGACTTGGACCAGTCCGGCTTTGGCTTCCGCAGCGATATTGGTGTGCGCTACCACGTCATTGACCAGCTTTATGTGTCTGCTTTGCTGAAGGGCTGGACTTCCTCTGCCACTGCCTGGGGTTCTGGCGAGTTTGAATATACCTCTCCTGAAGTCTACCTGGCAGCAAGCTACGGTCTCGACGTTCCTTACCTTTACGGTAAGCTGGGGATGTACTGGCAGAGTGCCGGTCTGTTCCACCAGGAATCCAGGGAAATGGGATTTAGTAACGACGACCGTGGCGGCCGCATTTGGGAAAGTCCCTTGGACTGGCTTTCCGGTGGTCGCGGTGGCCTGGAAATGATATTTGACTTTGGGTTGTCCCTTCGCTTGGGCTTGAGCAGCTTTACCACGTTCCAGAGCGTAACTGCAGGTGCGGGTATTGTCATTGCCAAGTTCCTTAAGATAGACTACGCCTTTGAGTCCCATCCGGTCCTTTCGCCGGTTCATCGCATCAGCGTAAGCTTTAGCCCCTACTTGTTCTCCAAGAAGCCTCGTCCGGGTACGCCGGAGGCCCAGTCCACAGTCCGTAAGCCCACGCTCCTGACGGAGGAAGTGGAGGAGGAAGAGGTAACTGTAGCCCAGATTCCCGAAATCGTGGAGGAAAAGGCCGAACCGGAGTCCTCCGCAGAACCTGTTTCCCCGTCTAAAGCAGAAGCTCAGTCTGTAGTTGAACCTGTGGAATCCACCGACAATCAGGCTGTCCAGCCGCAAAAAAATGCTGAACCGGCACCTGCCGCAGGCATGATTGTGGAAACTGATGATGAAATTTTGGAGTAAAATACCCTAAAAAAGGTTATTTTACGTGATGAACCTCACTTTCTGCAAATAAATAGGCTATATTTTTAGCATGCCTGAATTGAAGAATTATCGCGAAGTTGGAAATTTTGATTTGCTTTCTGCACCCCTCAATCCGATTGGGGCCTTTGATGCTGAACAGTTCAAAAAGCAGGTTCGCGACCTTCTAGCCGAAAAACAGGATGAAAAGTTCATTGCTGTGGACCTGGCTGGTCTGGATTTCGTGTACAGCGATGCTTACAACGCATTCATCATGTTCCAGCAGGAAATGTCCAGCCGTGGCGGTATGTTTGCCGTTCTCACCAACAACAAGATTATTGTTGATGGCTTGAAAAAGGCCGGTCTCGACAAGACGATCAAGGTTTTCGCCTACGAGGCTGATCTGATGTCTTTCTCCTTGCACGCTCCGGCCACTGCCGAAGAATCTTCCGAACATGCCGAAGTAGAATCCGGTTCTGTTGCTTCTCAGAACATCAGTGCTGAGATCAAGTCCGCTTCCGCAGACCGCCACACGGGTTCCCATCGCCGCTTCACCAAGAGCTTCAACGCTATTGCCAAGGAAGAAGAAAAGAAATCCCAGAAGAAGGGCCTGGACATGCCGTTCGAGGAAGAATCCTCTTCTGCACATATCGTCATTATCGTCATCGTGTTGCTCTTGGCTGTGGTTGGCGGCATCCTGGCATTCCTTTTCCTTTAATTTCCGATGTCCGTTGAATTCCAGGAATACAAGGGCAAACGGAAAAAGATCAAAACAACACATAAGTTTCCGTTAATTCGCCTGCTTCTGGTTGCAGCAGCGGCTTTTTTGGTGTTCCAATCCGGTCTGATCCGTACCATCGTTGATGCGTTGCCCTTGCCGGGTAATGAGGATGTTGCGGTGGTGGACAACTGGGAAAACCGTTGCCAAAACTATAACGGAACTCCATTTACTTTGGAGAACGGCCTGGCCCAGTGCTCCTGGATCCTGAACGATTCTTCCGTTGTGCAGAATCTTCCCAATACCTTTTTACGTTACGTGGCCTCCCTGCGGAAGTCCGATGTATCGAAACTGCATTGGGTGGCTTCTCTCGAGGATTTCTCCAATGCCCGATTCGTCCTGCATGAAGACGGCGGTCCCTACGTGTATTTGCACATGATGGCCAAGGATTCCAGCTATGTCTGGATTTCCAAGAATACGGGCTGTCGCTTTCCCGGCATCTGTCCACAGCTGCCTATGGAATCGTCCGCACTGCCTATTTCGGATGGCTTTGACTTCGAAGGTCAGGAGTCCCTGCTTGCCATGGACGTTTTCAGCGGAATCGGTGAAGCTCCCATCCAGTCGGTGCTGCCTGGTATCGTGATAGCCTCGGGTAAGGATTCCCTGGGCTACTTCGTGGAAATCGACCACGGTTTCAACGTGACTAGCAAGACCTCCGGCATTGGTTTCCCTGTAGAAAAACTTTCTGTGGGCGATTCCATCAAGGTGGGTTCCAATATCGGTCGCCTGTCACCCCAGGATAGTTCCGCATTCTACCTGACGGTACGCCAGAATGGCCTGTTTGTCCGCTGGGATGACTTCTATGCTGCCGCACATCCTGTTCCTCAGGATCAAATCAACGAATTTGAAAAGTCCCTGGGATTTTAATTATTTGTAGTTTTACACTATGTCCGGCAATTTTCAAAAAAGAATGTTTTTGGTATGCGCAAGCCTTTGGCTGGTGCTCCTTTCCCTTGCCGGTTGTGAATACAGTTCCGATGGTCCCTTGAAGCCCTCCAGCAGTAATTTCGAGGTAGAAGGGAAGGGCTTTTTCCTGGAAGCATCCTTGGACTCCGGCAGAACCATCCACTTATCCTCGGATACGCTTTTTTTGGGCTTGCAAAAAATTTGGTCCTTCTCCAATTGCGCCCTGAAGTCTATTGACCTTAACTACGAAAAAAAAGATTCAACGCTTTGGATTGCTCCAACCATTGTCTATCATGCTACTGAGGAGGAATGCCCTGCTCCGTACTACAGGCCCGATACGGTTTTCAAGGAAGTGCTGGATGACGATGCCCTGAAGGGCGTTGGCCAGATCAAGGTGAAGAACGACAAGGATTCCACATTGGATTCCATCTTTGTTCGTCGCGGAACCTTTGAGCTTGACACTTTCATGGTTTATGTGGATTCCTCCTTTGGGGACGCCAGGAATTTTCCGCTAAGGACAAAAACGAAAAGACATGGGAAGCACACGGGCTCCATCATGATGGTCCTGGATTCCTTGACTCCTCGTGTGTTCTACTGGCGCACCATGAAATCCACTTGTACCAATCGCGTGGACTTGTGTGACGACGTTGTTGCCGATACGATTTATCCTACCACGTGGAACATCTCAGACACTAATTTGGTGCCGGTGCACTATGCATGTGCCGATACGAACTTGACTTATTGTATTAACAGCAAATGGCAGAACGATTCCTCCGCCCTTGGGAATTTGCAGCAGCGTCCGGACACCATCTGGAACTACAGCACCTACTATGTGGAAGACGTTCCCCAGTGTGCTACTTTTGATGATTTCGGATATGTCAACGTTGCTCCCGGGTGGACATCCAAATTTATTCGTAGAATGTTTGTTCCTGGTGAAGATGAAACGTTCTGCGGCCCGTCCTCTTCTAGGAAAAAGATGATTTTCAAACTGCCTGGCGGAATGGTTTTGGATAACGATTCTGTGAAGGTGGTAGATGGTTTGCTCGAGGCCTGGGACGAGGCTACGGTTGCTCCTGATACTTTGATTTCCAAGGATTAGCAAGATGATCGAATATTCCTTTGCGGCAGAAATTGCAGAAGCTGACAAGTCCATTCTTTTGAATTCCAGAATCTACAAGGAATGGCTGGAAAAGTCCGAGGAAAAGTTCATCGTCAAGAAGGTGCATTTTGCTTCGGCTGATTTTTTGCTGAAGGGGCGCCAGCCTTTGTTTATCAAGCTTGAGGCCACGGCCACGCTGCCTGACGGTCGTCCGGTTCATGGAATCGTTCTGGTTCGCGGTAATGCGGTTGGTGTGCTGGTGGTGCTTCGTTGCGAAGGCAAACCTTATCTGCTTTTGGTGCGTCAGCCCCGTTTTGCCATTTCAGAGCAGGCTTCCCTTGAAATTCCCGCAGGCATTCTGGACTGGACCGGAGACTACCGCAAAGTGGCTCTTTCCGAACTGGAAGAAGAGGCTCAGATTGTTGCCGACGATTCCGAATTGATTGACCTGACGGATTTCTGGTACCAGGGTTCCTCCGTTGGCTTTGCCGGTAGCTGCGGCCTTTTGGATGAACGTATTCGTTTGTATGCAATCGAACGCGATGTGACTTGCGAAGAGCTTGAGGCTATGGACGGTAAGGACCAGCAGTACACCGAGGAAATTGAATGGATCAAGACAGAGGTGCTACCTTACGAAGAAGCCGCCCGCAACTTTGTGGACGGCAAGAATCTCATTGCGTTGTTCATGTATGAACGCTGGCTAAAGGCTCAGGGCAGGACTCTGTAGTCTGCTCCGGAAATACGCTGCCTAGAAAATGAGGGTATTGATGGTGAGACCCAGGAAAAACAGGGTCAGGTATCCGTACCATAGGGCTGTCAGGGCATAATTCAATACTCGCTTGTATTTCTTGGGTTCGTTCTTGTTCTTTTCGCGAATGACGAGAACGTTCTTTCTACAGAAATAAGCACAGCCAGCAAGGCCGATAAGGGAAGCGAGAATAAGTAGTACGTATGCCATAACAGCCATAAAATAGCATTTAATGCTGCCAAAAGTGAAAAATACCCCGACAAAAGGGGTTAATCTTTAAAGGCGAGTTGCCCGTGCCCCGTTTTTTTTCTCTATTTGGTCTTGGTTTAAGACTGTCCGTGGTCGTTGCCTTTACCTTGAACGAGTTTTCAGGTGAAGCGGCGGCCGTTAGCGGACGGCAATTTTTATATAAGAGGTTTATTTGGCTAACCAAAAGTTGGATTCGCTTATCGCCGAAGCATGCGCTGCCGCTGGTGTAACGCTGGTGGAACAGGATATGTTCCGCGCAGGCAAGCGTAAGACATTGCGCCTTTACATCGACAAGCCCGAGGGTGTGTCTATTGACGACTGCACCACCGTGAGCCATTTCCTGTCTGACGCGTTGGACCTCGACCCCGAAATTATTGAAGGCGCCTACACCCTGGAAGTATCTTCTCCGGGATTGGACCGCCCCTTGAAGTCGGACGCAGACTTCATCAGAAACAAAGGCCGCTTTATCCGCGTGACCAGACCTGCAGGTAAGCCTGTGGTGGGTCAGCTGATTGATGTGGACGAAAAGAATTTGACCCTGGCACTTAAGGGAAGCAAAGCAGAAGAGATTATTCCCCGCGAAGAAGTGCTTGTGGCTAAAGTGGATGTACAAATCTAATAGGAAGGTCATGTTATGAAGAACGAACCGAAAGAAAACTTGCTTGACGTGCTTAAGAAGGTTGTCGAAGCTAAGGATATGGAAGACTCCCTGGTGCTCAACGCACTTAAGGAAGCCCTGATCACTGCAGCTCGCAAGTACCTGCACATCGAGAAGAAAATCGAAGTTGATTTCGACGAAGAAGCCAACGAAGTGCACGTGTTCCTCCGCGTGGCCGTTGTGGATGACTATCCGGACTACGACCCGAACATGACTGCCGACGAAGTGGAAGAACTGGACAAGGGTTACATGCTGGTTGAAGAAGCTCGTGACTTCAACGAAGATGCTCAGCCCGGTGACTTCCTGGAAATGGAAATTCCTATTGCAGCATTTGGCCGTCAGGCAATCCAGACCGCTAAGCAGCTCCTGAACCAGCAGATCCGCGACGCAGAACGTCAGAAGATCATGGACACCTACCGTAGCCGTATCGGCACCATGGTAAGCGGCGAAGTGGTTCGTTTGGAACAAAGTAACATTATCGTACGCCTCGGCAAGCAGACCGAAGCCATGATCCCGTACCGCGAACAGATCAAGCGCGAACGCTGGGCTCAGGGTAACTCTATCAAGGCTGTTATCGCCCGCGTCGAAGAATCTTCCAAGAACGGAGCTCAGGTTATCCTGTCTCGTTCTAACGGTGATTTCCTTAAGGAACTCTTCCGCCAGGAAGTTCCCGAAATCTACGAAAACACTGTTGAAATCAAGGGCGTTGCTCGTGAACCGGGCTTCCGCGCTAAGATTGCTGTTTACTCTCGCGACGAAAAGATCGACCCCGTTGGCGCATGCGTCGGTATGAAGGGTGCTCGTGTTCAGACTATCGTCCGCGAACTGGGTAACGAACGTATCGATATCGTTCAGTGGAATCCGGATCTGGATGTGTTCATCCAGCGTGCTCTGGCTCCGGCAAACGTGATCAAACTGATCCACGTGCCCGAAACCCGTCGTACCGTTGTCATCATCAGCGATGAAAATCTCGCTCTTGCTATCGGTAAGAACGGCCAGAACGTTAAGCTGGCTGCTGAACTGGTTCAGCGTAATCTCGATGTCTTTGGTGAAAAGGAATGGTCTGAAAAGGACGACGAAACCAAGGCTAAGATTACCACTCCGTCCAGCGCTGATTTGAACCACGCAAATGGCCGCAGGGCAAGCCGCTAACCAGAGGCTATACTAGGCCCACACAAGGGGTGTGGGTCTCGAAAGGTTTGAAAATAGGAACATTGGAACAGGCAATTCATGGTAAGTGAAAATCAAATTAAACCTACAGATTGGGCAGAATCTCACGGCGTTAAGGTAGACGTTGTGATGAAATTGCTTCGCGACGCGGGCGTGACCGTCCGTACTCATATGTCCAAGGTGGATGCAAAGGACTATGAGAAGATTGAAGCAGCTGCAGAAGCCGAAAGGCAAAAGGCAGAGTCCCGTAACAAGAATCTGAAGAAGAATTCTTCTTCTGATGCTCCTAGCACAACTGCAAGTAAGGCCAAGGCTGGCGTTACCATTGGTGGCCGTACTCTCAAGGCTACCTTGATCAAGGGTGCAAATCCCGCTGCAAAGACTAAGGCAACTGTAAAACCCGCTGCAAAGACTGATGACGCCGCTGCCGCAGCACCTGCCGCCGCTCCCAAGGCTGCTGCTCCGAAGGTTGATCCCAAGCCTGTTGTAAAGCCGGTGGAAGAAAAGCCCGCTGCTCCTGCCGTCGAAAAGCCGGTGGAACCGAAGGTCGAAGCGCCTGCCGCAGCACCTGTTGCTCCCAAGGCTGAACCTAAGCCGGTCGAAGCAAAGCCTGCTGCTCCGAAGGCAGAGCCTAAGCCTACAGCTCCCAGTCCTGAATCTGCTCCCAAGCCTGCGGTTGCAAAGCCTGTTGCACCTGCCGCAGCTCCCAAGGCAGATTCCGCATCCGGTGTTTCTAACGTGGAATTGAAGCAGCCTCCCATGAAGGCTCAGGTGTTCAAACCTGATGCAGCAATTCTTGCCCGTATCCAGAAGTCTCAGCAGCAGGCTCAGCAGAGCCGCGGCGGACATCGTGGTCCTGGTGGCAACCGTGGTGGTAACGGTGGCAACCAGCAAGGCTATACCGGTACCTTCGGCCGTTTGAACAATGGCAACGGTCAGGATAACCGTAATGGCGGCAATCGTCGTCCGGGCCAGGGTGGTCCGGGTGGTGACCGCAATAACAATAACGGCGGTCGTACTTTTACCGGTCGCACTAGCGGCTTTACTGGCTCCTCTATGCAGGATGCTTTCAACGCTAGCAACAGTGCTGCTCAGGGCGGCTTTGGCGCAGGCCAGGGCGGTAAGGGCGGCAAGGGTGGCCAGCAGAATGGTCGTCATGGCCAGAACGACAAGAACCGTCGTGGCAATGGCAAGGACCGCATGGAACAGCAGAGAGAACAGCAGCAGGAAGCAGTTCGTCAGAACGTTTCCCGTGTGATGGCTGACCTCTCCAAGAAGCCCGTCAAGAAGGTCTACCGTAAGGAAAAGGCCGAAGGCGATACTGGCGACGAAAAGAAGATTTTGAAGACCTCTGACTTCATCACTGTCGGCGAACTGGCAGGCTTGATGGAACAGATGCCTGCTCGCGTTATTGCAAAGTGCATGGAAATGGGCATGATGGTGACCATCAATGCTCGCCTTGACTTTGAAACCATCCAGCTTTTGGCTGACGAATTCGGCTTTGAAGCTCAGTTGATGGAAGAATATGAAGAAGAAGCTCTGGGCGTGGAAGAGGAACAGGAAGAAAACCTGCAGCCTCGTCATCCTGTGGTTACCGTCATGGGCCACGTTGACCACGGTAAGACTTCTCTCTTGGACTGGATCCGTAAGACCCACGTTGTGGCTGGCGAATCCGGCGGCATTACCCAGCATATCGGTGCATACGAAGTTACCACAAGCCAGGGTAAGGTTACCTTCCTGGATACTCCGGGTCACGAAGCATTCTCCGCAATGCGTGCCCGTGGTTCTCAGGTGACTGACGTTATCGTGCTGGTTGTGGCTGCTGACTCCATGGTCATGCCCCAGACCGTTGAATCCATCGAACTTGCCAAGCGCGAAAAGGTTCCGATGGTGGTCGCTATTACTAAGATTGACCTTCCCACTGCAAATCCGGACAAGATCCGTGCCCAGCTTGCCGAACGCGGCGTAGAAGTGGAACAGTGGGGTGGTAATACTAGCTGTATCGAAGTTTCTGCCCGTACCGGTCAGGGTATGGAAGAACTTCTTGAAACTCTCGCTCTCGAAGCTGAAGTTCTGGAACTTAAGGCTAACCCGGATGCTCATGCCCGTGGTGCCGTTGTGGAATCCAAGCTTGACGTGGGTAAGGGTTCCATGGCTACCATTCTCGTGCAGAACGGTACTCTCCATGTGGGTGACCCGTTCGTCTGCGGTATCTACGCAGGCCGTGTCCGTGCTATGATGAATGAACGTGGCGAACAGCTTAAGGAAGTTCCGCCTTCCGCACCTTGCCAGGTCCTGGGTTTCGATGGTACTCCGCAGGCTGGTGACGACCTTATCGTGGTGGAAGACGAAAAGACCGCACGTGAAATCGCCTCCAAGCGCCGTATGGCTGCCCGTGAACGCGACCTCCGCGCTCGTAAGACTGTATCCCTTGAAAATACCTTCAACGAAAAGAAGGATGGTAAGCTCTCTGAACTCAACCTCATCGTCAAGGCTGACGTGGGTGGTTCTGCCGAAGCTTTGGCCGCTTCTCTCGAAAAACTCACCAACAAGGAAGTTCGTGTCAACATCATCCGTAAGGGTGTTGGCACTATCACTGAATCTGATATCCTTCTTGCAACTACCGCTCAGGCTATCATCGTTTCCTTCCACTTGATGCCGTCTCTCGCAGTTCGCGAAATGGCTCAGAAGGAAGGCATCGAAATCCGCAACTACCGCGTGATTTACGACTGCATCGAAGATATTACCAATGCTGTGGAAGGCCTCCTGAAGCCCACTCTCCGCGAAGAACTCAGCGGCGAAGCAGAAATCCGTCAGGTCTTCAAGGTTCCCAAGGTTGGCCTCATCGCTGGCTGTATGGTTACCGACGGCTCCGTGGACCGCGAAAGCCATGTCCGCGTATACCGCAACGGCGTAGAACTTGGTACTACCGTGGTTCAGTCTCTGAAGCGCATGAAGGACGACGTCAAGTCCGTTGCCCGCGGCTTTGAATGCGGTATCGGCCTTAAGGGTTACGACGATATTCGTGAAGGCGATAGCTTGATCTTCTTCAAGGAAGTCTCTGTCGCCCGTACCTTGAAGGACGTTGCCCGCGAAGAAGCTGAAGAAAAGGCTAAGAAGGCTAACGAAGAAAATAAGGAAGCTTAATGAGTCGTAGAACCGACAGATTAGACGAACAGTTCCGCGAGGAAATCTCCAAGATGATGCAGAAGGGTCTCAAGGACCCTCGCGTCAGCTCCCTTGCCAGTATCACCCGTGTGGAAATCACCGATGACCTGAGCTATGCAAAGATCATGGTTTCTGTTATGGGTACCGACAAGGAAAAGCGTGATTCTATCATTGGTCTCAAGAACTCCGCAGGTTATATCCGCACCGTTCTTGGTAAGGCCTTGAAGATCCGCAAGATTCCCGAGTTGAACTTTGTTCTGGATGAAAATCTGGAACACGCCATGCATATTGAAAGCATTCTTGCAGAACTGAAGCAGAAAGGGGATTTGTAATTGTCCAACTCTGGCTTCGTCCTGTTAGACAAGATTGCTGGTGAAACTTCTTTTAAGGCCCTTTTCCCTCTGAAAAGGGTCTTTTCTACTAAGAGGGTTGGACACGCCGGCACCTTGGACCTTCGTGCCTCCGGTCTGATTATCGCAGCTACCGGTCGTTGCACCCGTTTGCTGCCTTTCGTGGAAGCGAAGGACAAGTGCTATAGTTTTAGGCTTCATCTGGGCTACCAGACCGATACCCTGGAATGGGACGGTGAGGTGGTGGAACAGGATAGCAGGTTCGAGGTTCCAGGTTCGAGACTCGAGGAATCGCAGGCAATAGACCGCACCGCTTTGGAAGCTGTATTGCCTCAGTTCACTGGTGACATTGAACAGATTCCTCCCAAGTATTGCGCCGTAAAAATCAACGGTGTCCGTGCCAGCGACTTGATGGAACGAGGCCGTGATATTGAATTGAAACCCCGCAAGATTCATATTGCATCCCTGAAGGTGACTGATGTGGTGGCGAACGATGCCACAGAAGGCTGCTCCGGTCGCTCCATTGCAACTTTTGACTTGATTTGTGAATGCTCCAAGGGTACTTACATCCGAGCCTTGGGCCGCGACATTGCCCGCGCTCTGGGAACCGTAGGTTGTGTATCCCATATTCGTCGTCACCGTATAGGTAACGTGACTTTAGACAAGGCGGTCCGTGGGGAAGACTTGACTCGCGAACATCTTTTGCCTGTGGACCAAATTTTGGATTTCCCTGTAGTGCGTCTGGATGATACCCAGGTGGCTGTGATCCGTCAGGGAAATTATCTTCCCTGGAAAACTCCCATCGAAGGTGTTGACGCCGAGGGAAATGTTTTTGTGGCAAATCTGCAAGGCGAAGTTTTGAGCTTATGCCTTTACGAACCGGGCCGCATTAAACCCAAGTTCTACTTGGCTGCAGACGAATAGTTTAGACAAGAGACGAGAGAATGAAACGCGCTGTTACCATGGGAAATTTTGACGGTTGCCACTTAGGCCACCAGGCTCTTTTCCGTTCCTTGAAGGCGGTTGCTGAAGCGAATAATCTGTGTCCGACTGTAATCAGTTTTGAACCTCATTCTAACTACGTGCTTCGCGGTCCCGGAAACCCGTTGCTGTTGACTACTACAGAAGAAAAACGGGAATTCATTGAAAGTCTCGGTTTGGAATTTGTGGTGCTGCCTTTTACCCGCGAATTGGCCAAGCTGCCTTTTGACGAGTTTATCCGAAAGGAACTTATTGAAAACTTGAATGTAAGTTCTATGTTCTTTGGTCACGACCACAACTTTGGTGCCGGTGGCAAGGGTAACTACGAAACCATTACGGCGGCTTTCCCTGAACTCTCTACCCAGATGCTTTCCATCGTTCTCCACAAGGGCGAACGAGTCAGTTCCTCAGCCGTGCGCACAGCTTTAGAGATGGGCGATGTTGAACGCGCTCAGACGTATTTGGGTCGTCCCTACCGTTTGACTGGCAATGTGGTGGTTGGTAAGCAGATGGGCCGAACCTTGGGCTTTCCCACGGCGAACTTGCAGGTGAACGAATACAAGTTCCTGCCTAAGGGTGGCGTGTATGTCGCCAACGCCCGACTTGCCGATGGCCGTATTTTCCGTTCTGTGTTGAATATCGGAACCCAGCCCACAACGCCGGGCTCCCACTTTATGGCTATTGAAGCCTACTTGCTGGATTTCAACGAAGACATTTATGGCCAGCATCTGGTGCTGGACCTGATGGGCTATTTACGCCCTGAACAGAAATTCGCAAGTATTGAGGATCTTGTCCGTCAGATTGGAATGGATGCTGATACCGCCCGTAACTACAACGGTAATCATTGGGCTGAGTAATCTTTGATCGAGGCGAACGGACGCCTGGATTAAATCACACTGTTGTCCAAGCCGAAAACTTCGCCAAGGTCGGCGTCGCTCAGGTCTGCAATCCAGGTTTCGCCCGCATTTACGGTAAGTTCTGCAATTGCCTTCTTGGATTCCAGGAGGGCATTGATTTTTTCTTCGAAGGTTCCCTTTGTAATAAAACGGTGAACTTGCACGTTCTTGGTTTGGCCGATACGGAAGGCGCGGTCGGTGGCCTGTGCTTCGATGGCTGGATTCCACCAGAGATCGTAATGAATGACCTGGCTTGCTGCGGTTAGATTGAGGCCCGTGCCTGCAGCCTTCAAGGATAGAATAAGAATCTTGGATTCCGGACTTTCCTGAAAGTCCTTCACCATACGGTTACGCTGAGTCTGGGTGCAGCCACCGTGGTAGAAGTCGGGACAAATGCCCAGTTCCTTTTCGATGGAACTTTGCAGCATCTTGCCCATTTCAGTAAACTGGGTGAAGATGATGGTCTTTTCTTCTTGGGCCAGGATAGACTTGAGCAAGTCCATAAGCATCTGCAACTTGCCGGATTCCAGGGCCGGGCCGGTTTCCCCTTCGGCTGAAACTGCGTCGCCTGGGACATTGCGACCAAGCTTGAGGTAAGTTGCGGGGTGGTTGCAAATTTGCTTCAGGGCAAGAATCATCTGAAGAATAATGCCCTTGCGCTTGAAGGATGAATTGCCTGCGCCGGAACCTTCGCCGACTCCTGCGGTGGCTGCGGCTTGCTCGCGCATCATTTCTTCGAGCTCCAGGTCGGCCATGAACTTGTCCAAGGTAGTCTTGTACAATACGGCCTGGGACTTGGTCAGTTCTGCGTACTCGTCCTGAATAATCTTGTCGGGCAAGTCACTGATGATGGACTTGTCGGTCTTGAGGCGGCGCAGCATAAAGGGCGCCGTGATCTTGCGGAACTGCTCTGCCACAGGCTGGCTGCCGTTCTTCTGGATAGGAATTTCAAAGCGCTCGTGGAATTCGGAAGCACGGGGCAAAATACCGCGGTTGCAGAAATCCATAATGGTCCAGAATTCCATCAGGCGGTTTTCTACAGGAGTACCGCTCATGGCAATTTTCATGGGCGCCTGCATGGAGCGAAGCAAACGGCTCTGGTCACTGTCTGCGTTTTTGATGTTCTGGGCTTCATCGATGATGATTGCCTGCCACTGCCTTTCCTTAAGTTTGTCAACGTCTTTGCGGAAGGTGGCGTAGGTTGTGAGCAAAATGTCGGCATTGAACTTTTGAAGGTCTCTTGTTCCGCCGTGGTAGGGCATGAAGGTTAGTTCCGGGGCGAACTTCTTGATTTCCATTTGCCAGTTACAGAGTAGACCTGCGGGCAACACCACCAGGGCCTTGTTTTCGTCAAGCTTGCCTTCTTGCTTGATCTTCAGAAGGTAGGTGATGACCTGCAATGTTTTACCTAGGCCCATGTCGTCGGCAAGAATACAACCGAAGCCCATGTCCAAATTCTTGTACATCCAGGAATAACCGCGCAACTGGTACGGACGTAGTGTTGCGTTCAAGTTGACAGGCAAGTCAATTTCTGTTTCGCCTCGCCATGCTTCCATCTGACTCTTCATTTGGTCCGTCAGGGTGACGCTTAGATTTTCCCCTTCTTCGTTTTCGCATTTGCCAGTAAGGCAGGCCTGCACCAGTTTTGCCTGAGTAATTTCTTCGACTGCTTCGCCGGTGGCCTTTTTCTCCACCTTTTCTCTAAGCCTCTGTAAATCGTCATCGGTAATGCGGATGTACTGGGACTTGTACTTCAAAAGTCCTTCGGCGTCCTGAGCCAATTTTAGAAATTCTTCGGCGGAAATTTCTTCGTCGCCAATGGCGACTTCCCAATCGAAATCCAGAAGGTCCTGTGCCTTGAAAGCGCCAAAACTCATGGTGCCTTGCACGCGCATTTGGGTTTTGGGGCGAGCCACGTTCAAAAGGGACTTGGGCAGTTCTGCCTTGATGTCCAGGACTTCCAACTTTTTGAGGGAGTTCTGCAAAAAGTCCAGAAGCTCCGCACCATGCATAACGATGGAGCTGCCCGCCTTTCGCTCCAGGTACTTTTCCATGGGCTTGAAGGTTTCGGCGATTCCGTTCAAGATGCTGAGAATGGAGAGTAGTCGGGAATCGTTACTTTCAAAAAGTTGTGCCAGGGGAACCCGTCGAGCGTCGGGACCTTCGCCATCTAAGACGAATACATCCAGTGCAATATCCTTGCCCAGTTCGGAACAGACAAAAAGAATCTGTGCGCGGAAATCCAGCGAACTATAGACGGAGAACCATTGCTGAATTTTTCCGGGAATGGCGTGGGCGTTGTTGGCAAGCTTGCCGGAAATGCAGTTGAAGAAAAAGACCAGCAGGTTTTCGTGCTTGCTCTTTTGGGCCTGGGGCTTGAACTTGCGGGCAAATCGCAGCAGCTGGCTAATGAACAGCGAAAGAATGTGCTCGGCAGGAGATGCCAGAAGCAAACGGTCTTCGTCGTTATCCATGAGGGCGATGTTTGCGGGTGCGTACTTTTCAAACTCGGCGACGAAGGCCAATACGTCGGGCAGCATTTCTGCAGGGAGCCAACGCATCTGGGCAACGTCTTTGCCGATCCAGAAAACCTGGGGGTAGATGGCGCCGGTCTTTACAAGGTAGAAGGCCGCCATCAATGCGCGGTGCAAGAATCGCACCGTCACGTGGTGCATAAAGAAATTGCCCTGGCTAAGAGCGCAGAGGGCGCCCATGGCTGTTTCTACGGAGAGGTCTGAACTAATGACCTGCCCATCTTTGGCCTGAATAAAGTGCCACTTCCAGCCATTGGAATGAATCACCTGGAGGGATTCTCCCTCCATCATGAATGTCTTGTTGTGATAGAGCCTGAACTGTTCTGCGAAATCGTAGAAACTGTCGAATTCGGAATAGTACTTGCGGCAGAATTCCATTTCGTCGGCAAAGCTTTTGCGAAAATTGCCGGCGGGGCAAAAGTCCGGGAAGTTCTGCAGCATGGCGGGAAGGATCCTGGAGTAGTCGTGCCACTGCTCAAAATCTATTTCGGGGATTCTGCCTGTGGAACTTTCCTCGGACAGCTTATCGCTTGGGACGTGGATGCCGTGGACCAGGGCGCTTTCGTAGGGCGCTTCCATGACCTCGGACTGTTCCTGCTTGAAATCCTTCAGGAATTCGATATCCATGCCGTGGATCTTGAAAAGCACAAAAGGATTGTCCACCATCTCCTTGGCGATGCCCAGGAATGTGGTGACGATGTACTTGCACGGAGTAGGATCCTTGCAATCGCAACCCATCTTTACGTCGTCGGGCAGGTCAAAGAGGGTTATGCCGCACTTTGCCAGCAAAAGTTCCAGGGACGGATTCAGCGTGTCGTTGGACAATGCACGAAGTTCTGTGGGCTGCTGCTTGAGCAGGCTGACCAGAACGTCGGTCTTTTCCTTGGAAATCTTGGGGAAAACAATGTAATTGTCGTGGGAACCTCCGTTAGGGCCCCTCACATGGGAAATAATCCGGTTGTCTGTGATTTCAAGGGAGGTGAGCTGGCCTCGACTGTAGTAACGAAGGGCCGTAGTAAGGGTATCGCTCTGCACGTTTTGCAACAGAGTTTCCAACCATTTTTTGCTCCACCAAGTATTTCCGGAATATCCAAAATCCATTATCGGGGGGCAATATAGAAATAATCAGGTGCAAAAAAATGACATAGACTTGCTTTTTTGTGCACTATGAAATTGGCCGGACCTGGGATCGAGGTCCGTTTTTTTTGGGTTCTGAAAAAGAAAAAAAACGAGGTGGTGGGGAAAGGTGGGAAATGGGTGTAATAAAATGGTAAAGAATATTGCCAAAATGGGTAAAAGTGGGTATATTTGGGTTGTGTGTATAAATTCCATGTGTTGTGTAAAGTGTTAATGGAATAATTGTGATGAACAAACCGAATCGTTTTAGAGGTCAGGGCCGCTCGGCCATCGACGGAAAGGGAAGGTGTGCCTTCCCTAGGGAACTCCGTTGTCAGCTGACTGAAGAAGACGGTAAGGAATTCATGCTGACTCTCTGGGCAGACGGTAGACTCCGTTTGTTTGTTATGTCAGAATATGACAAGTTCATGGATCGGTTGGATAGTAATCCGGACCGCGAATCAGCAGAACAATTCCGACTGGGTCTGCGTTCAGTTCAGGTAGAACTGGATGGTCAGAACCGCATTTTACTCCCTAAGGATAAAATCCAGTACGCTGGACTTACGAACAGTGTAACGTTCGTAGAATACCAGGGTAAGTCTTTGGAATTGTGGAACACAGACGCTTACGAAGCCAAGATTGCAGCTATTATGCAGTCTTCGGACAAGTTCAATAAGATGTGCTTTGATGCTGGTTTTGCGGGAGGATCTAGTGGCCAAAAGTGATCCTCAAGTAATTCAGCTGCATACAAATGAAATTTTGAATAGCGTCGGTGGCGCTGTTCGTTCTTGCACTGTTGCCGCAACTGCGGGCGTTGATGGTGAAATCTTCTATCACGACCCCGTGATGCTTCACGGCTGCCTCCAGGGTCTACGTCTTGAAAGCGATGCCGAACTGAACAAGTCTGGCGAAATTCTCGCTGATGGTACCTTTGCCGACTGCACTTTGGGCGGTGGCGGCCATTCTTACGCTATTGCAACCCGCCTTTCTTCTGCAGGCACTTTGCACGCCTTTGACCGTGATGATGACGCGGTTCAGTTTGCCTCCAAGCGCTTGGCTAATGTGGCTCCTAAGTTTGTAGTGCATCCGGTTCCTTTTGCTGAATTGGGTAACGAAATAGCCGCTGGTACTTTGGATGGTGTTCTTTATGATTTGGGTATCAGCAGCCATCAGGTAGATGACTCTTCCCGTGGCTTTACCTTCGTTGGTAACAATCCGCTGGATCTCCGCATGGATCGTCGCGAAGACGTTTCCGCACAGGAATGGCTCCGTTCTGTAAGTGCCGACGATCTTGCCGTTGCCCTCCGCAAGAACGCTGATATGGATCGAGCATTCAAGCTTGCAAACCGCGTTGTTGAAATTGCCGCAGCCACCGCCAAGGATGGCCGCGACATTCTTCCTAGCGACATCAAGGATGCTGTAGAAACCGTCTTCCCGGACAAGCGTCGCGACGCCAACAGCCTCATGGCCCGCGTGTTCCAGGCGGTTCGTATGGAAGTGAATGGGGAACTCCGTCAGATTGAAGTGAGCATCCGTTCTGCAGTGGATTGCCTCAAGGTTGGCGGTCGTCTGGTGGTCATGAGCTACCACTCTGTGGAAGACCGTTGCGTCAAGGATGTTTGCGCCGAATTTGAAAAGGCCTGTATTTGCCCCGAACACCTGCCCGTATGCATGTGCGGCGGCAATCACCAGCGCCTCAAGAAGGTGAATCGCAAGCCGATTCTCCCCACTGAACAAGAAATTGCAATTAACAGCAGGGCACGCTCTGCGAAACTTAGGGTGTACGAAAGGGTATGAGTGAATCTTTGGACAAAGCTCGTGTCTTCTACTCCAACCGCACCATTGTGCGGGGTTTCGTCATTGTTGTGCTGATGGTGGGTTTCAACGCCATGCTGCCTTTGTATATGCAGAACCGATTGACTCGTCTGTACCAGAAGTCTCGTGAAATGTCCAATCAGGTTGGAAAATTGGAACGCCAGATTCTTTTGCAGGAATCTGAAATCAATAAGCTGACCTCCTTGGATAATCTCTCTGGCTTTGCAGAAGACGCAGGTTATGGTTTGAACTCCGTACCTACCAAGGTACGCCTTTCCGGGGGTGTGAAATGAAATGGTTTAATTTCACGAATCCCCTGTTCATTATCAAGATCGTGGTTTATTGCATGATCTGTGTGATGGCTTTGCAGACTTTCCTGATTCAGGTTCCGAACCGCGAAGTTTATCAGGCTGAAACCAAGGGCATGGCGATCCGCGCCAAGAATATCTACGCAGAACGTGGCCAGATTATGGACCGCAACGGTGTCCCCTTTGCCGACAATCTCCGCGATTCTGTAAATGTGGAAGATTATTCTCGTATATTCCTTCAGGGCAGCGTTGCTTCCAAGATCGTGGGCAAGGTTGGTAAGGATGGCAAGGGCAGCGAAGGCTTGGAAAATGTCTTCGATGAACGTCTCCGCGGTAGTGAAGGTTTCAGCGTCGGCATGTTTGCAGAAAAAAGCAAGTTTGGTGGCCGTGAAATTTTTGGTCAGTCTGAGAAGGTTGCCGAGGCTGAACCCGGCAAGAATCTAGTGCTGACTATTGATCGCAACATGCAGGAAATTGTTGAGAAGGAGTTGAAGGCTGGTGTTGCAGAATTCAAGGCCACAAGCGCAAGTGCTGTGGTGGTGGATCCTTACACTGGTGAAGTTCTTGCCATGGCAAGCTATCCGGCTTACGGAAAGAACGATATCGTGGGTATGTCCTACGAACCGGGCTCAACTTTCAAGGTGATTACCGCTGCAGCAGCTTTGGAAAATGGTGTGGTTTCGCCCGATTCCGTTTTTGCAAACGAAGGCAAGTGCTGGAAGTGGAGCGAAAAATCTGAAAAGATTTGCGACACTCATATTTATGGTGATATGGATATGGCCGAAGCAATGGTGCAATCTTCCAACATTGTATACGGTAAAATTGCTGATAAGATTGGTGCGGAAAAACTTTATCACATGGCTGCGCATTTTGGCTTCGGCATGAAAACTTCTGATGAATTCTATGGTGAAGAATCCGGCAAGCTCCTTGAACCCCACGACTTGACCCGTGATGATCGAACCTTGAAGACCATGGGCTTTGGCCATGCATTGATGGCGACTCCAATCCAGTTGGTAATGGCCTACTCTGCAGTAGCCAATGGCGGCAAAATGATGGTGCCTATGATTGTCAAGGAATGGCGCGATTCCAAGGGTAACCTTGTTGAAAAGAAGGAACCGATAGAACTTCGCCGCGTGATTTCTGAAAAGACTGCTGCGGATATTCGTCAGATGCTTCACCGCGTAGTAAACAATGGTACTGCAAAGAAGGTGATGAGCAAGAAAATTCCTGACGTGGTATTCGGTGGCAAGACGGGTACTGCTGAAAAGTATAATGCGGAAACCCGTAAGTATGACCGCGATCATCAGGTGGCTTCTTTCATTGGTCTTGCTCCCGTAGAAAACGCCCGCTTTGTTTGCATGGTTCTGGTAGATGATCCTCAGACCGCACAGAAGCACGGTGGTAATACTGCAGGTCCGATTTTCCGCCGCATTATGGAAGGTATCTACTACCATCCGGAACTGTCCCCAGCTTCTTACAACTTGGCAATCGTGAACCCCAAGGGCGGCTGCGATGCTGATTTCGTTGGAATGAAGGCAGATGCTGCAAAGGCTTTGGCAGACTCTAGAAATTGCAAGGTTCAGTTCGAAGGTGAAGGCAATCGCGTGATTTCCAAGCGTAAGGATAGAAGCGATAGCCTGGGCATCACCTTGATGCTTGGCGAAATGGTTGCAGGCAAAATGCCCAACCTCAAAGGCCTTTCCTTGAAGGATGCTCTGGAGATTGCCGGAAACATCCGCATGAATGTTGAATATACAGGCAAGGGTCGCGTTGTTGCCCAATCCCCGAAAGCCGATGAAGAATTACGTAAAGGGCAGATTTGCAAACTGACGTTGAAGGAGAAAGGCTAATGCTGTCTGAAACTTTGATGAAGAACTTGAATGTTCAAGGTTTGTGCGACGACTCCCGCCGCGTGAAGACCAATGATTTGTTCTTCTCTATTCCTGCTGTAGGCGCAGATGAATTTGCTCGCAACGCTATTGCTGCCGGTGCTGTTGCTGTTGTTGCAGAAACCACCGCTCCTGAGGGGCTCACTTCCATGTGGATTCAGGTTTCTGATGTTCGCGCCGCTCGCCTGGAAGCCGCAAAGATTTTCTACAAGGATCCTTTCTCCAAGCTGGCCTGCCACGCCATTACAGGCACCAATGGCAAGACCACTAGCGCTTTCCTCATGGACGCTATGTTGACCGCCGCTGGCCACAAGGTCGCTTTGCTGGGTACCATCAAGAATAAGGTAGGGAATGTTTCTGTTCCCGCAAACCTGACTACCCCGGGCCTCTTGGATCTGTTTGCATTTGCTGCTAAGGCTGTAGAAGTGGGTTGCACTGACTTGGTCATGGAAGCTTCTTCCCATGCACTCCATCAGGGGCGTGTAGCAGGCATTAGCTACAAGAGTGGTTTGTTCAGCAACCTGACTCAGGATCACTTGGACTACCACAAGACAATGGAAGCCTACTTTGAGGCAAAGAAGCTTTTGTTCACCAAGTATCAGGCTGCTGATGGCGTTTCTGTCATTAACGTGGATGACGAACATGGTGCAATGCTTTGCGAAGAATTGAAGAAGGCTGGCCGCAAGGTGGTTGGCGTTTCTCGCCTGGGTTCTACTGCTGCCGATGTTAAGCCCAATGGTGTTGTCGAAAATACTGAAGATGGACTTAAGTTTGACTTGGCTGGCTTTGGCGCCTCCGTCGCAGAAACGCATTTCGAAACTGCACTTTGCGGCGACTTCAACGTGGATAATGTGATGCTGGTTCTTTCCTGGGCGAAGGCTATTGGACTTTCCAAGGTAGCCATGGATAAGGCTCTCGCAGAAGTTCGCGTGCCTGGCCGTTTTGAAAAAGTCTGGAACAAGAACGGCGTTCACGTTGTTGTGGACTACGCCCATACTCCCGACGCTTTGGAACGCGTGCTGGCAACTGCCCGCTCCCTTTGCCGCGGCAAGCTCTCTACCGTATTTGGCTGCGGCGGTGACCGCGATAAGACCAAGCGCCCCATTATGGGTTCCATCGCCGAAAAGATGGCAGACAAGGCTTGGCTTACCTCTGATAATCCCCGTACCGAGAATCCTACGGAAATCATCAATGATGTCCGCGCCGGTATGAATACCGATAGGTTTGAAGTTGTAGAAAACCGTGCCGAAGCTATCGCTCGCGCTTGCGCAGAGCTTAAGGATGGCGACTGGCTGGTTGTTGCCGGTAAGGGTCACGAAGACTACCAGATCATCGGCAGGACTAAGCATCATTTTGACGACCACGAAGAAGTGGTGAAGGCAATGGCAAATGTTTAAGCTTGATTTGACAATTAAGAAATTACTTGAAATCCTGGAGACCACCGCGGTGGGCGTCAATGGACGTACCATGAACCGCAAGGTGAATCTTTGCATGGATTCTAGAGAACCGGCCAAGGGTGTTGTATTTTGGCCGATTAAGGGCGCACGTTTTGATGCCCACCAGTTTGTACCTCAGATGGAAAAGGATGGAGCGCTGATGAGCGTTGTAAATCAGGATGCCGCAGGCATTGAAACTTTCAAGATGTATGCACCGGTGGACGATACCACCAAGGCTCTGTTGAAGCTTGCTAAAGGCTATCAGCGTGGCTTTAAGGTTAAGAAAGTTGCCATTACCGGTAGCAACGGCAAGACCACTACTAAGGAAATGGTCAAGACTGTTCTTTCTGCAAAGTACAATACTCATGCTACTGCTGGCAACTTCAATAACCACATTGGCGTACCTATGACTTTGTTCCAGCTGAAGCACTCTCACGAGGCTGCTGTTGTCGAAATGGGTACCAGTGGCCCAGATGAAATTCGTCCGCTGTCCTTGGCAACTGAACCCGATGTTGCCGTGATTACCAACATTGGCGCTAGCCACTTGGAACGCCTTGGCGACTTGGACGGCGTCTTTGCCGAAAAGAAAACTATTACCGCAGGCCTCAAGAAGGGCGGTCTTCTCATTGTGAATGCCGATGATCCTCGTCTTTGCAAGTGCCGTACCAACACCAGCTACAAGGTTGTAACCTTCGGCATCAAGCGTGGCATCTACAAGCCCGAAAAGTTGACCTATAACGAAGACAACTGCGCAACATTCTACTTGGGTCGCACCAAGTTCACCTTGAATGTTCCTGGTATCCACAACGTTTATAACGCTCTGGCAGCAATCGCCGTGGGCGAGGCCTACAAGATTTCCAAGACCGAAATCGCAAAGGCTCTGGCTAGCTTCCGTTCTACCAATATGCGTATGGAACTGAAGAAGGCCAACGGTTTCCAGGTTGTTTCCGACTGCTATAACGCAAATCCCTCTTCTACCAAGATGGCTTTGCAGACCATCGGCAACATGAAGGTTTCTCGCCGCATCGCCATTCTGGGCGATATGTTGGAACTTGGCAAGTTGACCGACCAGCTTCACCAGGAAATGGGCGAAATGGTCCCTGAAATGAACTTTGATATGCTCTTTACCGTGGGTGAAAAGGCAAAGCTCTATGTGAAGGGCGCAAAGTCCAAGGGTATGAAAAAGGCTTATCACTTTGATTCCGTGCAGGCTTTGATCGACAGCCTCACCGAAGTTGTTGCTGAAGGCGACGTGCTCCTGATCAAGGGCAGCCGCGGAATGCACATGGAACAGGTTGTCGATGCGATGCTCCGTCTCACTTCTGTAAAGGCATAAGGACTTTAGACTTAATGGAAAATTCTGTTCAAAATGGCGGCATGAACAAGATCCTCTTAGTAGTGACCTTGTTACTGATTTGCTTTGGTGTGGCAGAGGTGTATACCGCCTCCGCTCCCTTGGCTATCGCCAATGGTCAAACAGCAGAATTTTACATGATTAAGCATTTCCAGAAGGTTATTCCGGGACTTTTCTTTATTTTCGTGTTCAGTTTTGTGGATTATAAGCACTGGCGCTGGCTTGGAAGACTTGCGTTTGGTGTGGGAGTTGTCTTGACTATCGCAGCACTTGTGTCTGGCCATGGCGTTAAGGGCGCAAGCCGTTGGTTCCTTGGTATTCAGCCTTCTGAAATCATGAAGCTTGGCATGTTTGTCCTGTTGTGCGAAAAGCTTTCCTTGGCAGGCAACAATATTAAGACTTTGAAGTGCTCTGTGATCCAGCCTGCGGTTCCTGTGGGTATTACAGCAATTCTTTTGGCTTTGCAGCCTAACTATTCCATGATGCTCATCATCCTGATTATTGTGGGTTGTGTTATGCTGACTGCCGGCGTGAACTTGAAGTATATGGCATATGCTGTTGGTGCGGCAATTCCTGTGATTCTTGTTAAGTTGATGACATCCCCGCATTCTCGCGCTCGAATTCTCGCATTCTTTGCTGACGAGGGCGAAATGGCTGCTTCTAGCTACCAGAGTGAGCATGCTTTGCAGGCACTGGGTAATGGTGGTCTCTTTGGAACAGGCTTTGGTCAGGGTGTCTTGAAGTGGGGTTATTTGCCGGAAGCTCACAAGGATGTGGTTTATTCTGTAATTGGTGAAGAACTTGGATTTGTTGGAACGTTCACTGTGCTGGTGCTGTTCACCTTGCTTTTCGCTCAGGGCTTTAAGATTGCACAGCATGCCTCTACTCGCTTTGGCAAGTATCTGGCTTTGGCAATGACTCTTTCCATTTTCATGAATTTTGCAATTCACGTTTGCGTGAGTGTGGATCTTGGCCCGACGACTGGTCAGCCGCTGCCCTTCATTAGCTTTGGCGGTACAAACCTGATCTATTCGTCTGTAGCCGTTGGAATTTTGCTGAATATCTCTCGCCCGAATTCCGGCCGCCTGATTAAGGAACCGTATGCCGGAAGATCCTCGCTTGAAACCAGCGTATTTAGAAATGTCGAACTTACAAGGAGTGGCGTATGAAGAAGTTTCTTTTCGTATGCGGAGGAACCGGTGGTCACATTTTCCCGGCAGTAGCTATTGCTGATAGCCTTAAGAAGATGGGCGTGACCGACATTACTTTTGCAGGTCGTAAGGGTTCTATGGAAGAACGCTTGGTTGCCAAGAACTGGCCCTACGAATACATTTCTGCAGAACCTCTGCATCGCGGTCCGTTCCTTAAGAACTTGGCTTTGCCCTTTAAACTGACCAAGTCCCTGGTTCGCGCCAAGAGCGTTATCAAGAAGGTAAACCCGGACGTTGTGGTGGCTACTGGTGGCTATGTTTCTCTGCCTATCGTTTTGGCTGCAGGCTCCATGGGTATCCCTGTTTATCTGCAGGAACAGAATGCTGTTGCTGGCATCGCCAACAAGGTTGGCTCCCGTTATGCAAAGACCGTGTTTGTAACTTCCGAAGAAGCTGGCAAGTTCTTCCCCATTGAAAAGATCCGCATTCTGGGCAATCCTGTTCGTGAATTGCCTAAGGAAGACTCTCTGCCCCGTCCTGCTGAATTTGCAGAAGGCAAGAAGGCTGTGTTTATCGTTGGCGGCTCTCAGGGTGCTTCTGGCATCAACATCAAGATCGAAGAAAGCATCAAGGCAATTACCGCCCGTGATGATGTTTCCGTAGTCTGGCAGGTTGGCGTAAAGAATGTTGACGCTATCAACTCTCGCGTTGGCGAACTGCCCAACGTTGCTGTGCGCGGCTTCTTGGACGGCATCTACTCCTACATGAAGCACGCCGACTTGATTATCAGCCGCGCTGGTGCTTCTGCCCTTGCAGAAATTCTTGCCTTCGGTAAGCCCTCTATCTTGCTTCCGTTCCCGCACGCTACCGCTAACCATCAGGAACACAACGCTCGTGTGGTGGAAAAGGCTGGTGCTGCTCTGGTTGAATTGGATGGCGAAGCAAATCATTTGTGGGAAAAGGTGGAAACCCTTTTGGCCGACGAAAAGCGCCTGGCCGACATGGCCGCTGCAGCAAAGACTTTGGGTATGCCCGATGCTGCTGACCAGATTGCTCAAATTATCCTGGATAAGGAGAATGGCTAATGCAGCTGAATGATTGCAAACGTGTTCGTCGCTTACATTTCGTGGGCATCGGTGGCGCCGGTATGTCCGGTATTGCCGAAGTGCTTCATGCCAATGGCTTTGAAGTCAGTGGCTCCGATATGAGCGAAAGCACCGTTGTAGAATATTTGAGAAACTTGGGTATCCGCGTGGATCCCAGGCATGACGCAAAGAATGTTGAAGACGCTGACCTGGTGATTTATTCCTCTGCAGTTCCCTTTGATAATCCGGAACTGGTTGAAGCTCGTAACCGCCGTATTCCCGTAATCAAGCGCGCAGAAATGCTGGGCGAATTGATGCGTATGAAGTACACCCTGTCTATTGCTGGTACTCACGGCAAGACTACCACTACTTCTATTGTTGGTGAAATTTGGGAAGAAGCTGGATTGGATCCCACCATCATCGTAGGCGGTGTGGTGAAGGGCCACGGCAGTGGTGCCAAGGTGGGTAAGGGCAATTACCTTATCGCAGAATCCGATGAGTTTGACCGTAGCTTCCTTTCTATGATGCCGTCCTCTGCCATCATTACCAATATTGATGCCGACCATCTGGATACCTACGAGAATATCGAAGACATTAAGGACGCTTTTGTCCAGTTTGCCAACAAGATCCCGTTCTATGGCCAGATCATCCTGTGTCTGGACGATCCCAATGTGCAGCAGATTCTTGCTCGCCTGAAGAAGCCCGTGATTACCTACGGTTTCTCCCGTCAGGCAAAGTACCGCGTGGACAACCTTCGCTTTGAAAAGGGTTTCCCCGTGTTTGAAATTTTGAACGATGGCAAAAGCTTGGGCGAATTCCGCCTTAAGATTCCTGGCCGTCACAACGTGCTGAACGCCACTGCCGCTGTTGCTTTGGCTGTTGAAGAAGGTATCTCTGCTGACATTGCCCGCAAGGCTGTAGCAGCCTTCGAAGGTGTAAAGCGCCGCTTTGAATTTATTGGTGAAAAGAATGGTGTCATGGTTTTCGACGACTACGCTCATCATCCCACCGAAGCTACCGCAACCCTCCTGGGCTTCCGCGATGCTTTCCCGGACAAGCGTATCATCGTTGCTTTCCAGCCTCATCTCTTTACCCGTACCCGCGACCAGCACGAAGCTTTTGGTAGTGCATTTGCCAACTGCGACGTTCTGCTTGCAACCGACATTTATCCCGCCCGTGAAAAGCCCATCGAAGGCGTTACCGGAGCTTTGGTTGCCAATAGCGCCACTGCCCGCGGCCACCGCGATGCACGTTTCATTGGCGACCAGATGAACTTGCTCCCCATTTTGAAGAAGGAACTTCGCGAAGGCGACGTTGTTGTTCTGATGGGTGCAGGCAGCATCTACAAACTTGGTGAAACAATTCTCGAGGAATGCATCTAGGCAAAATAGGAACGTAACACTTGAAGCAGAAAGAAACCACATTATTTGGCCGCAGAATTGGCTACAACGAGCGCAAACGCAAGGAAGCTCGTGTTCAGAAGGTAAAGTCTGACACAGCTCGAATCGCTCGCTGGTTTAAGCGTGGTGGCTGGATTTTGCTCCTGCTCATCGTGGCTGGTGCTGCTGTCTTGTGGCATGAACGTTTCTATCTGCAGAGATTCAATCCTCTGGAACTTCGTCACTTGCAGTTTGTGGAAATCGAAGGTAACCGTATGCTTTCTTGGGAAGACGTGATGCAGAACGCTCAGGTGGAAACCGGCATGCTCATGTCTGAACTGGACGCAGACTCTGTAGCAGCAAACCTGATGCAGATTCCGTTGATCAGTTCCGTGGAAGTAGAAAAGAAGTTCCCTTCTTCTTTGACCATCAGACTGCAGGAGTCCTCTCCGGTGCTCTCTGTTCTTTCCGAAGGAAAGGCAAAGGTGTTCTCCGAGAAGGGAATCTCCATGCCACTTTCCATGGCTACGGCTATGCGCTTGCCGGTGTTGGAAAATGGTTCTCTGGAAAAGGTTGAAGTGATTGCAACCTTCCTGGATACCATGAGAAAAATGAACAGTGCCTTGTATGAAGATGTTTCCCAGGTGGGTTGGGACGAACAGAACAAGGCAGTAGAAGTGTTTTTTCGAGATGCAGGATATCGCGTCCTTTATCCGGCATCTGGATGGCAGAAAGAAGACTTCGCCCTTTATGAAGCATTGGGTGAAGGCTTTGCCAAGGACTTGCATTGTGCAGGCGAGGTGGACATGAGATTTCATGGCTTTGCTTATGTAAGGAATTTTGATAAGAGGTGCATCAATGGATGATAACAAGCAACCCATAAGGAAAGAAGATTACATCTTTGGCCTTGATATCGGGGCTTCTAAGGTGAATCTGTTTGTAGGTATTTCCGAAGGAAGTTCTGTCCGCGTTGTAGAATGCGGTGACTTCCCGTTGGCAAATGCGGAAGAGTTCGACCTGATCGTTGAAACTCTGCAGAAGGCTGCTTCCCAGCTGGAACTTTCCGCTGGCGTAGATGTACGCGATGTGTACGTGGGCATTGCTGGTAAGAATGTCCAGTCTTACAGCTGTGACGGTATCATTACTTTGCCCACCGGCGAAGTTCGTGAAGAAGATATTGATAGCGTCCAGAAGCAGGCAAGTACCCTTCCTCCTTCTGCCGGAGATATTATTCATATTTTCCCCGGCGAGTATATGGTTGACGACGATGGTCCCATCCGTAATCCCAAGGGCCGTTCCGGTCGCCGTTTGAAGGCAAATGTTCAGGTGGTCACCTCCCGCCAGAACTCTCTGCAGAACCTGCAGAAGTGCATTCAGAAGGCTGGCCTCAATGTGGCTGGATTCGTGCTGGAACCATTGGCTGCTGCAAGCGCTGTCCTTACCGATGACGAACGCGAATTGGGAGTCGCTCTAGTGGATATCGGTGCTGGTTCTGCCGACATTGCAGTTTTTGTTAACGACTCTGTTCGCTATACGGCTTCGTTGGACTTGGCTGGTAACGTCATTACCAGCGACATCAGCAAGTGCCTTAATGTTCCTATTGCCCTCTCCAAGGCAGAGGACATCAAGAAGAAGTATGGCACCTGCGTTATCAGCAACTTGATTGAAGACGAAACCTTCCCGGTTCCCGCTGTAGGTGAACGCGGCGACGTTCCTTGCTCTCGCAAACTTCTTGCTCAGGTCATTACAGCTCGCGTTACTGAAATTTTCCAGTTGCTGGCAAAGGATCTCAAGAAGCACCAGATGGACTCCATTGTCAATGGTGGCATTGTCCTGACTGGTGGTTGCTGCGCCTTGGATGGTATTGAAAATGCGGCTTCCAAGGCATTTGGCAAGCCCGTTCGCATTGGCCGTCCCAAGGGCATGAGCGGTATTCAGGAAGCATACCAGAATCCGTCTTACGCAACAGGTATTGGACTTCTCTACTACGCAAATAAGCAGGCCCGTGAAAAGAAGAAGGGCGAAACCGGCACCCAGATTGCTGTTTCCGTCAAGAAGGGCTTCCAGCGTGTTCTTGAAGTCATCAAAGCTTATCTATAAACAACATCAACACTCAAACAATCAGGGAGATTAAATCATGAGTGAATTCGAAAACATCAATTTTGAGGCAAAGTCTCGTATCACTGGAGACGAAAACTCTTTCAGAAACGCTAAGGTCAAGGTGTTCGGCGTCGGCGGTGCCGGTGGTAACACTGTTAACCGTATGAAGCAGATGAATATTGAAGGCGTGGAATACTACGCTGTCAATACCGATATCATGGCTTTGGACATGAGCCTTGCTGATCACAAGATCGCCATCGGCGAAAAGACCACTAAGGGTCTGGGCGCCGGCATGGAACCGGAAAAGGCTTCCAAGGCTGTTGAAGAAAACATTGAAGAACTGAAGGAAGCCATGAAGGGCGCCGACATGGTGTTCGTGACTGCAGGTATGGGCGGTGGTACCGGTACCGGTGCAGCTCCCATCGTTGCAAGCGTGGCTCGCGAATTGGGTATTTTGACTGTTGGTGTTGTAACCAAGCCGTTCCGTTTCGAAGGTAACGCTCGTGCCAAGATTGCACAGGATGGTATCAAGAACCTCCGCGCAGCTGTAGACACCATCATCGTCGTTGAAAACAAGAAGCTCCTGACTCTTCTCCAGGGCACCAACGCCAAGGCTACCATGCAGGAAGCCTTCAAGATGGCAGACGAAATCCTGGGTAACGCAGTCCAGAGCATTTGTAACATCATGTTCCACCACGGTTTGGTCCATGTTGACTTTGCTGATATCCGTAAGGTCATGCTTAAGGGCGGTAGCGCTCTCATGGGTACCGGTTTTGCTCAGGGTGAAAGCCGCGGCATCATGGCTGCAGACATGGCTCTCGCTTCTCCGCTCCTGGAAGATATCGACGTCAAGGGCGCATCCGGTGTGCTCATCAACGTGGCTCACGGTGAAAACTACTCTTTGATCGAACATAGCGAAGCTATGGAACACATTTACGAAAAGGTTGGTGAAGAAGGCGATCCGAACATCATCATCGGCGACATCACTATCCCGGAAATGGGCGACAAGGTTTGCATTACCATTATCGCAACTGGTTGCGGTGGCACTGCTAAGGAACAGGCTCCGGCCGCACCCATGTTCAGCGCAGCTCAGACCATGCAACTCTCCGGCTTCGGCTCTACCGCAATGCCTACAGCTCAGACTGCTGCAGTTCCCTCTATTGCAACTGCTCAGGCCGCAGCTCCTGCTGCACCCGCTGTTCAGCAGGCTACTCCGCGTCCCACTTCTTTGAACTTTGTTGCTCTGGCAACTCAGCAGATGCCCACAGCTCAGACCATGGCTCAGCCTGCAGCTCAGACTATGGCACAGCCCGCTGCTCCCGTGGCTCAGGCTATGGCACAGCC
The DNA here is from genome assembly GCA_024398995.1 of Fibrobacter sp. Lineage (GTDB taxonomy): Bacteria > Fibrobacterota > Fibrobacteria > Fibrobacterales > Fibrobacteraceae > Fibrobacter. The sequence goes on from JAKSIE010000005.1 coordinate 62,954, forward strand.
CGCTGCTCCCGTGGCTCAGGCTACTGTTCAGGAATTGCCGTCTCTCACCGATTCTCAGGTGATGCGCGCCGTTGACGCAGCAATGTTCTCCAGCCCGGCCTTTGATGCAAAGGCTCCTGCAGAAGAATCTACCTTCCGTAGCTCTGAAACCTCTGAATTCTCTGCTGTTGCCGATGAAGATCGCTTCAACGATGGCCGCGGTGGCTTGGAAGTTCCGGCATACGTTCGTCAGCCTGTTTCTGCAGTCCATAAGGAAGAAGAAGAAGAATCCATCAAGCAGTCTGATGTGGACTACAGCATGCCCGCTTTCATGCGCATGTTCGGTGGAAAGGACAACTTCTAATCCAAAAATATCAAGACCATTTGGCTTAGTTTCCGGTTGCTTACTGAAATTTTTTCAGTAGGCAATGCCGAATGCGTCTTAAAAGGAACACACACACACAGAATGCGCGAGTGCGCATTCAACACAACACAAGGAACTGCCTGGGTCTCCCTGCCTGGGCAGTTCTTTTTTTTACCGCTCGGCCACGGGCTCGGTAAATATTCATGTGACAGGCCTTGCTCTCGTCGCCACGGCTGATTAAGATCAGCCGCTTGCTCCTCACAATTACCGCTCGCTCTCGTTGCCGTACTTGATTAATATCAGGGGCTTGCTCCTAACATTTTTACTAAATTCGTTATATGAAGTTCTGTTCCGCAAAGAAAATGCTTTTGGGTGTTGCCGCGACGTTGCTTTCCGCGCCGTCCTTTGCTGCGGTGGTTCCGCCTGCAGTTTCTGTGGACAGTTCCGTTTCTGTGGAACAGTGGCGAAGCTCCCTTTGGCAGGATTCCTCCAAGTATAAAGGTTATGTTCAGATTGGTACGGATTTTAACTTCGGATTCAGTGGCGGTCCAACGGCTTCTGTCTTTGCTGCAGATACTGCCGATCGTTTCGGCTCCAACTGGCGAGGCCTGCAGATTCCCCTGGAAACCGCCCGCAATTACGAAGACCGTATTGAACCTTTCTTCACGTTGAGTTTCCGTGCAGGTTACAAGAATTTCCATTTCCTGTTGGAAGCTCCTCTCCGTAAGGATCTCGAGGCCTGGTACCAAAGCACTACAAAAACCAACTTGACGTACAAGCCCAGCGAGTTGGATATCAATGTTCCCTACAATGCCTACGGCCTTTGGAACAATCCTGTGGGTTATGTGCAATTTGGCCGCTTCAAGGCCGACTGGACAACAACGCCTAACGATGTAACTTTTGGTGGAATTCCTTATCATGATGGTGTCCACTGGGCCTTCAACCCGGGAATTTTCCGCTACGACTTTATGCTCAGTTCCCTGAATGCCTGGTTGTACGGGGACGTGATGGAACATTCAACGGGCTGTCCAGAAAAAAATACGGAAGCCTATGCCCAGAAGTGTACGGAACCCGGCCAGCAGGTAGATAACCAGCGCAATCGAACCTATCCGGAAAATGTGAAAAATTTGGTGTACCATCGCTTTGGTATTGAAATGTCAAAGTTCTGGGCGTATGTCATTGAAACCAGTATGGTGGGTGGAAAATCTCTGGAATTTCGTTCCTTTAATCCCTTCATGTTCTGGCACGATAATTACGGCTCTGGCTATACCTCCGCGGCAACATCCTTCGAAGTTGGATTCAAGCCCATTCGCGGTGCTAAGTTCTATGGCCAGATCAACATGGAAGACTTGAACAGCCCAGTGGGTGAGGACAATGACTACGCCACAAGTCGTTCCATCATCAACTACATGGTTGGTTACACCCAGGAAATTCCGACAAAGAAATACGGCTCCTTTACCACCCGTTTTGATGTGGTTCTAACGGATCCGGCATCCAACAACAGTAAACTGCCCTTGCTTAAGTACACTGGTCGAAAACTGTACCGCAGTAACTATCGCGAACAGAAAGATAAAGACTACGCTGACGCCTATTTTGTAGACTATCCGGTGGGCTACCGCCGTGGTCCCGATGCCTTGGACTTGTGGCTGGATGTGAATTGGAAATACAAGACCCGTTCCGTGGATTTATCCTTGGCTTGGTTACGTCAGGGAGACAAGGAACTTTACTGTGTCGGTAATGGTGATTATTGCAGCAACTACAATGACGCTTTGAACACCAATGGGTCTACGTCAGGCGTAGAAGAAACTCAGTATGTTTTTGATGTCCTGTATAAGGAAAAGTTCAATAGCTGGTTTGAATACTACGTCGGTGGCGGATTCCGCATTTACGAGAATCTGGACCATGTCAAAGGGGAAAATGGTGCTGATGGCTGGGTCCGTGCAGGAATTAAACTGATTTTCAACCCTGTCGACTATCGTTTCTAATTTTACGAACAATTGCCCCCTTTGTGGGTGCTTTTCTTTTTGTTATCTTTGGAATATCATCAGATAGGAGTTTTATTATGGCTGAAATCGGTACCCCCCTTAGCTCTAGTGCAACCAAGGTTCTTTTCTGCGGTGCAGGTGAACTGGGTAAGGAAGTTATCATCGAAATGATGCGTCTCGGCGTTGAAGTGGTTGCCGTGGATCGCTACGCCAATGCTCCTGGTATGCAGGTGGCTCACCGTTCCCATGTGATCAACATGCTGGATGGTGCCGAACTGCGTCGCATTATTGAACTTGAAAAGCCCGACTACATCGTTCCGGAAGTGGAAGCTATCGCTACCGATACCCTGGTCCAGATGGAATCCGAAGGCTACACCGTGATTCCTACTGCAAAGGCCACCAAGCTGACCATGAACCGCGAAGGAATCCGCCGTCTTGCCGCCGAGGATCTGGGCATCAAGACCAGCCCCTATAAGTTTGCAGACAACTTCGAAGACTTCAAGGCTGCCGTCAAGGAAATCGGTATTCCTTGCGTCATCAAGCCAGTGATGAGCTCCTCTGGTCATGGCCAGAGCGTCATCAAGACCGAAGCCGACATCGAAAACTCCTGGAACATTTCCCAGAGCGAAGGCCGTACAGGTTCGGCTAGCCGCGTGATCATCGAAGGCTTTGTTCCCTTCGATTACGAAATCACCTTGCTTACCGTCCGTCATGTGGCTGGTACTTCCTTCCTCGCTCCCATCGGTCACCATCAGGTAGGCGGCGACTATCAGGAATCCTGGCAGCCCCAGCCCATGAAGCCCGAGCTCCTGGAACAGGCCAAGGACATTGCCAAGAAGGTCACCGACGCTCTCGGCGGTCGAGGAATCTTTGGCGTAGAACTGTTTGTCTGCAAGGACGAAGTCCTGTTCAGCGAAGTAAGCCCCAGACCCCACGACACCGGTATGGTGACACTCATCTCTCAGGATCTTTCTGAATTTGCACTCCACGCCCGCGCCATTCTCGGCCTGCCCATTCCCAACATTGCTTTCCACGGTGCAAGCGCCTCCAAGGCAATCGTTGTAGATGGTAACTCCACCCAGGTGAAGTTCAGCGGTCTGGAAGAAGTCCTTGCAGAACCGGATACCGGCCTTCGCCTGTTCGGTAAGCCGGAACTGAAGGGCCACCGCCGTATGGGCGTTCTTCTCGCTCGCCGCGATACCGTCGACGAAGCTCTCAAGACCGTCATGGAAATGAGAGAAAAAGTGAAGGTGACTCTGTAATAAACGATTCAAAGAATCGTTTATTACAATTATGATTTACAATTATGAATTATGAGAAGGCTCGGCATTGCCGAGCCTTTTTTGCATTATCTCATACTTTTTAAATCGTACATCGTAATTAAAGATCGCCCCTCCCTCGTTATTTATTCTCCGCAGCTGTCGTAGAAATTTTCCAGTTCCTTGTGGCAGTTGATGAAGAACTTCTTCAGGGTCGGGTCGAAATGCGTGCCCATGGAACTTACGATAATATCGTAGGCTTCGGCGTAGCTCATGCGCTCCTTGTAGCAGCGGCGGCTGACTAAAGCGTCGTAAACATCTGCGATTGCCATGATGCGAGCTTCCAACGGAATCTGGTCACCCTTAAGGCCGCGAGGATAACCACTTCCGTCATAACGTTCGTGATGGTAGTTGGTGACATTCTTTGCGATAGTCACCAATTCCTGGGATTCCACGTCCTTTAAAAGATTTTCCACAATTGCAGCACCCTTTTCGGAGTGGGTCTTCATTACGTCAAATTCTTCGGAGGTGTACTTTCCGGTCTTGCGTAGGATGATGTCGTCCACAGCAATCTTGCCTAGGTCATGCATGGGAGCGACCTTGATTACTGCATTGAAGAACTTATTCATGTTACGGAAAGCTTCGTCCTTCTTCATTTCGTTGATGAGGATCTTTACCACTTGGCTGGTGCGCTTGATGTGACCGCCAGTATTGCTGTCGCGGTTCTCCACCATGTTGGACATGCCGACAATCATCTGTTCCTGGATTGCCTGAATGTGGGAATCCTTGTTCTGGACATCGGTGGCCAAATCGTTATTGTACTTGTCAAGAAGCTTGATGTAACGCTGGACCTTGGTGTCGTCTTCGATGCGGAACAGAAATCCGCAGACCTTGGAACCATGGTACAGGTGGCGCAGCACGCTCTTGTAGTGTTTGTTGCCGTACTGGAAGTAATCCACCTGGCAAAGGTCCTGGGGATTGAACTTTTCGATCAGGCGAATAAGAATACTTCCGAATTCGTCGGCTTCGCGGATCTTGGAGTCCACACGGAAAGTCTTCAGAACCGGGAAATAATGGGCGGCAATATCGTTGCAGCCGATATAGCTGCGGTTCTTGGATACAGACAGGTATGCGTTTTCGTTCTGGTATTCCAGGGTGTCGCGGATTGTACCTTCGATGTCGTACATGCCGATGCGGTGAATAATGCAAAGCATAATCAATTCAACGGCAATGTAAATGGCGGGCATGGCCATCATGTCGCAGCCCAATTCTCTAAAGATAAAGAAAGAGCCGATACTTAAGAAACCGATCGCTGCCAAGGCCTGTAGGTTGCGGTAGGAGAAGTTCCTCTTCTTGAGAAGGGAGTACACCAAAACGCAAATACCAGAAATCAGGTAGATGAACAGCATGATGTTGAACAGGATGTGGGTCGGGCCAAATACGGGAACGAAATCCGTAACACCATTGCGCTGTACGAGGGTAATGCTCTTATAGAAGATGTCGCTGTAGCCTGCGGTAGCTGCAAAGCCTAGGATAATGGAACTAAATGCAAAAATGCTGAGACGAAGGGGCTTGGATATCTTGATGTTACAGATAGTCAGCTCACCTAAAAAGAACAGGGGCGGAACAAAAACAGCGCCAACGTATGCAATCTTGTTTGCCAGGAGGGCTTCTTCAATGTTGCTTGACAAGGCGAGAAACAGATGACCGGCCAACTGAATCGTCATAACGTAAAACATTGCTGTAAAGTAGGAGGTCGTTCTCTTGGAATTGATGACCATCAACAAGGCAATGTTTACAAACGAAATAATAAGGGCTGCAAGCAGATAATTAATCACGAAAAACTCCTTAACCTCGTGAGAATACTACTACATAACTAAAATGAATAATAGATAAAAAAGGCTGGGCGTAGTTAACAAACTATTTTTCCCAAGGCTATTATGGCGGCTGTTCTTGCCCTAAGACGGGTGTTGCCCAATTTCATGAGATAAACCTTCCCGTTTTGGAAACTTTTGACGGCTTCGATTTCTGAGGGGGAAAATCCGCCTTCGGGGCCCACCAGCAATGTAGTTGTGGTGGTCAGGTCCTGTGCGCTGGGGGCCTGGTCGCCGTCCATGTCGCAAAGGACAAGGTCGCCAGCGTAGCTTTTCAACCATTCAGAAAATTCAATAGGGCCTTCCACCTGAGTGAGCCAGGGCTTCTTGGATTGCTTAAGACTTACCAGAGCCTTCAATTCGGCGCGGCGAACAGTCTTCTTCAGGTCGGAATTCTTGGGCTCCTGGGAGAAGTCTGTTCGCAGGAAAATAATCTTGTCAATTTCTGTCTGTGCTGCGTGGAAGACCACTTCTTCCAAGGCGTCGTCCTTAAGGCAGGCGATGGCCAGGGAAACCTTGGGTCGTTCTGCGGAGACATTCTCAACCTTGTCCACCTGGACTTGGCATGCTTTTGCGTCTGCCTTGACGATGGTTCCGTCGGCATAATGGCCTAGACCATCGGACAGCTGTAAAATGTCGCCTACGGTGGCTCGGCATACGCGAACAGCGTGGGTGCTCTCGTTTTCATCCAATTCCAGGATTCCGGTGGTAATAAGCGGACAATAGAAACGGCTGTCAGGTGTTTTCATAATTATTAAAATAGAAATTTTCTAACTTTTCTGCTATGACTCGTAAGCCGGTAAAAGCTGTTGTATTTGATTTGGACGGAACCCTCTACCTAAGTGGTCGCCCCTACCCGAAAGCCGTAAAGACGGTGAACCGTGTGGCAACCCAGGTTCCGGTCTATTATCTCAGCAACAATACCAGCAAGTCCCCGGTGTTCTACGAAAACCGCTTGAAGGTCATGGGCCTGCCCCTCACCGATGAGGCCATTATCTCTGCCTTGTACCTTTCTCTGGACGCCATCCACGAAGAAGGCATCAAGAATGTTTTTTTCTTTGCAAATCCCGAAGTTACGGAATGGTTTGCCGCCCAGGATCCTAGCCTGAACTTGCACCCTAGCGTTGCCGACACGGAACTGGTACTTATTGCATACCACAATTCCTTCGACTACCGGGAACTTTGCGAACTTAGCTTCCGCGTCCAGCGCAAGATTCCCTTCTGGGTGACCCATACGGATTTTGTCTGTCCCGATGCCAACGGCCCCGTGCCAGATATTGGTAGCTTCATGGCCTTGCTCAAGACCGCCTACGGCGTGGAGCCTGAACGCAGCTTTGGCAAGCCCAATCCTGCCATGCTTTGCAATCTTTTGAAAAAGTATGACCCCGAAGAAATCCTCTTTGTAGGAGACCGCCTCTATACGGACTTTGAACTGGCAAAGCGCTCTGGCTGCCGCTTTGTTTTGCCTCTCTGTGGTGAAACAAAGCGCGAAGACCTTGAAAAACTGGACGTGAAGCCGGAATACGTGGTAGAAATGGTCAGCGATATTGACTTTGAAGGCTTTATCGAGGGCCGCTTATAATGCGACTTTTCCTGCTGGCATTGTGCCTTGCAATTCCTGTTTTTGCAGCCCCGTTGACGGTGGCCGTGTCCTTACAGCCCTATGGCCATCTGGTTTCTGAAATTGGTGGCGATCAGGTGCAGGTGGTAACATTGCTTCCTCCCGGAGCCGATCCCCATACATTTGAACCCAAGCCTCAAACCCTTAAGGAATTCACCAAGGCTTCCGTCTATTTTAGCGACGGTTCTGGAATGGATGCGGCTTGGTTGCCCCGTTTCAAGGGCGTGAACAAGAACGTTCAGATCGTATCCCTGTCCAAGGATATCCAGTGGATGGAAGAGGACGAACATCATCATCATGATGAACATGGGGAGGACCACGAAGAAGACGAAGACCACGAGGAGCTGGATCCTCATTTGTGGACGTCTCCCTTGCAGATGATGCAGATTGCAAAGAATGTTTGCGATGCTTTGATCGAACTGGATTCCTCAAATGCAGTAACCTACATCGAACGAACTGTGAACTTGATGGAACGCTTGAAAAAGCTGGATGTAGACTTACGTACCTCCATTGAAAAACTTCCCAAGCAGGCAAGAACCTTTATCGTCTTTCATCCGTCCTACGGCTACTTCGCCCGTGACTATGGCATGACCCAGTTGACGGTAGAAGTCGATGGCAAGGAACCGAAGCCCCGGGACTTGTTTAACCTGGCAAAGACCGGCAAGGCAAATAACGTCCACATTGTATTTGTGCAGCCTCAGTTCAGCAAGCGTGCCGCAGCAACCATTGCAAAAGAATTGAATGCGATTATCCTGGACACAGATCCGTTGTCCTACGATTATGAAAAGAACATCCGGGCTTTGCTTTCTGCCATTGACCGCAACTCCAAGAATTAAGTATATTCTAAAAACCTATGAACGCCATTGAAATCAAAGATCTTTCTTTCGCTTACGGCAAGACACCGGTTCTCACCAATGTGAATCTGGAAATCGAGGAAAATGATTTTGTGGCCATCATCGGTCCCAATGGGGGAGGCAAGTCCACCCTGATGCGCCTCACTGTAGGTTTGCTTAAGCCCCAGTCTGGTGAAGTACGCCTCTTTGGGGAAAAGGTTCCCAACAATAAGGTGGCTGTAGGCTATGTCCCTCAGAACACCAACCGAAACATCGAATTTCCCATTACAGTTGGGGAATGCGTGGCCTTGGGTAAAATCGGTCTTTCTACCAAGTCTTCTGAAGTGGCTACAGCATTGGCCAAAGTCCATATGGAAGGTTACCTGGACCGCCGTCTGGGAGAGCTTAGCGGCGGCGAGCGCCAGCGCGTCCTTATTGCCCGTTCCCTGGTGTGCAATCCCCGCATTCTGTTTTTGGATGAACCCAGCAACAACATTGACGCCGCCGGTCAGGAAAACCTATATAACATGCTGGCAGAATTTAGCGCAAGCATGACCATTGTGGTGGTCACTCACGACCTGATGGCTCTTTCCAATCGCGTCAAGAGCATCGTTTGCGTCAATAAGAATGTACATTACCATGAGGGCTCCAGCCTTACCCGCGAAATGATTACCGATGCCTATGGTTGCGAAGTCGACCTGATCGCTCACGGAATTCCTCACCGCGTGCTTGGCAGCCATGATCACACACACGGGGGTTGCTGTGAACATCATCATGAACACCATCACGAGCATCATTAACTCGTTCAATACCAGTAGATTCTGAATTTCAATCTTTCTTCGAGGCTAACAAAAAAAAACATCCCGCCTTTCGGCAGGATGTTTTGAGGTTAGGAGGAGAAAAGAAAATTCTTATCGGAGGTCTGCCACGCAGCGGACGTAAAGACCCTTGCTTGTGCTTTCGTCGGTGCGGTTGATGCTGTGGGCTTCGCTACGGAATTCCCAGGAGCGGCCGGTGTTCTTTTCGACGGAAGAGGCGGACCAGTAGTGACCAGTGGAGGAGCTTTCGCAGTAGCCGTCCCAGCTCTTGCAGCCGCCCTGACCCAAGTCCTTCCAGTCAAGTTTTTCGCGATCCTTCTGGTAGTCGCGCCATTCGCCATCGTTAGGCAGGTGCCAGCCATTGGGGCAAGCCTTGTTTGCTTCCTGGTGGGTGTAGAAACGGCCAAACTTCTTGCAGTTGGATTCGTCTTCCATCAGGCACTGGCGAGGAGTTGAAATGCTGAATGCCAGGTTCTTTTTCATCCAGGCCTTGTCACCGCGAATTTCGATAGCGTATTTTTTACCATCGCGTTTGTCGGTCAAGGTCTTGCCGTCCTGGGAGATGTTCTTGCTCTGCAGGGCCAGCTGGAAAAGTTCTTCTTCGCTCAAGTTTTCTGCGGGCTGTTCCAAAGCCTCTTTCTTCTGGCGAACCAGCTGAGTCTTGGTCTTGCCGGTTTTGACCATCTTGTGACCACCCATCTTTTTCACGGGTGCACCAAAACTTGCGCTTGCAAGGAATGCAGACGCGACGACGGCGGCGATGAGGTGCTTAGAAGACAGAGTGAACATAACGACCTAATATCCTTTTGATGCACATTGCGAATCGACTGAAGAAGATTCCGCATCATTTGTTTTTTAAGAATATATATCGTGGTTCACGTAAGTGGTTGTTATAAAATGTTTTCAATAACGCAGTGTGACCCCGGCAACACCTGGCCCGACCCACAAGGAGAACTTTTCGTTCCGTTTTTTATGCAAGGTAAGAATTCCGTAACTTATGCCTGTGCCCACCAATGCTCCTACTAGAATATCCGTGGGATAATGCTTTCCGGCAGCTACCCTAAACACGCTTTCAAGGCCTGCCAAGGAAAATGCCAATGCACGTACAAGGCCTGAATTTGCTGAGTTCGGGTAGATATAGTCAAACCATTCCGAGGTAAAAACTGCCACCGTAAATGCGGCCGAAGCGTGGCCCGAAAAGAAGGATCCGTAGGCTTCGCCCTTGGCTTCTGCGGCGGCTTTTTTGCCTGCCACAGATCCGTTCTCGCTTTCCGAGTAAATGTAGGGCCTAGGCCATATTTGTAAAGATCTGGTAGCCAAGTTTATTCCATTTTGGAATAATATGGATTGGGCGAACATTAAGGTGAATGTTCCGAATTCCGTGCCGTTGGATGCCCCTGAGTACCAGGTGATTCCGCCGATGGCCAGGGGTGCAACTGCTAATGCGGACCCGATATGGCTCATGGTCTGGGCGGTTTCACTGTAGGTTCCTAGGACTCTGCGGTCCCAGGGGAGGAACTCGTTGCGATTTCTAAGTTCGGTTGGGGGCAGTACATCCATCTGGTTGTACAGATAGGTTCCAAGGCCGCTGGCGGCAAGGGCTGTGACAGAAAGTGTAATGTCTAGGGGGAGGGATAGCTGGTACTCGTCTCGGGCATGGGCCGTGGATGCGCTGCAATACAGTGCAAATAAGGCGCAAAGGGCCAGAGTTCGGAGTGTTACGGGGCATTTCACCATATTCCTAAACTAAAAAAATTATATTAGGGTCATAACTTCCTTCGGAGTTTTTGTGGCAAATACGAATTACACTCGCGAACCTATTGTTCCTAGCATGGATCTTTTTGGAACCATTTCCGATGAAATGCGTCTTAAGATTCTGTTGCTTCTGGACCAGGCTGAATTTACCGTCAACGAAATCAAGGATATTCTGGATATCCACCAGAGTAACGCCAGCCGCCACCTGGCCAAGCTTTCCGCCTGCAATTTGCTGAAGGACCGTCGCGACGGAATCAAGGCCTACTACCGTTTGAGCGAGGAACTTTACCTGAGCAACCGCATGCTTTCCATGATCCGCGAAGCCTACGAGGAACTTCCCGATAAGGAAATTCTCAAGTGCCGCGCTGCCCAGGCATTGGAAGAACGTTCGGACAAAGCAAAGAACCAGATCCATAAGCTGGACCAGGCTGGTGGAAGCCTCAAGGCTCAGGTTAGCCTTTTCAGCAAACTGATGCACCCCTTTGAAAATGCAGTGGATGTAGGTTGCGGCGAGGGCGGCGACTTGTCTTTGATGCTTTGCAGCCGCTGTAAGCACGTGACTTCCTTGGACTGCGACCCTAAGGTCATTAGCGGTTTTCAGAAGATCCTCAAGCAGAGGAACATTCAGAATGTGTCCCCTAAGGTGGCGGACATGGTAAAGACTGGCCTGCCAGACGATTTTGCGGACTTGGTTTTGATGAGCCAGGTGCTGCATCACGCCATGGATCCACGTCTTGCCTTGAAGGAAGCGGTTCGAATCTTGAAGCCGGGTGGCGTTCTTGCACTGCTGGATCTTGCTCAGCATAAGGAAGAGTCCTTCAGGACGACTCACGGTCATATTTGGCTTGGTTTTGATCGTTCTCAGCTGGAATTCTTCGTTAAGGAACTGAACTGTCAGGTCCTAGAAAGCGAAATCATTCCCAGCGAAAACGAAGTGGACAAGAAACTGCCCGTGATTTGCATGATTTTGACGAAAAATCCCTAAAAAGTGTGATTTTTATCTAACCCGACTTGCTTTTTTTGCGAAAAACAAATATCTTATAAAAAAAGACAAACTTAAGGAGTACAAAAAAATGGGAAGAATCATTAAGTATGCTGCAATTCTCGCCGCTTGCGTTATTTCTGCTTTTGGTGTCTATTGCCTCATGAAGACTACTGTTACCGACGAAAACACCGTCGACTAATAGATAGGTCTTGCAAATTGCTTTTCGAACGCCTCGTTTCCAACGAGGTGTTTTTTTTATGCATGTCATCCCGGGTTCAATTATGCTGTCATCCCGGGCTTTGTCCCGGGATCTCCTTTCCTCTTTACTAAATTATCCTACATGAAAATCTTTGAAAAGAAACCTGCCTTCTTTGCGGCTGCGGCCGTTGTATTCTTTGCCATCTTGATGGTGGTGTTCCGTGGATTTGCCTTCGATTCCACACAGCTGATGCTGAATAGCGACCAGCTGAATGGTATTGGCAGCCGAATCTTACGTACCTTTAACGCTGTTCTTACGGAATGGGACGATAGCCGCTTAGGTGGTGTACCAACCATTGATGCTCTCTTTGCCGATGCCTATCACCCTCTGGTCTGGGTGCAGTTCCTGATGGATCCAGCCCGTGCCGTAGGTTTCAAGTTTATCTTGACGGTGTGGGTTGCCTTCATGAGTGCCATGGCCCTAGCCTGGAACCTTACCGGAAACAAGTGGTGGGGGGCTTTGCTGGGAGGCCTTTATGCCTTTTCTCCGGAATTCTTTACTTACCTCTATGGTGGTCACGACGGCAAGATGATGGTGTTCGCCATCGCTCCGTTGACCTTGCTTGCCATTCGCAAGGTGGTTCGTGGCGGAAGCGTTCCCTATATGATTCTTTTGGCATTGAGCATTGCTTGGATGATTCTCGGCTCCCATTTGCAGCTCACTTATTTGTTCCTTTGGGGCGCAGGCCTTTATACTCTTTACGAAGTGGCTTTCCATTGCGATGGTTTAAAGACCCGTGGCAAGCGTATGGGTCTTGCTGCCATCGGTTTGGCTTTTGGCTTGGCTCTTTCTTGCTTCCAGCTGATTCCTCCTTATTTGTACACCACCACCCAGTCTGTTCGTGGTGACGACTCCCATACCAATTACGGTCACGCTGTGAGCTGGTCCTTGCATCAAGAAGAAATGGCCCAGATCCTCTTGCCGGGTTTTGTAGGCGTTGACGTCTACGAACAGAATGAAAAGACCGGTGACTTGGAAGGTAGTTCCTTTGTGAACGTGACCATGGACGAATACCGCAAAATGGGCGGTGGCTCCCCGTTCTACTGGGGTCACAACGCCTTTAAGCTGGACCACAACAATGCCGGTGCTCTCCTGACTTTCTTGGGTTTCCTCTGCCTGTTCCTGCCGGGTAAACGTCGCTATGCAGCCTTCTGGGGCATGGGTGCCGTGGTGGCATTGAGCTACGGTATGGGCGATCATTCTCCGTTGTTCAAACTTTGGTACAACGTGCTCCCCGGTGTCAAGAACTTCCGTGCCCCGGGTATGGCTCTGTTCTGGTTGCCCTTGCTGCTGGTCATGATGGCTGGCCCTGTACTTAAGACGTTGACTGCAACGACCTCCGCTGAAAATCCGGACGAAGCCGCAGTCTTAGAAAATGACCGTCGCGGCCTTATGCACGGTACTGCTATGTATGTGGTTTTGCTGGTGTTGGCCTTGATTGCCCGCTTCGCCTGGACCACTTTCATTGGCCCTGTTGGCCTGGTGGTGATGGTTGCCTACGCAGTTCTCTGTCTGGGTGTTATGAGCATGGATGACCAGGGTAAAAAGTTCTCTGTAGCAAATCTTGTGGATTCGTACAAGGCTGGTTTGCCGGGAACTCACCGCGCTGTTCAGGCTTGTGTATTCCTGGGATTCTCCTTCCTGGGAGTGATGCTCATGAGCGGTCAGAAACTTTTGCAGGACCCCATTACCGCACCCTACTTTAAGCCTCTGAACGAAATTGTTATGAACGCAACTGCTGGCAAGGTAATTCCGGGTTTCATCCTGGTTCTTGTGGTGATTGCCGCCACTTGGGTTGTGGTCAAGTGGAAGGGTGACATCGTCGCAAAGGCTGCAATTCTCGCTGCTGTCGCCGGCATAGAATTGTTCTTTATCAATGGAGCCTTCATCCAGAATGTTCCTGCGGCTGAATATCTCCAGCCCAATAACGGCGTGGTGGCTGCTGTTAAGGCTCCCTACAAGGCTGATTCCTTGAATACGCCTCGTGTGCTTTCCTTGTCTCGCAACAAGGCCTTGAGCGGAAACATTTTCCCCCAGTATCACTTGCGTAATGCCGAAGGTATTCACGATAACGAACTTGCAAGCTACCGCGCCTTCCGTGGAGGCCAGCAGGATGCCAATTACCTGATGAATATTAACGATCCTTCTGCCCCTCATCCTTTCCTGGATTTGATGAACATTGGTGCTATTATTTTTGACGGTCGTCAGGGCACGACTTATATGCCCATTCCCACGGCCATGGGCGAGGCCTATATCTTCGGCGAAGCTGTTGTCATGGATGATGAAGCTGCAATCAATTCTTTAAAGAACGGTTTTGCCTATCGTGAAAAGGTTATTTTGTCTGAAAAGCCTTCTGCAGATTACAAGGGTAGCGTTGAATCCGCCGGTTCCATCCAGGGGTCTGCCAAGGTCATTGCAAGTCCCAAGATGGACACCCAGGTGTTTGCTGTTGAAGCAAACCGCCCTGGCTTCATGGTGGTGGCTGGCAACTATCATCCCTACTGGAAGGCTTACGTCAATGGTGCGGAGGCTAAGGTCTACAAGGCTTTCGGAACACTCCGTGCCGTAGAAATTCCTGCAGGCAAGTCCGAAGTTCGCATGGAATATCGCAGTACTCCGTTCCACGCTAGTGTCAAGGTCAGCATCGTTGCCTTGATCCTGTTGGTTTGCGGAGGAGTTGCCGCTGTAGTTCTTGCAAAGCGCAAGAAGTGATTTTTGCGCAGTCGATGAAAAAAATTAGGGAACCCTTCGGGGCTCCCTTTTTTAATGTCGTCATCCACTTGTCGCTTAAGGTCTGGTGTCCTTTCCGGGAGGCATTTTGATAAAGTAGATGATGCAAGGCACGATGATGCAAAGCAGGGGGAGGACAGTGAGCAGAACGTCGACAAAGGCGTTTGTGCGGATCTGCTGAGAAATAATCGTCAAATCAAGTGCGAAAAAAATCGCGGCCAGAGCGATCCCAGGCAAAAGGTATTCAAGAAGCTTAGTCACGAAAATCTCCGTTTTTCTGTATTTTCTGGGTAAAAATTAGAATGAAAATGGAAAGGTGGGTGTAAAAAAGGGTAAAAAAGCAAAAATAGGGGTTACAAAACGTATAACTTGTTGAATATCAACGACTTACGTGTTTAAAAAATATTAGATTTGTGGCATGAGTATTCGAATTTCTGCAATTGCTTTGTCTCTTTTGATCGGTTCTTCCTTTGCCGCAGACCCCCGTATGGAACAGGGTGCCATCTTTGAAGCCAAGGGAAACTACGAAATGGCCTTGGGCGAATACCGTGCCATGCTTGCCGAAGATCCTAAGAACTCCGACGCATATTTTGCCGCCGCCGAAGTCCGCGTAAAGATGAAGGACTATAGTGGTGCTCTGGCAAACTATCGCCTGGCATACAAGTTTAACCCTAAGATGAGTGCAGCCTACGAAGGTGCCGCCAAGGTTTATGAACTGCTGGGCCAAAAGGCTAAGGCTGCCGATGAACGTGCCAAGGACCCCAAGAATCATCCGGTAGTGGATGAGGATGTCGCTATTGCCGCTGCAGCCGCTCCTGAAGCTGCGTCTGCCGTATCCGCTCCTGCGGAACCTGCGAAGGTTGCAGAAGCTCCGAAGGCAGAGCCCGTAAAGGCAGAACCTGCAAAGCCGGAACCTAAGGCTGAACCGGCTCCTGTGGCTGAACCTAAGGCACAACCAGCAAAGGTCGCCGAAGCTCCCAAGGCAGAACCCGTAAAGGCAGAACCTGCTAAGCCGGAACCGAAGGTCGAACCTGCAAAGGTTGCGGATGCTCTTCCTGCCGATCCCTTCGAAAAGGGTAAGGTCCTGTTTGCAGAAAAGAAGTATACTGAAGCCGCCAAGGCTTGGCGCGAAGTCCTGAAGAAGACTCCTGGCCACGCTGGCGCTTACTACTACGCTGGTTTGACTCGCTATGAAATGGGCGAAATGGACAAGGCTGAATTCAACTTGAAGAAGGGCTTGGAATACAAGGAAGAAGGCAACGAAGCCAACTACTACTTGTCGCTCATTTATCAGAAAAATACTAAGGTGGAACAGGAACAGAAATTCCTGGTGGCATACTTGAAGAAGGCCGGTCCTACTGCAAAGAACCGTAAGAATGCAGAAGAACGTTTGGCTGCCATCAAGTCTGCAAAGGCTGAAGCTGATAAGGCTGCTGCCGAAGCCAAGGCCGCCGCTGAAGAAGCCAAGGCAGCAAAGGCAGAAACGAAGTCTGAACCTGCGAAGGTTGCCGAAGCTCCCAAGGCTGCCGAAACAAAGACTGTCGAACCGAAGGCCGCTCCCGCCGCAGAAACAGCCCAGCCTGCCGCTCCCGCTGCTGAAGAAATTGCTGCCGCAGAACCGTCTATCGGTAATGCGAACATGTTGCTGAACGCTAAGAGTTATGAAGCTGCCCTCCAGATGTTCAAGGCTCTGTTGGAACAGGATTTGAATCCGGATGAACGTTACTACTCCATGCTGCAGATGGGTAACATCTATCGCGAAATGCGTGACTTCCACAGTGCAGTAACTCGCTATCGCGAAGTGGTGCAACAGTTTGCCGATTCTGATTGGGCTACGGAAGCCGAACGCGCCTTGGAAGACGCCGTGTGGCTTGAAAAGCACGCTAAGGAATTGCCCAAGAGAAAGCACTAATTTGCGTAATTCATTGCGACGCATAAGATAGTCTGCGAACAAATGTTTAAAAAGCCCCCGAATTCGGGGACTTTTTTTGTTTGTTTAGAACTTTTAGCTTTTTTGTGTTTGTGCATGACACTATATTTAGAGTGCTCGAGGGTGTGGTGATAATGGGTTCCTTGGGCAAGGGTGATTATGAATTTTTTTGGAGTGAAAGCTTTTAGTACTAAGGCATTTTTGGGTGCCGCCTGCGCGCTGGCCGCAGTAGCTGTTGCTGATCCACCTGCAAATTTTAGTGGATGGGATCTGGTCTTTGAAGACAATTTTGATGGTGAATCCCTTGATCTGAAAAAGTGGAATCCCACTTACAACTGGGGACCTACCCATAATCATCGTGCATACTGCACGCCGGAAAATGTTATCGTGAAGGACGGCAAACTGATGCTGAAGGGCGAAGCCAAAAAGCATCCCGACGCCAACGGCAAAACCGCAAAGTTTAACGGCAAAGAAATCCCCGTGGATTACACCTCTGCAGCTATAGATACTCGCGGTCATTTTGAGGTAAAGTACGGCTACATCGAAGGCCGCTTCAAGGCTCCCAAACATAAAGGAACCTGGCCTGCATTCTGGACTCTGCAAGATGGCTGGCCCCCAGAAATCGACATCTTGGAAATTCCGGCATCCCGCAAACAGCATCACTACTATTTGCATTACACCGATCCTAGCTGGTATAACAGTCATGGTTCCGCCTGGGATCACGAAGCCTCTTTCGGCGGACACAAGGATGACGATGTGGATCGTTCCGCAGGTTTCCACAACTATGCTGTGGAATGGGACGAAACAACTTTGAGCTTCTACTTTGACGACAAGAAGTTTGCAAGCTACAATCGCCCGACGGAAATTAAGCAGTTGTCTGCACAGTACATCATTATCAATTTGGCAATTGGCGCTTGGGCTGGCGACGACATCGAGGTGACTGCCAACAATCCGGCTTACTTTGAAGCAGACTGGGTTCGCGTATGGAAGGCTAAGCCTGCCAAGCCCGATACGGTGTTGATTTATAACGAGGCTTTCAAAACTTGTATGCAGCCTAGCGCCGAAAAGAAAATGGTTCTGGGAGACTGCACCAACGAAGCGGCTATTGCTGTAATCAAGCCTCTGTCTTCTACCACAATGCGTGTGGACTTTGGCGACCAGACTTTGGAAATGCCTAATGAAACAAAGGATCCTGGCGTGACTGCCGGAGTTTATAGCTGGAATGGAAAGGACCACCAGAAGGTTGTGTTTGAAAATCAATTCAGCAACCAGTACCGTCTGAGAATGCTTCACAGCGGTCATTACCTGCGTTCCACATCCGATGGTTCCCGCGTTGTTCAGGACTGGAACGATTCCTGGGAATGGAACCAGAAGTGGAGAATTATAAAGCCCAGCGAATATGTGCCGCCAGAGAGCGATACTACGGCAAAGGACTCTGTGGTCAAGGACTCCACTCTTGCGATTGGTGATGTGGTTCGTCGAGGCGTCGGCAGCGAGACTACGGGGAATATGTATGGTAGCCGGATTTTCCGCAAGAAGGGAATTCTCTATGTGGAATTTGGCACGGATAGCGACGGCCATTCAAGACGATATAATCTTAAAGGCAGTCTGATTCAGTAACTTAAAAAAAAGTCCGCGGAGATAGATCCCGCGGGCTTTTTGATTTATTCCTCAAAAATTAGATGACCTGAACCAGCAACCCCTTCAGGTACTGGCCCTCGGGGAATGCGGTATTCACGGGGTGGTCTGCAGGCTGGCCGAAACGTTCGATAATCTGAACGCGCTTGTGGGCGTCGGCGGCAGCGTCTGCGATGATTTTCTGGAACAGGTCCATTTCCATAAGGCCGGAGCAGCTGAAGGTTGCAAGCATGCCGCCTTCGTTCAAGAGCTTCATGGCCAAAAGGTTGATGTCCTTGTAGCCGCGAGCGCCCTTGTTCAGGTTGTCCTTGGATTCCACGAACTTGGGCGGATCCAGCACGATAAAGTCGAAGGATTCTGCCTTGTCGCGACACTTGCGCAGGTACTGGAACACGTCGGCCTCGATATGGGTGGCGTGGGCCGTAGAAAGTTTGTTGCGCATAATGCCTTCCTTGGCAAGCTTCAGGGCGTCCTTGGAAACATCTACCTGGAAAACTTTTTCGCAGCCTCCGCGAAGAGCGTACAAACCAAAACCGCCAGTATAGCAGAAGCAGTTCAGCATCTTCTTGCCCTTGGCCAGTTCGCCTACACGACGGCGGGCATCGCGCTGGTCCAAATAGTAACCTGTCTTGTGACCGTTCTTTACGTCGATGGGGAAGAGAATTCCGTTTTCGTTGATGATTACCGGTTCGTCGGGAACTTCGCCATACACAACGCCGGTGCGCAGTTCCAAGCCTTCCTTGCGGCGGACTTCGGAATCGCAGCGTTCGTAGATGCCTCGGCAGCCGGTTTTTTCTGCCAGCAGTTCGTAAATAATCTTGCGGTTGACTTCGGCACCGGCTGCCAAAATTTCTACGGAGTAGATGTCGGCGTACTTATCGATGATGCAGCCGGGGATGCCGTCGTTTTCTGCGTTGATCAAGCGGAAGGCACATTCTTTGTCGGCAATGTCAAAGCCGCGGCTCTTGCGTGCTGCAATGGCACGGTCAAGAATGTCGCTGAAAAATTCACGGTCAATGTTCTGCTTTTCGCCAAATGTCCAGAAACGTCCGCGAATCTGGGACTTGGGGGAGTAGGCCGCAAGGCCTAAAAAATCGCTATGGTAGCTGTAGACTTCAACAACGTCACCCAACTGCGGATCGCCTGTGACTTCATCGACTGCACCGCTGAAAATCCATGGGTGGTAACGGAGGGCGGACTTTTCGCGCCCGGCTTTCAATGTAATTGCTTTCATGTGGGGAAATATAAAAAAGATGGATTGCGTTGAACCGACAATGCCTAGTGTTTTGGAAAAGGGAAAAGGGGGCTTTACGTACTAAATTCAATAAAAAGTGCGATTAGTACGTAAAAAGATAATTTGTTTGTAAAAAATGTCCTCGTTTTTTCTCTTTAATCTTGACATTTACCTACATAAATCAAGAAAAAAGTGAGTTTAGTACGTAAAGGGAATATCTGAAAAATCAATTTTCAAGTTTGAATGCGTCCCTCCTGTGTTTTTTTACCTACTAAATGCAGAAAAATGAGGGCTTTGTACGTAAATCTGCGTTTTACTAGGCGAAAATGCTATCTTTGTCATCAAGATGTTTGAAACCCTTTTTGAAAAGTATCCTTTCTTCCGTGCCATTCCCGCATTTCTTTGCATGGCGGTGATTTTTAAGTTGTCCTCCATAACCGGCGACGACTTGCAGGATTTTCCCCATATCTGGGATAAGCTTGCTCACTTCTGCGAATATGCGACGCTGTCCGGCTGCATTGCCATGTGGTGGACGCGCCAGGAATGGTCCTCTAAAATCTGGAAGCCAATTCTTATTGTAACTGTTTTGACTTTAGCTTATGGCTGCACCGACGAATTTCACCAGCGCTATGTGGAAGGCCGTTCTTGTGATGCCATTGATCTTGTGGCGGATACCATTGGTGGCTTTATTGGGGCCAGTGTCTACGCCTTGATCTGCAAGTTGCTCAACAAGTTTGATCCTCTTCCGTCTGCAGAGTCGTCAAAAGAAAATGCGTCGGAAAGTACCGACGCAGAATCTTAAAACTCACCTAGCAATATGATTTCGCGATGTAGCTGAATGCCGAATTTTTCAGCTACACTTTTTTGTACATACTCGCTGAGGTCTTTGATGTCGGTTGCGGTTGCTCCGCCTGCATTGACGATAAAGTTGGCGTGAACGGTACTGACTTCGGCTCCACCAATGCGATAGCCCTTGAGCCCGGTTTGTTCGATGTAATAGCCAGGAGCAATTTGTTGGGGCATACCTTCTGCACCGATATCAAGACGCTTAAAGGTGGAGCCTGCGTTAGGCATGTTTAGCGGTTGGCTAGCTTTGCGCTTGGTCATGCATTCCTGCATTTCCGTTTCAAGAGTGTAGCTGTCCTTGCCGGAAACTTCAGCAGGCTCCAGCTGGAATATTGCAGACAAAATAATTTCTGCGGTTTCCGGATTTGTATTCAATTCCTGGAAAACGCTGCGACGGTAACCGAAACTGCATTCTGCGACGGTGCGAATATGCAAGTTGCCAGACATATCCATGGTTTCCACTTCTACGCATGTCTGGCAGACTTCCTGGCCGTAGGCACCTGCATTCATGTAGATGGCTCCGCCCAAGGTTCCTGGAATTCCCGCCAATTTGTGAATTCCTGCAAAACCTTGCTTAATGGACTTGCGGGCGAAACCTCCCAGCGGGGTGGCGGCACCCACCCGGAATTTTCCATTTCCCAGATCGCAAATGTCGGAAAAACTTCTACTCAGGGTGATAATCAATCCGTCATAACCCTTGTCGGAAACCAGAAGGTTGGTTCCGTTTCCTAAAATGAAAAAGGGCAAATTCTTGTCTTTGGCAAACTGAATTGCATTCTTGATTTCGTCTGCGGATTCTGCCTTCACAAAACAACGTGCCGCACCTCCTACCTTAAAGGAGGTGTGTTTGCACATAAGTTCATTTTCAAGGATTTCCATACCCTAAATTTAGTTATATATTTGGAAAAAATGACTAACGAAGAGTTGAAACAATTCAAGGCATCCATTTCCATTACCGCAGTGGCTCAGTCACTGGGGGTTGATGTTGTGCATGGAAAATGTCGTTGTTTCTTTCCTCAGCGTCATTCCCATGGTGATCGAACTCCGTCTGTGTCAGTATCCGAGGAACGAGGATCCTTCCGCTGTTGGGTCTGCGACGATGTTCGTGGAGACGTGATATCCTTGGTCCAACTTTTAAGGGATTGCTCATTTACCGAAGCCTTGGATTGGCTTATGGAACAGTATCCCTTCTTGGTTCCTAACGGCGCCAAGCGTCCGGTAGTCAATTCTTCGAATAAGCCTCATCTGGCTCCAGTTCTGCAGGAAATGCCTCCTGTCGAAGAACCCAAGGAACTGGTTTCCGAGGACGAACGCAAGAAGGTGATCCTTTCCTTCCTCAAGCATTTAAGTCCCGTGGACAATACGCCGGCAGCGGCATGGCTTGCCCGCCGCCGTATCTACAAGCCCGTCTGGGACAAGATGATTTTGCGCACCATAACCAATTACGGCGAACTGAATAAAAAACTGCGCGAAGAATTTGGTGAGGAAGTCTTGAAGTACGTGGGCCTTTACAATGACAAGGGAAATCTGCGTTACTACAAGTATCCTTTGATTTTTCCTTATTTAGATGCTCAGCGTCGTTCCTGGTATTTCCAGGCACGAGCCATTGATAGTAATGTCGTTCCTAAGGAAATGCTTTTGCGCGGTTCTGTACCGTTCCCATACAACATGTCTGCCTTGGATGGAAAACCTGGCTGGGTTTATCTTTGTGAAGGTTGCGTCGATACCCTCACATTCCTGGGTCAGCAAATCAATGCAGTTGGTATTCCTGGTGTCCGTTCTTTCAAGGTGGAATGGCTCAACCTTTTTAAGAACAAGAGTGTTGTTCTTTGCTTGGACCACGACGAGGCTGGCCGTAGCGGAATGGAGTACATTGGTAAACTCTTTACCCAGGCCGGTATCCGCAGTGTAATCCTGGGCGAGGGGTTGGAAAGCCTGCCCACAGCCATGAAAGAAGGTGAAGATATCAACGACTGGTTCGGGGGCAAGAAATAATGGGGAAGGTGATTGGTGTTTTGGGCAAGTTTGTACACAGCAAATTTGCAAAGGTGAGCGGCTTCATTCTCAAGTGGCTTTACCGTACCATTAATTTCGTAATCCGTCAGGCCTTGCTTATCTGCATCATTTATTCTGCCGCGTTTACCTTTACGGCGTCGTACCTTCTTTACAAGGCTTTCGTCTATTGCTATGATATTTACGATGGCGTGGAACAGCTGAAGCACAATCAGCCGGAGATGAGTAAATACATGGAATCCCTGCAGGATTCTGTCCCTACGATCCAGATCAAGCATACCTATGTGCCGCTGGATTCTATTAGCCCGTACCTGCGTAAGGCGGTCATTGCCAGCGAAGACGCCGGTTTCTACTTCCATCCGGGTTTTGATGTGCGAGCCATTGCGGAGGCTGTTGACGCAAATCAGAATGCCGGCAGAACCAAGTTCGGAGGTTCCACCATCACCCAGCAGCTTGCGAAGAATCTGTTCCTTACCAGCGAACGTTCTTTCAATCGCAAGTTCAAGGAACTGGCTTACGCGGTCCTTATGGAACGAGAACTGGGCAAGGATCGAATCCTGGAACTCTATTTGAACTACGCCCAGTGGGGCAAAGATATGTTTGGCTGTCAGGAAGCCTGCATGCTTTACTACAAGAAAAGTTGTTCCAAGATCAGCTTGGACCAGGCTATCAACTTGGCTGCAGTTTTAGCAAGCCCGGGCAAGCATCATCCCGGCATGCGTGAAAGTCCGTTCATGGCCAAGCGCCGCGCTGTTATCTACCAGAACATGTTCCCCAAGAGGGATAGCTTGCTGGTGGATTCCTTGAAGCAACTGGTGGCCCCTCCCGCACAAAGCCTGTCCACGGGCGACAGTAACAAGTAGGTAGCTACACAAAACGGCTGCTAGATACTATATTTTTTACGTCAAAAAATTTTTTTCTTAAAAGGACAACAAAATGGCTAAGAAAGAATCCAAGAAGAAGGTCGTCCTCGCTTATAGCGGTGGTCTCGATACCTCTATCATCATCCCCTGGCTCAAGGAAAACTATGACTGCGAAGTGATCGCTTTCGCTGCTGACCTCGGTCAGAACGATTTCCCGGATGCTAAGGCTCTGGAACAGAAGGCTCTCGCTACTGGCGCTTCCAAGTGCTACGTCCTGGACCTCAAGAAGGAATTCCTCGAAGACTACGTATGGCCCACCGTCCGCGCTGGTGCCAAGTACGAAAGCACCTACCTCCTGGGTACCTCTTTCGCTCGTCCGCTTATCGCCAAGTACCAGGTCAAGATCGCTGAAAAGGAAGGCGCATACGCTGTTTCCCATGGCGCAACCGGTAAGGGTAACGACCAGGTCCGTTTCGAACTGACCTACGCCGCTCTCAACCCGAAGCTCGAAATCATCGCTCCGTGGAAGGACCCGAAGTGGAACATCCACAGCCGCGAAGATGCTATCGACTACGCTGCGGCCCGCAAGATTCCTCTGAACGGCATCAGCAAGAAGAAGATCTACTCCGAAGACGGCAACCTGTGGCACCTCTCTCACGAAGGTGGCATCCTGGAAGAACCGGATAAGGAACACAAGTATGATATGCTCAAGCATACCAACACCTACGAAAAGGCTCCCAACAAGCCGGCTCACGTGACCATCGGCTTCGACAAGGGTACTCCGGTTTCCGTCAACGGCAAGAAGATGGGCGCAGTTGAACTCCTCGAAACTCTGAACAAGATCGGTGGCGAAAACGCTTGCGGTCTCCTGGACATCGTTGAAAACCGTCTCGTCGGCCTCAAGAGCCGCGGCGTTTACGAAACTCCGGGTGGCACCCTGCTTTACAAGGCTCACGAATGCCTGCAGCAGCTGGTCCTCGACAAGGAAACCTTGTTCGAAGCTCAGAAGATGTCTATGACCTATGCAAACCTGGTTTACAATGGTCAGTGGTTCACTCCGCTCCGCCAGTGCATGGACGCCTTCTATGACGAAGTCAACAAGGTTGTTACCGGTGAAGTTACCCTCAAGCTTTACAAGGGCAACATCATTCCGGCTGGCATCAAGAGCCCGAACTCCCTGTACGACATGGGCCTCGGTGGTTTCACCGACGTCGAAATGTACGACCAGAAGGATGCAACTGGCTTCATCCGTTGCTTCGGTCTGCCCCTCAAGACTCGCGCTCTCTTGCTCGGCAAGAAGACCAACGTGAAGTTCGGCAAGGACGTCAAGCTCCCTAACAAGTAGTAGCAAAGGGAACCCCATGGTTCCCTCTAGACTCCTTCCTAGAATTTTGTTCTAGAAAAATCCCTCGGTGAACAACCGGGGGATTTTTGTTTTGAAGATTTTGGACAAACTAGAGCCGCGGATCGTCTGGGCTAGAACTTGAAGATGTAACCTGCGCTCCACTTCGGATAGTTGCTTACGTCGTGCGTACGGAATCGGTACAGGGGGATGCTAATTTGTGTGTAGATTCCGTAGATGTTTGTCCAGGCCTCGGCAGAGACGTCGAAGTTTTCCTTGTAGTTGTACGTATAGACGTATTTGGCGTGGTTGGCTTCGTTAAGCGCCTTGTGCATGTCGTTTGGGGCCTGAGCGTATTCATAGCCGGAACCGAGACCCAAGCTAATCTGGAAGGGCGAATTGTTAAAAAGAGTCCAAAGCAGGCTGCCACGAACTCCGCACCAGTAGTCTCGGGGACCATTGTGGAAGCCTAGACCCTGAAGTCTGAAGTTCAGGTTGTTGTAGGAAAAACCTCCCAAAAGAACGATAGGCGTCAAACTGCGGGTGCCTATGCCCACTTCAAAGTTCCAGGGACTCTTCTGGGCTCCGTTTGCAGTAACCGAAGCTCCCAAAATGAGGGCGGCGGCCATTAATTTGATGCGGGAGGAAAAATTCATGGTTAAAATATAGCATAGGGGAGACCCGTACGTGAACGCCGTCACTTTATACCCTGTTTCTTTTACTTTTTATTTGACCGATTTATAAATATTCCTATCTTTTTTCGTGCAGTATACGATCAAAGCTCAAAGGCTTTGGCAAAAAAAAGGAAAACATATGAAGCTGAAGAAATTCTTTATGGCATGCGCAGCTGCTTGCGCTTTTGCTGCTCCTGCAATGGCTGAAGGTGGTACCTTCGAAGGAGCTCTTCCGGAAAACTGGAAGGCAGATGTTGTTGCTGGTGCTAAGATCAACTGGTACAATTTCAGCAACTGGCAGGCAGGTGGTACCTCTAACTACAACTGGTTGGTTACCTATCACGCAGATGTCCAGGGTAACTGGTCCGTTGCCAACTGGCGTAACCTCGTTGATATTGAAATCGGTCAGACTTGGACTGAAGAAATGGGTTGGCGTAAGTCTAACGACAAGCTCTTCTGGGAATCCATGGTTGATTTCAACATGCCGTTCTCCTCTACCGTCAAGGCTTATATCGGTAACCGCTTTGAAACCCAGATTATGAGCGGCTACAGCTACAGCACCGATGACGATGGTAACGAAGTGAAGAAGGCTGTCTCCAGCTTCATGGATCCGGCTTACGAAACTCAGGTTGCTGGTATCGCTTATATCCCCAATGATAACCTCTCCGCTCGTGGCGGTTTTGCTAACCGCATGACCATTTCCAATGGTTACGGCTTTGCTGATGATAAGGAAACTTTGGACAAGGTTGAAACATTCCGTGACGAACCGGGTCTTGAAGTTGTCTTGGAAGGCAAGTATGCATTCTCTGACATTGTTAGCTTTAAGAGCCGCTTGTGGGGCTTCACCAACTTCCAGGGTGTAAAGCAGATTGATGGCAAGTGGGAAAACCTCCTTTCCGTAATCCTCACCACTGGTGTTGAACTTCAGGCTGGCTTCGACATGGCTTACGACTTCGATCAGTCCGAAGACGCTCAGTACAAGAGCATGGTGCTCTTCGGAGTTACCTGGCGCTGGTTTTAATTAGATGCAAAGGGGCTTCCGCCCCTTTGGAATCCCCACTCATAAAAGTCCGAGCGAAATGCCCGGACTTTTTTTCGTGTCTGAGGGGCTGCAACACTCTTAGGAACTTGTTCCTTAGTGTGGCTGGTCCCCAAAAAAGGGGACGGGTAAACTCGCTCCTCAGGGGGCTTCCGCCCCTTTGTGTCATTATATATTTAATAGTTCCTCGTCCCACTTATTGCGGAGTTTACGGAGCTTTTCGAGTTCTTCGTCGCTGGCGCCGCTTTGCTCACGGACTTCCACAAGTTCCCTGTAGCTGGTTAGCAGGTCCTGGGCCTTGCTATAATCGGGAACCAGCTTTTCCAGCGCTGCCAGAATGGCTTCGTCGGAATAAAGTCTGGAGATCCCCTCGAGGCTTTTCTCCACGTAGGTTGACTTTTCTCCTGCGGACAGGGCTTGGTCTGCCTCCGCGAACTCCAACGGGCGGATGGAGTCCAACCAGCGGGCCTCCTCTGCGAAAAGTTCGTTGTCCTCAACCAGAGCGTCCTTCTTCTTGCTGATTTCCAACTGTCTTGCCATAAAGGGGCGGTAGGTCTCCGCATCGAAGTCCACCTGGAAGTCCTCCCCGAATTGTTTCAGGTTCTGCAGGTTCTTTTCCGTGGGGTTGTTCAGCAGACACTCCTTTAGTACGGAAAGCTGGTCCTTGGGGGGGAGCTGCTTAAAGTTTTCATTCCGGGTGCTGGATGCCTTGATTCGGAGCCAAAAAACGCGGAGCAACAGCAAGACGATTACGACGGTGATAACGGTTGTGAAAGTCATGCGCTCTTATTTAGCATTTTAAAACACTGTTTTTGAAAAATTTGGACCATTTTCTCCCTTTTTGTTTGTCGTTTTTTTATGAAACAGGTCACTATTTATTGCAAAAATCAAAAAATGGACGTTTTTTAGGGGGTGCTTTTAAATAAAAGGGGAAAAAAGGTGTATATTTAGGTTTGAATATTCGCAACCTATTTATAGGTGGAGATTGGAAATTATGAATGCAAAGAAAATGTTGGCCTTGGGCGCTTTTATGGGATGCTCTTCCATGGCCTTTGCTGCTGTCGGAGATACCACCCAGCTCGATATTGTGATTCGCGACTTCCAGCCGAATCACCCTGACTTTGAAAACTTCTCCGAAGAATCCGTTAGACACCAGAACGACATTTTTGGCTACACTGCAGGTGCAATGGCCATGAGAGACAATGGCTACGGCCTTGATTGGACTGGTTCTGCAGCCTACCACGTAACTTGCGGTAATAAGGAATCCATGAGAGGTGCTAGGATCGGTCAGGACGGCAAGCCCATGGCCCTCAATGCATTCCTGCCTTCTTATCTCCAGTCTACTTCTACCTCTGGCGCAGTGCTTCAGTACGGTGAATGTGCAAACAGTACTCAGAACGGCATTACTCAGCGTGGCTACGCCAAGGTTAGCGTAGTTGCTGGTGATACTACGGTGCGTGGCTTCGTTTGTGCCGGTGGTAACACCGTTTGGGCAAATGATGTGTACTACACTCCGGGCATGGTGGTCCCGTACCTTGCTTTCAACCCTAAGCCTGGTCAGGAAATTGACATGCTCGACGATGTGACCATTGTCAAGGCTCAGGATCTTTGCGATAATGCAAACTTCGGCCAGTGGTATGCCGATGTTCCGGGTACAAACCTGAGAACAAACACCACTATGGACTTGCTCAAGGTTAAGGGCACCAACTACTACGAATTCGACTACAACTACAACAACGGTGGTTATTCTCCGTTGGATGAAATCGATCCCGTTACAGGTGCTTGGGTTGGTCCTAAGGCTTGTAACGCCCAGATTCAGCCCAATGGCGTCTGTGAACAGTTTGGACCCCAGTCCCTGTCCATTTTCTGCCCTCCCTATAACTACGAATATGCCGGTACTCAGACAGACTACCGTAAGCAGAATACCGCTGCTCTTTGTAAGGCTTGGCTCCAGTATGGTGGCCCTCGTAACGTAGCTTCTATTGGTGGTATTAGTGCTGCTGCCAATGCAGCTGCCGCAATTGGAACCTTGGGCATGCAGCATCTCCGCAACTATGCATTTACAATGATGGGTTATGCAAAGTTCAAGTACAGAAAGGCTAACCAGCTGAAAAAGCACGAAGTGTTTGAATTCGCTGGCGACGATGATATGTGGATCTTCGTGGACGGTGTGCTGGCTGTTGACTTGGGCGGTACCCATCTTGCTGCTCCGGGTAGTGTGGATATCGAAGTCTTGGCTCAAAACAACCATGGTTGTAGAACCGATGCAGCATGGGGCAAGCCTCCTCTGGCCGACGGCGAAAACTGCGTCGGTGCATCTGACGCTACTGGCTGGGCTGATAATACTTGGCATCATCTGCACTTCTTCTATGCTGACCGTCAGACCGATGGTTCTAACATCTACATCCGTTCTTCTCTGGCAGAAGTGGCTCCCTCTCGCTATGGTCAGCCTTCTGTGAGCAACGTGACTGTTAAGGCAGACGAAAACGGTAACCAGGTTACCAGTATCTTGCTGAACACCGCTCTTTCTAACGAAACCATTGCAAGCATTAATGCCGCTGCTGCTGCAGCTTCTCTTGAAGGTGTCAACAATGGTGAACCCACCATGGTTGTTGTCCGTACCGTGGTTAATGCCGACGGCACCAAGAGCTACGAAACTTACGGCTACTATGTAACTACCATTACCGGTGGTGTGGATAAGGAATCCAGTGGTATCCTGTACCAGATGACCGGTGTGCTGAAGGACAAGAACGGTAAGATTGTCGAAGGCGGCATCCTTAATAACGACCAGATGGCCTTCAACTCTATGACTCCCACTGAACCTGTGGACAATTCCGAACTGCAGCAGGCTTACGACGCTTTGGCTCCGGGCCTGTGGGATCAGTTGACTGCCTGGAACGCTCTGCTTTCCTTTAATGTT
This sequence comes from Fibrobacter sp., assembly GCA_024398995.1. Taxonomy (GTDB): domain Bacteria; phylum Fibrobacterota; class Fibrobacteria; order Fibrobacterales; family Fibrobacteraceae; genus Fibrobacter. The sequence goes on from JAKSIE010000005.1 coordinate 91,915, forward strand.
GCTTCCGGTTCCGGCAAGGCTGTGGTTGGCTACCCGGATAATCTAACTGACTGGGCAAAGGTTAAGTTCTTCGGTTCTAACGAAATCAAGACCCTGCCTATGGATACCGTGGTTACCCGTCCGGACTTTGGCGGTGTTGCTGCTGAATTGACAAACATTGCTGATGAAAATGGTGGTGAATTGCCTGAAAACTATACTGCAGACCTTATCATTACACCGCTTCCCGAAAATAAGGACGGCAAGCCGGTTGGTATGAATGGTAACCCGTTGAGCTTGACCGACGACGAAGCTAAGTACTATGGTGCTGCTGGCGAAGGTGGTGCTCTTGCTGGTACCAATTCTACCGCAATCGTTGGTGGTAAGGCTACTACAGCAGCATCCAAGTGCTTCACCGAAAATGGCGTTGAAAGCTGTGCTAGCTGGGCATTCCCCATGCAGGGTGCATTCCGTATCAACGTTCGCGTATTTGACCACCTTGGTCACTTTGTAAGCCAGTACCATCAGAAGGTTACAAAGGAAGACATTGCTGCAGCTTTGAAGGTTCAGCAAGCTAATTCCACAAAGCCGAATGCTTGCTCTGAAGCTATTGACCCTGCTGATCAATATCTGAATGGTGAAACTGGTGTGTTCCTTGCAACCGTCAAGATGTACCCAGTTTCTCAGGATGGCCGTGCCGTTGGTACCGGTGTCTATATCTACCAGGTGACCGTTATCCAGGAAGAAGGCACTCCTTGCCAGAAGCTCTATGGTAAGGAACAGCAGGGTAACGTGATGTACACCAGAACTTACAACGTCTACAAGCGCGGTTATCGCCGTCAGAACTAGTCGTTAGCGAAATGCTTTAAAAGCCCTCTGGCGTGAGCCAGGGGGCTTTTTGCATGTAAAGGGTTAGCGTAACCGCGCTGAGATTGCTTGCCTGCGTCGGGGGTGCAGGGCTAGACGGGGGTGCCGATGAGGGCGAAGGGCTCGGCGCCTGTAATGTTCACTGTAAGACGTGTTCCGGCGGCGAGCCGAGCGGAGGCTGCGCTGCTGGAGGTTGCGCTGGAGGGGAGTGTGTCGGTGACGATTGCCACGGGACGGTAGGCGTCGTTTCGGGCGATGAGGGTGCCTTTGCGGTACCCTTCCTTCTCGATGGTGACGCGTTCTGTTTGGCCGATCCAGCGGGCGTTATTTTCTGCGGCGATCTGCTGGAAGGCTGCGGCAAGTTCTGCGGAACGCTTGTGCTTTACATCGTCGGGAACGACGCTGTCCATGCGGCTTGCGGGTGTACCCGGACGGGAAACGAAGCGGGTGATGTTGCAGACCGTGGGGCGGGTTTCCTGAAGGATGCGGAGTGTGTCTACGAAGTCCTGGTCGCTTTCCCCAGGGAAACCTACAATCAGGTCTGTGCTGAGGGTGAACAGCGGGAAGCGCTTGTTGAACTCAGCGGCCAGATCAATGTAGTCTTGGGCGGTGTGCTTGCGGTTCATGGCCTGCAGGATATGTTCGCTGCCGCTTTGTACTGGCAGGTGGATGAACTTGTACACTCGATCGTCCTGGAAGCATTCGAACAGGGCTTCCTTGTACTGCAGGATGTGACGGGGGTTGCCCATGCCGAGGCGTATGCGGTAATCGCCAGGGACGTCGACGAGAATTTTTTGGACGAGTTCTGCAAGGTTTGATCCGAGGTCAAAGCCATAGCAACCGCAGTCCTGGCCTGTCAATTGGATTTCGCGGCAACCGTCTGAAACAAACTGTTTGATCTGTTCTACGATTGCGATTGCAGGAAAGCTATGGAGACGCCCTTTTACCAAGCGGGTGGAGCAGTAGGCGCATGCATCAAGGCAACCTTCCTCAATGTTCACGATGCCAACCAGGGGCGCCTCGCGAAGTACAGAGGGCTTGTCGCTGGCCGAGCTTACGTTCATTGGGGCGGTGCCCGTGGATAGTTCCGTCAGGCTAGTAAAGACGACGCCTGGGTCGATCCTTGCCACTTCCAGTTTCAAATCCTTGGGGGCGCATCCCGTAACGTAGATGGCTGCCTCGGGCGACTGTTCCCGCGCCTGCTTCAAAAGCTTGATGGCGCTGGCGTTTCCCTTGACCGTACAAACGTTCAGCACGTAGGCGTCCACGTGTTCGCCTTGCCCGTTGACCGAACCTTCCTTGTCGAACAAGCCGAAGGACACGTTGTACTTATCCTGCAACAGTCGGGCGATCTTTTCGCCTTCGCCGAAATTGGCTGCACAGCCTTGACTGATAACTTTAAGAACCGGCTTGGACATAGGAATACGAATCTTTTTTATCCGGTTATCTGGTGTACTGTTCCAGGGTGATGCCCGGGTAATAGTGTGTCAAGATTTCCTGGAAGCTTTGTCCCGCCTGAGCCCTGGCGCGAACGCCCATCTGGCACATGCCAACGCCGTGACCAAAACCGCTTCCGGTAACGATCCATTCCTGCTTCTCGTGCTTAACGCTAAAGAGGGAGGAGGGGAGAATTGCTCCGGCCTTCTTGAAAAGCCAGCGGGTCTTGTCGGCAAGGACGTTGAAATGGCCTTTGTCTGTTTCTACACGAAGCGTGAGGATGCGCCCTCCGGCCAATGTGTCCAGGATAGAAATGGACTTGACTTTTTTAAAGTCGCTGCCTGTACTGCTGGAGAAAACGGCCTTGGCTTCCTTGGCGTTCTTCTTGAAAAGGTCTACGATTTCTTTGTCTGTAAAGCGCTTCTCCCATTTCATATAGCTGGATTCGTTGCACCAGGGAGAACCGTCTGGGCGTAAGTCCGGCTTGCTTTGCAGGTAGGGGAGGTCGGGCCTGTTCCAGGTGGCCAGGGTCTCTGTCCTGCCGCTACATGTGGAATGGTAGTAGGCGATGATGAATTCGCCGTTGTATGTCATGACCACGCCGGCGGTGGCCTTTACTGCAGCGTCTGTCAGGGGCGTGGCGCCTTCCAGGCCCTTGTATACCTGGTCCTTTACGTCGGCGTAAACGTCAAAACCCATGGCTTCACGACTGTTAAAATGCTTGTAGGCGTAAGTTCGTGCTGCAACAGCCTGAGCCTTCAGGGCTTCAATGCGCTCCGCATCCAGTTTGCCGATTTCGTAGGGCACGGAACCGCGGAGATATTCTTCTACGTCAACCGCGTTAATCGCGTCTACCTTGCCTGCGTTGGCCCGGAACAGAACCGTACCAGGATAACATGCGCGCTTCAATGATTTCTGGTCTTGCGCCACAGCGAGACAACTTCCGTCTTCGTTCTGAAATTCACGGGATTCCATTTCCATGGACTTGCTGCCAGACTGAACCTTGATGTTCTTGCCCGCTGCAGTGATCTTGATTTCTTCGCCGTTGAATACGAGGTAGAGTTCCTTGACGCCAACGAAAATGCCTACACGGATGGGACGGTTCAATTCTTGGGGAACGGCTCTTACCTGCAAGCCTGCATGGCTTTCGGCCACGCCAGTTGCACTGTTTCCGTTGGCTTTTGTCGGTGTTGCTATAGGAATGAATACTCCGCTGGGAATGGCCTCGTCGCCCTGATCCTCGGCGTTTTCTGTTTCTTGCTCAGCCACGTCGCTTGCTTCAATAGGCGCAAAGTTTACGACTTCGGCATTAGCCACGTCTTCGGGCAAGTCAAAGTCGTCGCTAGAAACAGAAACAGCCTGCGACTTTGCGGTTGCAAAGTGCGCAAGGCTGCAAATGAGTGTGCAAAGGAATGTCCACCGAGAAAATGTCAATGGAGTTCCCTGCAAATGCTTAGCGCTTGCCCTTGAGCTTGGCTTGAGTGTCCTTGGCCATCTTCTTCAGCTTGGACTGGTTCATGGTACGATCGGAGGTAGAGATCTTGTCCACGAACAGGTCCCCGCTCAGGTGGTCCACTTCGTGCTGGATGCAGCGTCCGAAGAGACCGTCGCAGTTGTGGATTTCCTGGGCAACGCCTTCGATGTCGAAGAAACGTACGCAAACCTTGTTGGGGCGCAATACGTTGCAGAAGATGTCGGGAACAGAAAGGCAGCCTTCGTCGTATTCGACGATTTCTGCATCAGGTTCAGCTTCCCATTCCGGATTGAACATGATGTAGGGGCGGGGGTCCTCTTCTCCGGGGATTGCGGTGTCGATAACCACAAGACGAATGTTCTTGCCAATCTGAGGTGCAGCAAGGCCGCAACCCGGGGCGTCGTACATGGTTTCCAGCATGTCGCGGGCCAACTGACGAAGTTCCGGGGTAATCTCAGTAATGGGTTCGCACTTCTTACGAAGTACCGGGTCACCGTAAATTCGGATAGGGAGGAGTGCCATAATTTATATCCCTTGGATTACTTCTTTTCTTCGGTCTTTTCTGCAGGCTTTGCTTCGGCGTTGAGAACGCGAAGAACAGCGGCCTTTTCGAAGTCGATGAGGGTGGTGGAACCGGTGCGGATGGTAACTGTGGTGGAGGTTTCGTCGATGTTTGTAACAACACCAACGATGCCGGCTGTGGTCATGACCTTGTCGCCCTTCTTGAGAGCCTTGCGCATGGCTTCCTGGAGCTTTCTTTCCTTGCTCTGGGGGCGGATGAAGAAGAACCACATCACGACAAACATGAGAATCAGCGGGAGGAATCCACCGAGAGCGCTGGGCTGCTGTTCTGCTGCTGCTTCCTGAGCAAATGCGGCTACGGATGCAAGGGTAATGAGGAGAGCGGAGAGTTTCATTTGTATAACCTTTCTTTGAGGGTTTAAAATTTACGACAATAAAATAGAAAAATACGAGTTCGAACTAGACCAGTTTCTTGTCCAACTGGGGGAATATTCGATTCAATTCCAGCATGTCCATGATCTTCTCGAAATCGCAGTAGAAAAACGGGATGGCGTCCAGAGGTTGCGTAGGATCGCTAAAGTCCAAGGGCTTGGAGGGCTTAATTAGGCCGCGTTGGATTAGGGGCTGCATGGTCAGCATGGTAACAGTCATACCGTGCATTGCCTTTTTTGCGGTTGCCCTGATGACGTCGGTGGAGATGATGCAGACTCCGTTGCTCAAGGGCTCGTGGTTGTCAGTCACAGCCTTCATGATGGCGGTGAGAATCATCTGCTCCGTCATGGAGAGAATGTTGGGAGAAACCTTTTTCTTTGTGGCGCGGTACTGGATGGTCTCGTAGAGCAAGCCGATGACTCTGGGGCTGTCCAAGAAAATTTCGTCGCCATGGACTTTTAGAACCTGTAGGCTGCTCAAGGCACCCAGCAGTTCCTGGATGTCCTCTGTGCCAAGATTTATCAGGATCTGGATTTCCTTGGTGATGGCTGCCAGGGAAACCTTTTGGTCCGGATTGTTTTCCAGATGGGATTTCAAAACGTACAGTAGGGCAGGCAGGGCCTTGACGCGGCTGTTCTTCTTGTTGGCTTCCTCGGCGATGTGGAAACGTCCTGTAAGGAAGGTAAGGATGGCCTTGAGCCAGCTTGGTTCCTCGTCCAGCACCGCCTTGAGCGCGGACTGGTCGATTTCCTGGATGGCGGCGTCTTCGATGACCTGGACGGACTCGTTGCAGGGCGTACCTTCGAGCAGGTTGAATTCTCCAATCAGGGTACCCGGACCGTAGCTGTTCACTTGACTGGAATGGGTGGAGATTCCCTTGAGCAGACCGTCCTTGACGATGTAGAGGGAATTCCTGGTTTCCCCTTCCTTGAAGAGGTATTGTCCTTCGAATAGATTCATTAGACCACCCCTCTGATGTTTGTCTCGTAACGCAGTGCCTTCAAGAAGTACATTACTTTGTCTGTACAAACGATGAAGTTGTCGTTGTCGACGGGTTTAAACCATCCCAGTTTCACAAGGCAGATCCATTCGGAAACTCCGGCCTTGGGGTCGTTCTGCTTAATAAAGTTCAACCAGCCTGGACTGTCTTTCTTGGTTTTGCCATCCATAGTGGACAGCAGAGCCAGGACCTTTTTCTGGTACAGGGTAAGCTTGTAGGGAGCAAAGGACTCGCAACGCTCGACGGAGGTCAGGTAGTCTATAAAAATCTTGAGGAGAGAGGGGTCGGGGATTTTGCAGATGACTCGACCGTCCACCTTGGTCAGGTGCATCAGGTGCCTACGGACTAGGGACTTGAGATCTTCCTGGATGACTTCGCTGGGAACTCTTGTTAACCAGCCGTATTCCTGGATCATTTCCGTAAGGAACAGAGGTTCCTTGGCGGGCTTGTGGCTGCAGTACTCGGCCAGGCTTTTCAGGGTGCTTGCCACGTTGGACTGGCGAGCAGCGTACTTCATCCTTCGGGTCTTTGCAGATAGGGTCTTGATGACGGCAAGAAGCCATACCGGTAGGCGCTGAAGTTCGGATTCCATGCACTCTTCGTTGACGATGGTGATGGTAGAATCCTTGGTGGCTACCAGCTCATGATGGAAAGGCTCACGCTCCAGGAGGGCGGCCACACCTACGAGGTCCCCCGGTTCCATGGTAAAAACAATTTCGTTGGGATTGTCCTTGTTGCGAGCTGCCAGTTCCCCGTCGTTCAGGATGACGATACTCCTTTCGTCGCTGTTAGGAGTATAAACAACAAATCCCGCCTTCACGTTAATACGATTGGGCGGGATTATTTGTTGTCGGGAATCCACCGTGTTCATGGTTGGATAGCCCTTAGCAGTAAAGATTACTGACGTTCTTCGATACGTGCAGCCTTACCGCGGAGGTCGCGCATGTAGTAGATGCGAGCCTGGCGAACCTTACCCGGGCGATCCAAGAGGATGGATGCGATACGGGGAGAGTTAACCGGGAAGATACGTTCAACAGCAACGCCGTTGGACATCTTGCGGACGGTGATAGTCTTGGAAATGCCAGAGTTCTTGACCTGGATGATGACGCCCTTGAACGGCTGGATACGTTCCTTGGTGCCTTCAATAACCTTGACGTTCACGGTGACGGTGTCGCCAGAGCGGAATGCCGGGAGGTCGGTCTTCACGTTTTCATTCTGGATTGCTTCGATATTCAGGGACATAATGTACCTCAGTTAATTATTTGATGCCAAATTTAGTATCTCTTTCGAGATTTTTAAAGATGTCTGGGCGCCTTTCTTCCGTTCTTTTTAACGATTCTTGACGCCTCCAGGCTGCAATGTTCTTGTGATGGCCCGATAAAAGCACATCTGGAACCTTTTTTCCTTCAAAAACTTCTGGACGGGTGTAGACCGGCCATCCCAGTACGCCTTGTGCAAAGGAATCGGTATCACCGGATTCGCGGTTGCCGAGGGCGCCGTCGATGAGGCGGACCACTGCGTCTGTTACCAGCATGGCGGGCAATTCACCACCACTGACAACGAAGTCGCCTATGGAAATCTCCAAATCCACTTCGGACTGGCGGATGCGGTCGTCGATGCCCTTGTAGTGCCCGCAGATGAGTACCAGGTGACTTTCCTTGGAAAGTTCCTCGGCCATCTTGTGGGTGAAAGGCACGCCGTCTGCAGTCAAATAGATGACCTTGCCGCCGTCTTCCTTGACGCCTGTACTGCGGATGGCCTTGGCCAGGGGTTCCGGTCGGATGACCATGCCCGGTTCGCCACCGTAGGGGACGTCGTCTACCTGACCGTAGTCGTTGATCGCGAAATCGCGAAGGTAGACTGTGTTGAATTCCATAAGTCCCTTGTTCTGAGCCCTACCCATGATTGATGTCTTCATGGGGGTGAACATCTCCGGAAAAATAGTGATACAGTCGATTTTCATAACTGGGCTATTTTTCCCCGGGGCACATGCTCTTGAGGTAGTCTGCGCCGCAGGTGATGCTCTCGCCTTCTTCGTCGATTTCTATAACACAGTCGTCGACCCAGGGGGCTAGAATAGGTTGAGCGGAAAACTCTTTCTGGTACT